>JAZKGK010000088.1:11496-12873 GCA_040385915.1 Bacteroidota bacterium
TATAGCATTCAGGAGAATGGGCAGCCGCTGGGTTCCTTCTACGGCTACAAGGTGCAGGGCATCTTCCAGAGCGATGACGCGGTGGCCGCCGCGCCCTTCCAGACTGACGTGACCGCGGCGGGTGATATCCAATTCGTGGACATCAATGGTGACGGCAAGATTGATGATTTTGACAGTAATGAAGCCCATGAACTCTATCGGATTCTTGGATTAGGTGCATTGAAGTATTTCCTGCTAAAAGTCGAGCCCAAGAAAAGAATGTTGTTCAATCCGGAAGAGTCGATTGACTTTCATGGACATACAGGCCCATTTATTCAATATAACTACGCCCGGATTTCCTCTGTGTTGCGTAAGGCCAAAGAAGCCGGGGTGGAAATTAAAGCCGAGGCTTTACAAGCGATTACACAAATTCACCCAACCGAACGGGATTTAATTATTCTGTTAAGCCAATATCCTTCTCAGGTAAAGGAAGCGGGTGATGGATACGCGCCTTCGGTGATTGCGCAATACGTGTATGAAGTAGCCAAAGCCTATGGGCGTGTTTGGTCCGAAGTATCCATTTTGGGAGAGTCAGATGCGGCCATCAAACACTTCCGGGTGGCGCTTTCTCAGTTGACTGCGCAAACAATCCGGCAAGGAATGAGTTTGTTAGGTATATTGGTGCCTGAAAAAATGTAAATTACAGGCTTGACTTTGTAATCCTAAATCAAATCTATTATGAAACTTCTTCTGACCTTTGTTTCCCTGCTTTCTTCTTGCTTTGGTGCAAACAATGTAAAAACCAGACCCGATACGATGGATGCATTAGCTAACCCTGCTAAGTCATTTTATGATTTCAAAATGCTGTCGCTTGATGAAAAGCCAGTAGATTTTGCTCAATTCAAAGGTAAAAAAGTGCTTATCATCAATGTGGCCTCCAAATGTGGCTATACACCTCAGTACGCAGATTGGGAAAAATTCCACGAAGAATATGGTGATAAGGTAGTAGTCATTGGTGTGCCAGCCAACAACTTTGGAAGCCAGGAGCCAGGTACAAATACAGAGATTGCCACTTTCTGCCAGAAGAATTATGGTGTGAAATTCCTGATGCTGGAAAAAGTATCAGTGAAAGGCAAAGACCAGCATCCACTGTATCAGTGGTTGTCTAAGAAGGAATTGAACGGATGGAATACAGACGAGCCTTCCTGGAATTTCTGCAAGTACCTAATCGACGAAAAAGGCGCGTTGGTAAAGTTCTTTGCTTCAGCCATCAAACCCACCGACCCAGCATTTTTAGCGGCGATCAAGTAATAAATAAATTCGTCATTGCGAGGCACTACCGGACCGGTTCCGGTTCTTCGCAACGACAGAATGTTCTGAGAGGCTATTAAGTCGTGG
>JAZKGK010000088.1:12941-46466 GCA_040385915.1 Bacteroidota bacterium
CCCCCCCCCACGACTCCAACACTACTTATGCTGTATTTTGTCATTGCGGCCTATAGTATTTGAAAAAAATTGAATTCTCGCAATAATGATCTCCCTTCACAAAATATGCCTCAACCATTATCTGCCTGGATAGAAGCAGCTCGCCCACGCACCTTGCCCTTGGCATTGTCGAGCATTGGTATGGGAAGCTTCCTTGCGGCATCGGTTCACCGCTTCCATTGGCAAGTATGTGTGCTGTGTTGCCTGACCACCATTTTCCTGCAAATCCTATCCAACCTGGCCAATGACTATGGCGACTCTATCCACGGAGCCGACAGTGCGGAGCGGGAAGGACCTAAACGAGCCGTGCAATCTGGCGTAATATCCTCCAATCAGATGCTGTATGCCATGCTTGTGTTTGGCTTCTTGTCCTTAGTAACCGGGATTTGGCTATTGACAACCGCTCTGGCTGGGGCTACTCAGCAGACTTTCCTTTACTTCCTAGGCTTAGGCATCTTGTCCATTGTGGCAGCGGTCACTTATACGGCGGGCAAAAAGCCTTACGGTTATGCCGGGCTAGGCGATTTATCCGTGATCATTTTTTTCGGCTGGGTTGGCGTATTAGGCACCTTCTATCTCTATACCCAACAGTTTGACACTATTTTATTATTGCCTGCCACCAGTTGCGGTTTGTTTGCTGCCGCAGTCCTGAATATCAATAATATCCGTGATATTGAATCAGATAGAAAAGCGGGCAAGAAGTCGGTTCCGGTACGCTTGGGTCGGAAGAAGGCGGTAGTCTACCACTGGGTTTTGCTGGCCGTTGGTATGCTTTGCGCCGTCGCTTACGTTGGGTTAGACTTTCGAAATATCTATCAGTTTCTCTTCCTCATCAGTTTTCCCTTATTGCTCAGAAATGGAGTGGCCATTACCCAAAAAGAGAAGCCAGCAGAGATTGATCCCTACCTAAAGCAAATGGCGCTGACCACTTTGCTATTCGTCCTCAGCTTCGGCATCGGTCAGTTGTTGAGTTAAGTTTCTATTGGCTGTTGCTTTTTTTCAATTGCCCCAAATGCGTATGGGCGAAGCTATCATTATATTTTAGCCCATAGCCTAATATTCGGTCGAAAGAAGCGTGGGCGAAGAGGATAATGCCAGCCAAGAGGCAAAGCGGTACATTCTCTACAAAGCCAAAGGCCCCAATAAAGATAGCCAGTCCCTTGTGGTGAAATATGTTGTATACCCATGCGCCCACTTTGGCATTCCAGGCGTAGCCCACCAGCCCAATGTCTGGTGTTAGCAGCAGGGCAGGAAATACCCACCAGGCATAAGGAAGGAGAGAAAAGAAATAGATGCTGATGGCAAACATGGCCAGCTCTTCAAGTTTTAAGATGTTTTTCATCGTTTTGTTGTTTGTGTTTTCTTCCTCTTCTCAATCCAGGTGGTAATCTTTTTTCAGGCGGGCAAACGTGAGGTTGCGTTTCAGGTTGGGTAAGTATGCCTCTTTTTTAAGGTCGTCCCATTCGCTGGGGTTTGATTTTAGCGCTTTTTGGAGCCATTCAATGGACTGACTTACTTTGGACAGTTGCGCATAGGCAAAGGCCAAGCCGTACATGGCCGAAGAGTTGAGTCTATCCATGTCATTGGCGCGCTTGAATTTTTCCAGCGCCAGCGTATTTTTCTGCTTGTCCAGGTACAAGAAGCCCAGTTCTACGTGGATACTGCTCGTCAGGCTTTGCGGATATTTCCGGGCATACGCTTCATAATCGCTTATCGCTGCTTCGTAATCATTGATCTTCGCATGGCAGGCACCACGCCGATACAGGCCATCTTTAAATATCACGGCCTCTTTGCTTTCCAATACTTGATTAAAGCCTGCAATGGCTTGATTGTACTTGCCAATCATTTCGTAGGCCCTGGCTCGGGAATACAACGCATCAAGCCGGTCAGAATTCCGGCTGAGGCAGGCGCTAAAATCTTCAATAGCCTTGGTAGGATTATTCATTTCAACATACGTCATTCCCCGATTGTAGTAAGCCTGGCTTAAGTTTTTGTTGTAACTGAGTGCCGTTTTGAATGTTTCAAGCGCTTCCCGGTAGTTTTTGGTTTCGTACTGGCACTTGCCCAGTAGCGTATAACTTTCGGCCAACTTCTCTTCGAACGATGCTTGAGCGCTCCGCGGTGCTTCTTTGGCCTGCCTTTGGATCAGTTGAATTAACCGCTGGTAGGTGACCAACGCTTGCGCATATTCTTTCAGATAGATTTGTGCGCGGCCAATATTAATATGCGCATCGATATACTCTGGCCGAAGACTAGTTGCTTTCTGGTAATCTTTTATGGCCGAGGCATAGTCTTGTAGTTGGGCTTGCGTCAGGCCGCGCTGGAAATAGGCTTCGGCGTTGGTGGGCTGCTGGTTAATGGTTTGGGTATAACTGTCTTTGGCAGCAGAATAATTCTTCCACTGAAAGTAAGCATCTCCTTTCGCAAGCCAGGCCTCGGTATAATTGGGCTTTAGCAACAATGCCTGGTCAAACTGCTGAATGGCTTCCTGGTATTGTTTCTGTTCAAAACGAGCGACGCCAGTTCGGTAATTTTGTTTGCTCAATTGAAGTATTTCTTCTGTCGAGGTTTTGTCCAGCCCCAGTTGGCGGGCTTTCTCAAAGTCAGCGATGGCTTCTGGGTTACGGTTGAGTTGTAAGTAGGTCTTGCCTCGCTGGAAATAGGCGCGAACGTAGGTGGGGTCTAAGCGGATGGCACTATCAAAGCTGAGTTTCGCTTTGTCGAAATCGCCCAGTGCAAAATACAAAAGGCCTCTTTCCACGTAGTTCAAGGGGTTTTTTAGGTTGTACTGGATTGCCTTTTCGTAATCAGCAATGGCGGCCTGTGAATTATTTGCCTTTACCTGGAGGGAAGCTTTTTTGGTGTAAAACGATGATTCCTTGGGAGCAATCGACTGCAAAATGACGTCATATTCGGCAATAGCGTTAGCCCACTCGCTTTTTCTTTCGTACAAATCCGAGCGCAATATCCTTGCTTCCAGGTAATCGGGGGCTGTTTGGATGACTGCATCAAATTCCTCCTGCGCATTTTTGTATTTTTCCAGCGCTACATAGCTACGTCCGCGAAGCAATTGCAATTCAGGGTTAGCCAGTCGATCTTCTTCCTTCTTCAACCGGCGATTACATTCTTTCAGCGCATCATCGTATTTGCCTTGCTGAAACAAGTTTTGGAGCACACTCACAGATTCAAGCTTTTTCGTCAGCGTATTAATCTTATCCAGCAGGGCTGTTTGGTCAGGTTTGATGCGCAGCACTTGTTTATACAGATCTACCGCCTTACTGTATTCCCGCCGTTTGGCCGCCAGATTGCCCTGTTCCAGCAGCAGTTGCCAGTTGTTTTGTTGCTGAATGATTCGCTCTATCTCAACGACTTTCTTCACATCGGTCAGGCGGCGGGAAAGCTCACGGGCAATCTTGTAGTTTTCGAGGGCTGCCGGATAGTCTTGTCGGGCTTCGGCTTCCTGGGCGGAAGCAAGGGCTTGGCTGTATTCTTTGTCGCGGGCTTGCTTTTCCTGTTCGTAAATGGCTTGTTTGGAAGCTTCTGTGGGCATTTCGGCTTTACTGCCGCGTAACGTTCGGTTATTACCCGCCACTTCTTTGGCAAACTTTACGTCGTTGACATTGGCTGTTTTTGCTTCTTCTGGGGTATAAAAGCGGATACCGACCAGGTAGGTTTTCCATTTCTTGTCTTGCTTGTCAGCCCGAATCGTAGCGACCCTTTTTTGGGGCGAGTAGGCCACTTTTTGGTTGCGATGCGCATTGGTAAAAGCACTTTCAAAATAGACTTTGATATAATAAAAGTCTTTCTTTTTGAGGTTAGATGTCGTGAGATTGGTAAAAGTGATGGAGCTTTCTGTACTTTTGGTGTACATCAAATCAAAGTTCCGAAGGTATTTGTTTACTTCGAAGTCTTTCTTCTTGTTGGAATTGCTGGCGGGGTCAACGTCGTCTTCAATAATGACTTTATCGTCAAAAAATATTTTATTAACTGGGTCACCGTAACTATTATCGATGATTTCCTTAATGTCGCTTTCACTTAGGTCAGTATTGCTGATGGTATTGAGGTAGTTTTCCAATTCACCCACCAACCTTTTGGCTTGGTAAGTGATGTCCGCGCCTTCTTTCACGGTTATATCCTGCCCTTGTAGCGTCATAGGAAGCCATAACAGCAATCCTAACAAGCCAATACGCCAGTATAGCCAGGGATGATGAGAAGTAGGTTGGTAATGCATCATTGTAAGCAAATATTTAATCGATCCCATCGGCATCTAAAGAATAAAAATGGGAAATAAATTAAAGCAAACGGGCTGAATTCTCCAATTCAACCCGTTTACCCTTAGGAATATATCAATCTGCGCCGCTTTGGCGAACCGGAAGAGCCGTTGCGGCGTATCGATCTGTCGAGCAACTTATTTTATTTTCCACAGGAATAAGTCTTTGCCATCTTCAGATTCAATCATGAAGCCCCGCATTTCTTTGCCATTGGCATCGAATTTAACGAAGCTACCCAGGGTTTTGCCTGAAACGATTAGTTTGTTCCCTTTTAGCTTCACATCTCTCTCGCTTTTTCCCTTGTGTCTCCAGGAGTAGCCCGTCCATTCTTTGGGCGAAAGGTTTACATTGTCCCAAGCAATCAGATAAGCGGTTTCGCGCGGCCCTTTCACGTTTCTTCTCCACTGATACTCGCCAGCGTATTCATCGGCACTGCGAACATCAGCCTGCAAGTTTTCCATCGGTACGCGGTCATAATCAAGGCCAGTAACCGCTTTTGACGAAATTTCGACGCCCTTGTTACTTACTTTACGAGACTCAGTCTTGGTTGAGGCCGTGTTCTTAGCCTCCTTCACCGAAGCAACGGTAGGTACAGGTTTAGGTTCGGTTTTTGCCAACACTGGGGCGCTTGTCTCCTCTGTAGCAGTAGCAGGTTTAGAATCGCGGGAAGAGGCAGGAGTAGTGGGGGCGGGTGCTTGAATGATCACTGGCTCATCAGGAAACTCGTCAATATATCCACTTGCATATTCGATACTAGCGACGTCTTTCACCGGAATTTTGAAGAGCGCCCCTTTGGGTGAAGTAAACTTTTTGTAAGAGATTTCGCCGTTCATGGTAACCTCCTGCACAATAGCCTCAATTACTTTTTTATCTCTTTTAACAATTTTGTCTGGTTTAATATTTTGTCCGTAGGCAACCCAGCTGCACAAAGACAGTATAGCAAAGAAACATAAAGTGGTAGTCAGCTTTTTCATCAGTGAAGGTAATTGAGTGCTAAAAAATTAAATTTATCGTTTCCGTTTTCTATGCATGTTGGAAGCGTTTCAAACGCTTCCGACATGCACTTAACTAGAAAATTTTACTTGACCTTATATTTGCTTTTCAAGCCTTTAAAGTTCTTTTCTCCCTTAATATTGGCCAGATATTCGTCACGTTTGAGTACCGCCCATTCGCTTGTATTGGTTGTAAATGCCTTTTCAAGCCATTCCAGCGATTTGTCGACGCCATTCATTTGTGCATAGCTAAATCCTAAGCCGTACATCGCTGTCGCATTTTTGTTATCCAAATCATAGGCAAGGTTGAAATTTTCATTGGCTTTCTCAAATTGGTTTTTATTCAAATGCAAGAAGCCTATTTCAGTGTATAGTTTGCTGTCCACCGCCAATGGATTGCCATTTGAGTAAGTGTCATAGTCTTTTAAAGCCAAGTCGTAGGAATGGAGCTTCGCGTAGCTCAGGCCGCGTAGGTAAACTACGTCTTTGAAAGAGGAGACAGAATCGGAGCCAATCACTACAGTATAGTCGCTTACGGCTTTGTCGTACTTGTCGTACCGGCCATTTGCCTTGGCGCGGGCGTAGTATGCTTCGTAGCGCTTAGGGTTGAGGGCTAAACAAGCGGTTAAATCTTCAATCGCTGCGCGTTGGTCATTCGCCTCATAATAGGCCAGACCTCGGTTATACAAGGCATCTGCGAAGTTTTTGTTGTACTTGGTGGCATTCTTCAACTCGGCAATGGCACCAGCAAAGTCCTTTTGCTCATATTTACAACGCCCCAGGCTGTTATAGCTGTCGGCCAGTTTGGCTTCGTTCACCAGCTTGGTTTTATCATCGGCTGCCTTCTGGTTTTGGAGAAGCAAAACAATGGCTTTTTGGAAGTCGAAAGTGGCATTCTGGAAGCTTTTCAATTGCATGTGGGTATTTCCTCTTCCGATCAGCGCATCAAAATAATCGGCTTTCAGGTCAACTGCTTTTTTGAAATCGTTCAAGGCAATAGGGTATTCGCGTAGATTATATTCCGCCATGCCTCGCTTATAATGCGCTTCTGCATAATTTTTATTCAGGTCAATAGCGGTGCTGTAGTCTCCCTTGGCCGTTTCATAGTCTTTCAACTCATAATCTGCTTCCCCTTTGGCATACGAAGCTTCCGCATAACTCGGGTTAATGGTAAGCGCGTGATTGAATTGAGCAATAGCGTCTTCATACTTCTTGTTGCGGAAGTTGTCTAGGCCAGCCTGATAGTAATTACTGCTGATTTGGGTAATGTCTTGCTGGGCTGCCTTATCCAGCCCTAGCTTTTTGGCTTTAAAAAAGTCGCGGGCAGCCTCAGGTACATGATTGAGTTTAATGTAGGATCTTCCGCGCTGGAAGTAGGCATGGGTATAGTTGGCATCCAGGAGAATGGCATTATCGAAACTGGCCTGAGCTTTTTCAAAATCGCCCTCTAAATAATGTAATAAGCCTTTTTCGTAGGGATAAAACGGATTTTTCAGGTTCAGGCTAATGGCTTTTTCATAATCAGCAATGGCTCCTTTGCGGTTGCCAGCACTCACCTTCAGCGTAGCTTTTTTCGCGTGAAAGGCGGCATCGTTGGGGGCGATCGATTGGGTAATGGCATCGTAGTCGGCAATGGCATTGGCTAATTCATTTTTCTTTTCGTGCAAAGCAGCCCGGGCCAGTCGCGCATCCAGGAAGTTGCGATCTATATTAATTGCCTCCGTATACTCTTCCTGCGCTTTCCTTTCGTCTTTCAACTTCAAGTAGCAATTACCCCGAATCAGGTATAGTTCAGGAATATTGGTGTTGTTTTTCTTGTTTTTCTTTATCTTCTGGTTGCACTCTTTCAAGGCATCTTCGTATTTGCCTTGGTCGAAAAAGTTTTGAGGCAGACTAACCTCCTCAATATTTTGGGTTAAACTCTTGATATTAGTAACCAACTCCGGCTGGCTGGGGTTGATGCGGAGCGATTGGTTATACCAATCAACGGCTTTGCTGTAATTGCGCAAGCTGGCCGCCAAATCGCCCTGCTCCTTCATCAATTTCCAGTTGTTCTTCTCTTCGATAATGCGCCCAATTTCCAGCACTTTTTTGACTACGTCCGTGCGTTTAAACAGATCGCGGGCAATGATGTAATTGTCTAGCGCGGCTACGTAGTCTTGTTTGGCTTCGGCTTCTTTCGCACTGCTTACTGCCTGTTTGTATTCGGTTTCTTTTTCCTGGGCTTCTTTTTCATAAAAGCTTCGCATAATCTCATCGAAGCGCTTCTGCGTTTCTTCTGCGCTCAAACCATCTGTGCCAGTGGCCGACTCATCGATGAGTTTTATATCGTTGAGGCTAATGGTTTCCTGGTCTTCCTGCTTGTAAAAAGAGATTCCGATAATATAGGTTTTCCACTTTTTTCCTTCCTTATCTGCCCGAACGAGAGCAAACCGTTTGATTGTCTTGTATGGAATCTCCAACTTCCGGTGGCGGTTATTGAATGTGCTTTCGAAATAGACTTTGATATAGTAAAAGTCTTTATTCTTTACATTGGATACCGTGATATTGCTAAAGACAATGGAGTTTTCTGGACTTTTGGTATACACTAAATCCAGGTTGTTGAGGTACTTATTTACCGAAAAGTCTTTGACCCTGTCAGGGCGCGGATCTATGTCATCCTGTATGATTACCTCGGCATTGAAAAATATCTTATTGGCCAGATCGGTATAACTATTTTCAATGATCGTCTTGGTGTCGGCTTCCCCAATGTCGGAGTTGCTTACGGTATTGAGTAGGTTCTGGTATTCATCCACTAACCTTTTCGCCTGATAAGTGATTTCTCCTCCTTCTTTTACGGTAAGATCCTGTGCTACAACTGTTTGTTGTAAAGAAAATAGGAGCAGAAGAGCGATGGTAGAAAAGTAAAACGTACGCATAAGGAATTATCTTAAGTTCAGGATGTCGTTTTTGTACTGAAATTTCATAGCACCATTGGCAGGCATCAATTTGCTAATGAGCCAGCCGGAATTCCGTCCTTGCCGGTTATAATTTTCCAGGGTAAAAATCCATCCTTCTGCTTGCAGGAAATGGTAGGTAATGCTGTTCACCTGTTGGATGGTAAGCAGATTGTTGCGGGTTTCCTGGATAAATACGGCCAGGGTATTGCTTTCAAACCCCCGTGGCAAGTAATTGCGGACGTTTTTCTTATCGTTCAATGCCCGGTCTAAGGCTATAAAACCGACGGCGTGGCTCATGGGGTTTAAGGACACAACCGGATCTGCACTTTTGGGAAGCTTCAGGAAGTTGGCAATAGCACTCGCAAAAACCCACTTAGAAGCATTGTTTTTTTCCCGCTGCACCTTCATGATTAACTTCATGTGTTCTTCTTTACCCTTATAAAGAACCGTGCAATGGAGTTCGGCAAACCAGCTGTCGTCAAAAAAACTTAGGTAAACAGGACGGCTACTATCGCTGACATGCCGGATAAATCGGTCTACATCAGCTCGATTCCAGGTCGTATCTGTTGAGTTGAATAAAGTCTTGAGTAGTTGTTTGCGCTCAAATTTGAATTTAGGGTCAATTTTCTGAATATATTTCCTGATCAGCGCATTATTATCGTTGTTAAACCGCTCGATAAATTCGTCTACTTGCTTGACTTCCAGCGCAAAATTGTCGTTTCGATAATGCAGCAAATCCTGGGCAATGCAAGGTTGAAGCCCCAGCACCAGTACTACCAGACTAAGTAATCGCATAGGTTATGATCTGGTTTCAACCACTTCAATGTCGGCCAGGAATACGTCCCACATTTCTTTTGCCTGCCCTTCATCGTAAGTGGTATATCCTTTCAACACCACAGTTACGTGTTTCTTTACTAAGTCACTATAAATTGGCTTGCCGTCGACATAGCCAGTAAATTTTTGTTCAAATGTCACCACGCCATAATAGTTGCCATCGGTGCCTTTTTTTAGGTCGCTTACGAATTCGATGTTAGCCAAAATTACTTCTACTTTATCGTATTTCGTGAGTTTTAATTTTTCCAGATAGTTTCTAACCAGGCGTTTATCTTTCTTTTTTGTAAATACATTGGAAACCTCTACATAGGCCTTAACCCCTTTGTTTAGGAATAGCTCACAAGCCAATTCAATGGCTTTGTTGGCCTCTTCAAAAGGCGTCGTTTTGTTGGATACGTTGTTGACATATTCGCCGAACTCATCTATTTTCTGAAGCGCCTTATTGCGGTATTCTTCTATATCAAAATTGGCTACTCCTGCCGTGGTGGCATTGTTTGCTTCTACCTGAACGGCAGTGGTAGCTAGCGTGCTTGTCTGGCTTGCTGGCTCGCTGCCATTACTCAGTAATTCATTCACTTTGGGTTTTAATGTCCGCAGAACGGTGGCGGCATCGGTAGGGCTAATGAGCAATTCGTGTCGTCCATCGCGGTGCAGAATGATGAGCACGTTGGCTTTACTGACAGTGACTGGCGTGCTGCTCGCACTGGCGGCTGCTTTGTCGTATTTTTTGTAAGAGATATCCGAATCGCCTACGCGATCTATTTGAGACGCAATGACTTCATTATCAATGGTGATGAGAATGTCGAAGTCTCTTTTGGCGTTGCTATTCAGGAAACTGGCCGGATTGGAGGTGCTAGCGGCATCGGTGCCGGAAAAGACGATATAATTGCCGCTTTCGTTAAATGCCATCAGGAGCATGCTCTTATCCAGCGAATAGGTAGGGCCGGGGTTGGCGGGGTTAGAATATTTGACACTCTTGGCAGTAATATCCTTGATTTTGCAGTTGATTTTGCGTTCATCAATCTGATAAATGGCATCCTGTGCAAAGCTCTGCGAACAGATTACTGCAATAGGGAAAATTAGGCAGTAGGTAAATATCTTGCGCATAAGGAATTTAGGTTAGCTTTTTGAAATTTGTAAGTAAAAAATTGAATGAACGCTACGAAAAGGTAAGCGAAAGGCAAAATTCACGTTGTAGGTTTTTGTTCAGAATTCGATTTAAACCCCAGGTAATAAAATATTTACCCTAATAAATATCATTCCTCTGACACCTTTATGCGCGTATGTGTGCTTTGGTAACCACATCTGTAGCTAGAAAATAAGCGGATGACATCAGAAATATTTACCCGTGCTGGCTTTTTTGGACAGAAGTGTATAGGTTAAAATGCAGTGCATAACCTACATGTAATAAATTCATCCTAAATAATAAACTCATAAAGTTATATGATTTTTTTATTTAGTAAACACCCTTTATAAGTATTTTACGGAAAGATGGGAGACTACCCATGTAAATACATAAATACGCAAAAGCAAAAAGCCCAGGAATAGGGGCTTTTGTTTCAAAGAAATACAGTCAATAAATGATCACCTATGCAATGCTTTTATCAATAAGCATTAGTTGTTCGCCTCAATTTCATCATCTGCCAACCCTAAGCCTCTTCGAGTGTGGCGGTTTTGACCATTTGCCGCAGGGGTAAGAAAGCCAGCCAGCCTAGTAAAATCACGCCTCCTACGATGGCCAGCCAGCCATAACTGCTCACTTTGGCATTGTCAGAGGTGTTGAGCACTAATATAACAGCCAAACAACTGATGAGGAAAATGTTCACGGCTACTACCAAGCTGTGCAGCCAGTTTACAACAATGTTCTGCAAATATTCCTTGTTTTCTTGCCAATATTGCTGGTTAAGCAGGCTAAGCCGACTAGCGGGAAGGGAAGGGATGAGGTTGGCTAGCAAGGAGAAGACTGTATTGAAAAGGACGATGAAAGCGGCTAGCCCGTAGAATAGCTGCGACTTGGTAATGAATAAATCTGCCCGGTTTTTTTGATCGTAATGCACTGCTACTTCGAGAGGTAAGCTGGTATAACACCAGAATAATACGACGATAAAGGCCAGAAGCGATAAAACACGCAACATTCGAAGAATGACAAAACTTGTTTTCATAAGTGATAGAAAGGAAAAAGCAAGGCAATAAAGGTGTCGGCTTTTTCCAAGGTTAATTTATAAGGTGCAAAACTACGTCACAAAATTTAGTGAATAGCTATGTGAGTTTATGAGTTTGTAAGTTTATGCGTTTATGACTTGTTAATGACTAGTAAGTCAGTTAGTTACGGTGGATTTTATCTTCTCCTGTTATTGCCTGGCTTTGTGCCAGCTCATTACTCCAGCGAACGTGGATTGTACAGAAGATAGCCGATGTGAAACAGGAAGCCGAAGGTGCGGGTAGGATCATCGTAGTAGTTGGCACTGAAACTGAGCGGACCAATGGGGCTATGATAAACCAGCCCGGTCGTAGCTGACATTCGAAGCTTCACCGAGGTTTCAAAAAATTTGCTTTCGGAAGGAATCTGCGGCGAAACTTCTGACAAGGGATTTAAGGCCAGAAATCCGTACCCTTCCAGCCGCAGCTCCAGGCTCCGGTGAAGCGAAAATATGTTTTTGATTCCCGCAGCAACATAATTGAAAGCCCTGAAATTGGGCAGCAGCAGACTTTTGCTATCCTGTAGCGGATAAAAGCCTGTGGCTGCCAAGGTAGACGAACGGTAGGTATGGAATATCGGCTGGTTAGAAAGTACGCCTTCGACCAAATAGCCCCATTGATAAAAGCCCCTGCCAAAGTACTCTTCGCGGTTCATTTTGAGCCGAAGCCATTGATGTTTGGCGGCATAATTAGTAGTGAAAATAGACGTGTTGCCAGGAGTAAACTGCTCTTCACCAGTGATGTATTGCAGAGAAATGTGTACCTGTGCGCCTGCGGATGGGTATTGTTTCCGGTTAAGCGAATTGGTGCGATAGACTGCTCCCAGCGTATAACCATTAAAATTAGTCTGATCTAACCGATCGCTGGAGCTGAAACGGTTGTCGTTGCTATAAAAGTCGCGGTTGAGGAAGCGCGCGCCACTTATCAGCACCTTGCTTTTGAGGCCATAGGAGAAAGCCAGCGTTAGGCCAATTTTCTGATCAGTCTGTTCTACCAACGTGAGCGGAGTAGAAGGCAATAACCACTCGCTTATTTTGATATAGTCCCAATGATTATAGGTGTATTCTGGCTCGAAATAGAAAGGCAGCCGTGCCGGAATACTGATTCGGGGCTTTACTTGAAAAGATCGATAAAACCGCCCCGTATATATATTTAGGTTGGTCGAATAAAGATACCTTTTCAGATAATTGTATTGGATGCCCAGGTATAATTCCTGGATGCTGCGGGAGGAAATATTGCCTCCTACATCCACTAATAAATTCCGGTCGCGTTGCAGGTTCAGCCGGAAGGCGTAGTTATGGCGGGCGGAGTCGTAGCGAAAGTCTGGCAACATCAGCGCAAAATCGTCATCCGTGGCTATCTTGAAATAGGCCTTCCTGATTTGGGGCATAAAGAGACTGTCGCCCGATAATTGGAATACGCTTCGAACGTATTTTTCCTGCAACCGTCGAAGACCCGTGATTTGAATGTCACCAATCCGCATGTCATTTTGCCCCAATTGTAATTTCCTACGCTTGGCAAACAGGTCTGCTTTATCGGTTCGGCGATGGATTTTGGCCTTAATACTGGGCATTTTGGCCATCGTTTCTACATAGCCTGCCTGAATCATTTCTTTCACGTATCGGAAGTCGAGCGAGGTATATTTGCCCACGTGAGGTTGGATATAAATATCTTTCTTTCTGAGCTGGGTAGTATCGCTTTTGGCTAATAACAGATATACAGCACTGCTCTTGATTAATTTTTCGTCTTCTCCGTAGGGATATTGGGTATAGGTTTTGGAAGACAAATTTACTCCGATAATCAAATCGGGATTGAATTCCTTGAGCGCTACATTCACCGGGAAATTATTATATACCCCTCCATCAAAAAGGTATTTGCCATCAATTTTGATGGGGCGATAAAAGAATGGAACGCTGAGGGTAGCCCGGACAGCATGGTTGAGCGAGCCGCTTTTCAGCAGGATTTGCTCTTGGGTAAAAATATCTGCTGCCAGGCAGCGGAAAGGCACTAGCAAGCTGTCGAAATTATAGTGCGCCTGGGCGGCTGGATGTGCCAGCAATTCGGCCAGAGCAAAGTTCATCGGTACATCCTTGATTAAATCGGACTTCAGCGAGGCATTGAAACTGGTATCCAACATCACTTTGAGCGAAAGCCAGGAAGGATTGGGCTCTTTTTGAGAATAATAGTATTGGTAATCGCTGGGTAGCCGCCCATTGACCCAGTCCTGGAATGCTAGGGTAGTAGCAATGGATTCGATTTCAGCAGGCGAATAACCAGCAGCGTACATAGCCCCGATTACCCCACCCATCGAAGTACCTACGATATAGTCAATCGGGATATTGTTGGCCTCCAATGCTTTCAACACCCCAATATGCGCCAGTCCTTTGGCCCCGCCACCACTCAATACCAAGCCTATTTTTTGCGCTTGGATGGACGAGCATAGGAGTTGCAACAAAAGAAAAATAACTACTCTACTCATGGGCACAGGTGCGAGGATACCTCATTCAAATGTATTCCTTTTTCTTTGAAAGAATTTACTAATTTTCAGGGCTAAAGTATGCATTCATGAACTATTCGAAGATAGCTGGCGTCGGGCACTTTGTGCCTGAGCGGGTGGTGACCAACCAGGAGTTAGAAACCCTTATAGATACAACTGACGCCTGGATTCAGGAAAGAACGGGCATTCGGGAACGGCGGTTTTTTAATCCTGACACCGATACCGTAGCCAGTATGGGAGCCAATGCCGCTCGTTTGGCTATTGAAAGAGCCGGTTTACAAACATCGGATATTGACTTCATTGTGTTTGCTACACTTTCGTCTGACTACTATTTTCCTGGTTCGGGTGTATTGATGCAACGCGAACTGGGTCTGCCTGGCATTCCTGCCCTGGACATACGTATGCAGTGCAGCGGCTTTATTTATGCGCTTTCCGTTGGCGACCAATTTATTCGAGGCGGCATGTATCGGCATGTGTTGGTCGTTGGAGCAGAAATACAGTCGACTATTATGAACCTTAGTACCGAAGGCCGGGGAATGGCGGTGATTTTTGGCGATGGCGCGGGAGCAGTCGTGCTACAAGCGACTGACCAGCCAGACCACCGTATTCTCTCTACTCACCTGCACGCCGACGGGCGCTATGCGGAAGAATTGATGCAGCAGGAGCCCGGCAGCAGTCGCCAGGGGCGTTGGATGACTCGGGAAATGATTGAGGCGGGAGGAGCTGATCCGCACATGAACGGAAGCGTAGTGTTTAAACACGCGGTCGTTCGTTTTCCCGAAGTTATTCAGGAAGCGCTGGATGCAAACGGGTATTTGGCTAAGGATATTGACCTGCTCATTCCTCACCAGGCTAATCTGCGTATCAGTGAGTACGTGCGTCAGGCCATGGGTCTGTCAGAAGACAAGGTATTTAACAACATCCAGAAGTACGGCAACACGACCGCTGCTTCCATTCCGCTGGCCTTGAGCGAAGCTTGGGAACAAGGCAAAATCCAACCTGGCGATTTGGTATGCCTGGCCGCTTTCGGCAGCGGATTTACCTGGGCCTCCGCCCTCATTCGTTGGTAAAATGGTCCCGAAGTCGGCTTAATACGATCCTATAGAGAGCATTACCAAGGTACAGGCCTCCAGGGTTTGTATTCCATGCTTGTGCGCCAGCTTTTCCAGTTCGGCATTCTCCGTACCAGGATTAAATATGATCCGGCGAGGCTTCAGGCTAATCAGGTAGTCGTACCATTCTGGTTGGTGGCGGGGGCCTACATATAACGTGACCGTGTCTACATTAGCCACGGGAGTTTTATCGTTGAGGATGACATGTCCGGCAATTTCTCCTTTTTTTATACCTACTAATGCAATGTCGTGTCCGTGGCGAAGCAGGCTATGTGCAGCCCGGAAAGCATATCTGTCAGGGTTATCTGTTGCCCCCAGTACCAATGTTCTTTTCATGATTTCAAAAACGGCAAAGGGCTACCAAAAGTTTACTTCTGTGTCTGACTTTGCTATTGAAACTGCCAATCTTTCTGCTACGTAACCCAGGGTTTAAACCCTGGGTTACGTAGCAGAAAGATTGCCCTTATTCCCAAAGCCATGGTTCAATAAAGCCTTTGTCTTTACTCAAGCGCCCCACGATTCGATATTTTGAATGGAACAATGACAAGCGACGTAGGGGCGGTCTTTAATTGATCTTGGCGTACATCTTCACATCGATTGGTTGATTTTTTTTTAAGTGGTAATTTTTTAAAATCCCTTCGGATTCGAATCCGTTTTTCTCCAAAACCCTGGCCGAAGCTATGTTGTGCGGGAAAATAGGTGCCTCAATTCGCCGCAGGCCAAATTCTTGAAAGCCGATATTCGTTACCACCTTCACTACTTTCGTGCTAATGCCTTTTCCCCAGTACGGAGCGGCTAGCCAATAGCCAATGGCATCTTTGTGAGAATGAATGCCGTGTTCTACTTGAAAACCCACGCCTCCAATGAGTTGTCCGTTCTCATCACGGATCGCCCAATCGTTCAGGCGACCGTACCTTTGCTTGCGTTCTTCCACAAAGGTGATGAACCAGCCCGCATCATTCATCGTGTATGGGGAAGGAATCATGAGCGTATTTTCGAAAATCTTTTCGTGGTTTAAGTGCTTAACCAACAAGGGCGCATCAGCCATAGTAACCTGCGACAGCGATAGAGTGGAGTCGATCAGAATTTGCATGTGAAAGGAAGCGGTTAATGTTATATGATTGCATGCGTTGTTGATGTAGAAGATCATTTTCGCTCGCTTGGATAATTGATTTATTCATGCGATCCTCTTTATAGTGCTTCTTAGCAAAATAGTCTTTTTCTTTGAAATTCAGGCCTTTTCTAGCTGAATATTCATTAGGGTATGCTGCTCCAACGGAGAGCGCTGTTTATAGAGACAAAGTAAAGTGTGGTGTTGGCTCTAGGGAAGCCTCCTGTATTGAACTTAGGCAAATCATCGGATCAGCAAATTTAAGCTACATTTTCCCATTGATGGCTGCCTGATATAGCTCCAGGTACTGTTGAATGCAGTGCTGCCAGCTAAATTTTTGAGCGTAAGTCCTTATCTTCTCCGACAGTTGAGCGTGGTTTTGATCAAAATAGGCAAGCTTGGTTTTCAGCACCTCAGCCATATATTCGGAATTGAAATCCTCCCAATAGAAGGCAAAATCACCGCCTATTTCGGGTAAGCAGGTATGCGTGCTGGCGAAAACGGGTTTACCTAAAAGCATCGCTTCAATCATGGGTAGTCCAAATCCCTCGGCCAGGGAAGGGAATAAAAAGGCCTTGCAATGGGCATACAGCCAATATTTTTCCTGCTCTGTGATTTTTCCCGGTAAAATTATCTGGTCTTCTAAATGAAGCGCTTGTATTTGCTTTTCAATGGCTTTGGCGTACGCCGTATTTTTATTTCCAGCAATGATCAGTTGAAAATCCTTGAATTGATTCATGATTGGCAACAAGGTATGGAAATTCTTCTTGGCTGAGATGATGCCAAGAGAAAAGAAGAAGGAGCCATTTTTGACGAAGTCCGGTTTAGGTGCAGCGGGGAATGCGCTGACCTGAACGCCGTTATAAATCCTAAATAAAGGTTTATTTCCTAAAGTCAGGTGCTGTGATACCATATTTTTAGAATAGTCCGAAATGACCGTGATCGCAGCGGCCCGGTCTACATTTTTCTGCAATGTCTTCAAATAAGAAGCCGCCTTCGAAGGGCTTTTTTCAAGCAAGAAGTTTAAATCGTGGATGGTTAAAATGAATGGAGAATGTTTGTTAGGTAGGTGAGAAGGAAACTGGTGAAGCGCATGCCAAAGGTCATACCTTCTGTTCAGGGCAGGCAAATACCGGTGCTGGAAATTGGCTTCCTGGAAATGGATCGATTCCCCCGGCCAGGTGTCAAACCCTTTCGGAATCAGGAAGTTCAAATCAAAGTCTTTCGGAACGCAACCAGATATTGCCCTAGCGAAATGATACGAAAATTGTCCCAAGCCAGAGTTTATATCCTTCGTTTTGTAAATGTCAACTAATACGCTTGGCATGGGCTCGTGATAAGTAGAAATCGCTAGCGCTGTCCGCTACCAGCGAAGAACCTTATTTCCTTCAGGTAATTTTGCCAAAGATAAGCAGACGTTGGTGATAACTGCCCACATATAATCCAGGCTAGGGTAATACAACACAGTACCTCAATTTCAACAAGGATGATTTGTTGTCGAAATTACTGAGAACAAGCATAGATAACACAGGTAGGTACAGGATAGTGTTTAAGTGAGAAAGAGATAACTATCTAAAAATAACATCCATATGCTGAAAAGAGCGAATACTGGGTTTTTTCAAGTGGGAATATTGCTCGCTGCCTGGCTGGCTGGTACTTGCCTGACTCCTTGCTTGGGTCAGTCTAAAAAAGACGGCTTTGTACAAATATTCGATGGCAAAACCCTGAAAAACTGGGAAGGAGATTCCACCTATTGGAGGGTAGAAAACGGTCATTTAGTCGGAGAGGTTACGCCTGCTACGTTGCTGAAAGCCAATTCGTTTATTATATGGCGCGGAGGACAGACAAAGGATTTTGAGTTGATATTGGAGTGCCGGATTACTGCTGATGGCAACTCCGGCATTAATTACCGCAGTGAACAGGTAAAAGATTTGCCCTATGCCTTAAAAGGATATCAGGCAGATATTGATGGAAAAAATGTCTATACCGGGCAAAATTATGAAGAACGTGCCAGAACAACTTTGGCGTATCAAGGACAAAAGACCACGCTGAAAGCACCGGACAATTCCACTTCGCCCGAAGCATTGCAGGCGAATATCAAAAATAACGCCTGGCTCGGAGCAACCGTTACCGGATCGCTGGGAAGTGCGGACTCATTAAAGACTTTCATCAAAAGGGGCGATTGGAATTCATTCCATTTAATAGTCAGGCGCAACCGGATGCAACATTTTGTGAATGGTGTTTTGATGAGTGACGTAACGGATGATGATACTATCCATAGAAAAATGACCGGACTGTTGGGCGTGCAGGTACACGTAGGCCCACCCATGAAAGTAGAATATCGCAATATTCGCCTGAAGCGCCTGTAATACTGTATTTTAACTCTCCAATGGTTTTAACTCTCCAATGGTTAAAAACCCTTGGGAACATGAACAAAATAAAGTATCACCTTTCCCGCCTTGTCATGCTGAGGGGGATTTTCAAACACAGTAAGCAGTAATGACATCACAGGCGCTAGCGTCGTGCCACCACTTGGAGTGGTGGCACGATTAATATCCGTCCAGCTAACTTCTGTCATGCTGACAAAGCGGGGATTTTTCTAAAGCCATATAATACTGTTACTTTATTTTAAACTTGTTCCTTGGAGAGTTTTCGTCACTAGTAAAAATGAATTTGTAATAATTTGGAAAGCGTAAAAGTTCAGTTATATTTGTAACCTTAAGGTTTCATTAAGTAACCCTTGATTAGCTTTTTTAGATATGGAGGATATAGAGGAAACACAAATGCTTGCCGAACGATGGGAAGGCGACCGGATCAAATGGATCAAGTGGATGCTGTTAGGGTTTATGCTGTGGGATGGAGCCCGCATAAGTGAAAAGTATCTATTCCCTGGACAATATGAATTCGTTTTGGCGCCAATGATAGCGATTGGAACCATAATTTGGATGGTTGGTATGTTGAAGCTTAGTCAATTGTCTAAGCTATTGAAAAAGAATAAGCAATTGAATATCATCTTGAACGACGAGATGATTGTTTTACACCGATTAAAAGCCTTTACAACAGGATTCTACGCGCTTGTGGCCACTCAAGTATTGATTCAATTTATATCGTATTCTCATCCTTTTTCATCGATTTTAGCAGCGGATATATCCATTTTTGTGGGAGTAGTCTCTGCTGGCGTGGCGTTTATTGTGTATCATCGGTAATAGACAAAATGGAAGATTTTGAGTTGATGAATACCATCAAAGTAGAACGAGCCAAGCGAAATATGTCGCAGGCTGACCTGGCCTTTCAGATTAGCGTATCCCGAAAGACCATCAACACCATAGAAACAGGCAAATTCGTGCCATCTACGATTATTGCGCTCCGAATTGCCCAAGTATTCAATACCACGGTGGAAAGTATATTCCAGATAAAAGAGCCACTATAATACCTGATTGCGCAAGCCGCTTTTTTGCTTTACCTGGGTCACTGATTTTTTTCATATAGTGTAAAAACTTCTGTCAAAAGGTTGGATATGCAGGATTTTCATGCGTCCTTACCGGGATAAAATACGGTTTGAAATCCGTATTTTCCTTTAGACTTTCCCCTGAAATTCCACGAATGAAACTGATTCAACAAGCCAGCCTTTGGTTCAGCGAAGGCAATTCAGACAAAATATACGAAGTTGATTTATGTGAAGTTGGTAGTAATCAATATGTAGTCAATTTTCGCTATGGTCGTAGGGGCGCTACCTTGCGCGATGGTACTAAAACCGCTTTGCCAGTAGCCGAAGACCAGGCACGAAAAATATACGATCTCCTGGTGGGGTCTAAAGTTAAGGAAGGCTACCAGGCAGTTGGCTCTGGTATGGCTCCTGCGGCAAACCCGCCCGCCACTCCTGCTGACAACCCGGCTGTTCAGAGCGACAAAGCGGCGTATTTGTTAGGCTTGTTGCAAAAAGCGATTTCAACCGGTTCTTTGCCTTCAAAAGTAAAGTGGCCACTTAGTCGAATCATCTGGCGGGCAGGGGAATTACGGCTGCCGCAATCGGTGCCATCCTTGTTGGCATTACTTCCTAAAAGCGATGACCTGCAGCAATATTGCCTCGCCTGGGCGCTGGGTCGCTGCGGCGATGAAGCCGCCATCCCGACTTTAGAAAGGTTGCATATTGCCACTGCTTCCTCTAACAAAGTAAAGCGAATAGCGCTAATTAGCTGGCTGGCACTGGCCAAGGGCGAAGCACGAAAAGTAGTGGTTAGTCGCGTACTCAACCAATTGCCGGCTGATTTGCGTGCCGTAGTAGTAGCGGTGAACGAAGATTCTTTAAGGACTTTTCTGGCTGAGCATTTTGAGAAGACTATAGCCTTCGAGGTTTTCGAAACGCTTTATCTGCTGGCTGAAGATTTTCCGCATGTATATGGCTTAGTCAACGAATATCTTCAGCAGGTTCCCCTTAGGGCAGCGAAGGCAAGCATTCCCTCTACTTTTCGTGCATTTCGGCATATTTTCAAAATAGCCGAGTTTCGCGAAGATGAGCAAGTATTTGGTGTTGTGGCACGCCGCCTGGAAAAAACGCCTCAGCTATTTAACCTTTCTAATTGGGGCGATTATGCTTACGTAAATGGCCATTCGTATGACAATACGAAGCGCGAACTGGCAAAAAAAGATTCCCGATTGGCCTATTCCAACAAAACCCGCACCTACCTTCGCCGCCGACTGTGGCGTACTTTGCGCACTTTGGGCAATGATGGAGAAGCAGCGTATGTAAAAATGGCCGTCGGTGCCCTGCTGGCTTTTTCTGACAAAGAAGATTATACGGCGCCCAAGCAAATCCGCCTGGAGCAATACGATTGGCGGCAAAGAGTAGTCAATGTGCGTATTACCCATTATGATGCGTATGCCAATGCTTTCTTGTTTAACCATATTCTTTACCAAAATAGCCCTCGGTACGAATATAAAGTCAATACCCGTGCCTGGCGCTGCAAAGCGGGCTATGAGCCAGGTCAACCAGCGCCTGCCGAGCGGGAAGAGGCTTTTCCGGCCCTCTGGGATCAGCATCCAGAAGGTTTGCTTGTGCTGCTGGTAAACAGCGAAGTAGAACGAGTACACGATTTTGCCGTAAAAGCCCTGCGGGCTAATCCCCGTTTATCCAAACTGCTTACTGCCGATTGGGCAATACAATTGATCAGTATGCCCTATGCCGTTACTGTTCGATTGGGGCTTGAATGGTTGCGTCAATTCTACAATCCGGTTACTCAGGGAGTGGCTGTGGTGGGCACGCTCATTAGTCATCCGCTTCCTGAGGCGCGGGTTTTGGCGCGTGAATGGATGGACGCAAATGGCGCTTTATATATCCAACATCCGTCGGTAGTTGCCCAAATTATCATCAATCCACACGAGGATGTTTGGGAATGGTCGCACAACTGGCTGGCTAAGCACCGGCCAGAACTATACGATTCCCGAGCGATTATCATGCAGGTGATTGCCACGCTACTAGCCTTGCCCAACGACGAAACGATGGCTGCGGCCACGAATGCTGCCGCCCGCACCTTGCTGGAATACCTGAGCGAGCCCTTGCGCACCATCGGTTTCGAGGTAATCCAGGATTTGCTACAGCATCCATTGTCGGGTGTGCAATTGCTGGGGGCTGGCATATTGCTCCGTCACCAGATTCCTGCCGAAGACTTGCCTGCCAGTATCTTTGAATTACTCATTCGGGCATCCTCACCTGATGTGCGTCAAGCAGGTGTTCAATTGTTTGGCAAGCTGCCGGTGGAACGTTTGCTGGCTAGCCAAGAGGTTTTGCTGGCCTTCTGCGTATCCGCTCACCCGGAAGTAAGGCTGGCTGTGCGCCCCATTATTCGCCAATTGGTGACACAAAACCCAGATTTTGGCCAGCAGCTCATGCATCAAATGGTTGCTATTATACAAAGCCACGAACCCTTCGATGGCTTACACAACGACGTTTTTGAACTGATTAGCCAGGAACTTACCGCTTTTCTGCCCCAGATAAAGTTGGATACGAGCCTTTCTTTGCTGCACTCACGTCGGGCCGTCAATCAAAAATTGGGTAATCTGTTACTCGAAAAAGTCATTCCTAACGCTAAGTTAAGCATCCGACAAGTGGTAAAGCTGGCAGCGCACGAAATGCTGGAAGTAAGGCAGCGTGCCCGTCAATTTTACGAAACCAACCTTGACCGCCTCCGGGCCGAACCCGCCGAAGCCTTGCGTATCCTGGATGTGAGTTGGGAAGATTCGCGCCGTTTTGCCTTCGACTTTCTCCGCCAGCATTTTTCCGAATCCGACTGGACGCCCAGCCTGCTGGTAAGTGTCTGCGACAGTACCCGCGAAGACGTTCGGCAGTTTGGCCGTGAATTGATCACGCGCTTTTTCAAAGAAGACCATGGAACGGATTATTTATTGAAGCTAAGCCAACACCCGTCGCAGGATTTACAATTATTTGCTACCAATTACCTGCAACAGTTTGCCTCGGGCAAGACGGCCAATATCCAGTCTTTAGAATCGTATTTCACTACGGTGTTGTCGCAGGTAAATCGGGCTGGTATCGCTAAAAAACGCATATTTGCTTTCCTGAAAAATGAAGCCTTGCAACATGAAGAGGTCGCGCTATTGGTGGCCAAATTGATGACGCGCCAATCAGCTACGATGGCTGTAGCCGATAAAGCCGCCTGCTTGCAAGTAATGGTTCAGCTCAAGAAAGCCTTTCCACACCTGGATATGCCTCTGTCGTTGAAACCCGTAGCGGCCTATAATAAAATGAATTATGAATTGTGAACGGTTCGCCGGGGGCGCCCAGCCGTAGCGATTACAAATTACATTGTTAATCAATAGGTTACAAAGATAAAAATACGCCGTAATCATTTCAATTTAGTATATGTGAAAAGTGAAGGGTCCCTATATCCAACCAGCACATCTGCTAATTCGCACATATACTAATCAGCACATCAACCTATGCTTTTCAACCATAAATTTCAGGGCAATAGTACAGTAGCCAGCAAGGCCGACGGAGTAGATATGTCCTTTGCGCCAGACCTTTACCGCCAGCCTACGTACTTTCGGGGCACTTTGGCCAAAAATATCAATTTCCGGGAAGCAATCTCCGCCCTGAACAATGTCGTTGTTTCCGATTTGCGATTACAGCCTAAAGATAAGTCGGGATATAAGGAATGGGCCGCGCAGAACGAATTATCCTTGCTGGCGCAATTGACCGAACACAAGGGTAAAGTAAAAGCCCGGATTGCCGAACTTCAAGGCGAGTTGAGTGCTTTGCGGCAGAACCGCTCCAAAGTAATGAAGCCTTTTTACGACGCACAGCAAAAGTTTTTTAACTATACATATGAGAAAGAACGCGACCTGTGGTTTGTACTCGATCCGGTCATTACTGTACACCCCGACGAAGTGTTTTTTGAATGTTTTAGCCAGGACGAATCAACCTATGGCAAGTTGGGATGCAGTTACGAAGTGTTCAAGAACATTGGCGAGTTTGCCTGCGGAACAACCAACATTGATTATTCTGCCGCTTTATATAACGAGTTTCAGAAAATCCGCGATTACAAAGAAACCCATCTGACGGTCGATCCAAGCGGGTTTGAGGTACAAACCACCAACGAAGATAATTACACCGAAGTAAAGATAGACCTGCCCGATAGTTGGGTACGCGGCTTCTTGCAAGTGAGCTCGGCCATGACGCTTCCCGCCCACACGTTCGACTTGCATCCCATGGATGTGCATAATATCTGCTATGTGTTGCGTCGGCAAAAGGAAAAGATTGGACCCCGTTCCATCCGCTTTATTCTCCAGCCCGGCCAGCCTATTCGCCTGGTATTGGAGCCTTGGAATGTAGTCATCAACTGTCCACGTTCCATTTATACGGGTACCAATGCCGACGAAGTTCGTCTGTGGGGTCGACGTCGGTTGCTGATTTTGGAACGATTAATTCCGGTAGCTAAGCGATTTACGGTGCATTTGCTGGGAAGCGGTTTGCCTTCATTTTTCATTGCCGATCTGGGCTATATGAGCTTTACCCTAGGGCTTTCGGGCTGGACTGCCAACGACTGGTCACGGGCTGGCAATTTCGATTTGATGGCGCCCCGTGCGGAAGTGGATCAATTTACCAAGGAAAAGGTTTTTAATGCTTTGCGCGAAAACTGGCTGGAAACTTCCACAGCCTTGTCAAAACGTATCGGGCTGGATAAGAAGCTGGTCGAAGGGGCATTGTCTGCTTATACGCAGGCAGGAAGGGTTATTTATGACCTCAATAAACAAGTGTACCGCGTGCGCGAACTAAGCCAGGAACCGCTGCCTATGGACAAGCTGCGCTTCGATAATCCGCGTGAAGCCAAAGCCACACAATTAGTCAAAGCCAAGCAAGTGGTGGTAAAGGCTGAAAATCTGGCGGATGGGGCGCTTAAACTGACTGGATCGGTGAAAGATGACAAACCCACGTATACCCCGGAAATGGTGCTGGACAAGGATGAAAAGATGGTACAGGCTTCGTGTACTTGCCATTTTTATCACCAAAATAAACTATACAAAGGCCCCTGCGAACATATCCTGGCTCTGCGAATTGCCTACAACGAGAAATTCTGGTTCAGTAAGTTTTTGAGTTTGCAGTAAGTTAGCTGTGAGCCATCAGCTTTCGGCGGTTAGCTTCTTTTTAGGTTATCAAATGATTTATTGCAAGGAAAAATCTTTTCGTTTTATTCGTTCAAAAAAGCTGACCGCTCAAAGCTTTCCTAATGCAGTCGCCTTTTCTTAATCATTCCTCCCTTGGTATCGCTGATGCTCTGCTGAATCACAAATGCAGCGGGATCGATCTTGTCTACCTCATTTCTGAGCCTGGGTAGTTCCAGCCGAGTGACTACGGTAAAAATGATGTCGATATCCAGGTTGCGGTCGCCTCGCTTGCCAAAGCCGCGTTTGCCCTGGTAAATGGTAACGCCCCGACTTAGATTTTCCGTAATGGCTTTTCTGATCTCTTCGCTGTGTTCGGAAACAATGGTTACTCCGGTATATTCTTCCAGTCCGTTTAGGAGAAAATCGATCGTTTTGGAAGCGGCAAAGTAGGTGAGAATGGAATACAATGCCTCTTCAATACCCAGTACTAAAGTGGCCGCTGAGAATATGATAATGTTTAGCAGCAGGATTACGTCGCTTACTTTTAATAAATAGCTGTTCTGGCTTACCAGCACTGCGGCGATTTCTGTACCATCTAGCACGGCTCCACCCCGCATGGCCAGGCCAATGCCTGCGCCAATAAAAAAGCCGCCGAAAATAGCAGTCAGCAGCTTGTCGGGAGTAACGTCAGGGAAGGGAACTAAGGCCAGGCAAATGGACAATCCAGCAATGGCCAACGCGCTTTTTAAAGCAAACTTGGGGCTGATTTGTCGGTAGCCCAGCGCTATAAATGGTAGGTTAATGAGTAGAATCAAGTACGGCAGCGGAATGCCCAGCACGTTGGAAAGCAGCATCGAAATACCGGTAACGCCACCGTCAATGAAGTGGCTCGACAGCAGAAAGCCTTTTAAGCCCAGACCAGCCGAAAAAATACCCGCTAGAATAAGTACGATATCCTTGCTCGTCCGAATCATTTGCTGCTGTCTTATACCTGATGTATGCGTTGTCATAAGTCCGCTAGGTGTGGAGTAAGCCCTAAGCTATTGAAATACTCACACAAATCCAGCCGTTCGGGTCAGGCTTTACTGAAAAATGCTTTTCGTTGATATGGTCATTCCTACAGTCCCATACACAAAGAAGCCTGATAATATTCGTTATCAGGCTTCTTTGTGTATGGAGATTAAAACTCCCACGTTCGCGAAAAATACTTGTCGGCAAAGATGGATCGCTTGAAGTTAGGATGATCCTTGCTGGAATCAATCCAGGCAAAGACTTCATTAATCGTGAGTTGAACGACATATACTTCATTTTCTCCGTGTACTTCGACAAACCATTTATCACCTACTTTTACCAAGCATTCTTGAAACAATGGTTTATATTCATAAGTATCGGATGCGATTGGATAACGCTTAAGATCTTCGGTTGTTTTCATTGTATTTGCTATTTATAATTAATGTACTCTTACCAGGAGATTGCAGAAAAAGTTACAAAATAAAGTCATTCTTTTTATTAATTCCAAAATATGTTGTAAAGGTAAGCAACTGTTTTTTAAATAGTTAGTAGCTTATTTTTTGCCTACGGGTTGTTATTTCTGGGTGGGGTCTTAGGTATTGATATGGTTTTTTTAATAGCCTGGGTTTTTTTATAACCAGGTTATTAAAAAATCTACCTGGAATTTTACAAATAAGGGTTCAAGATCATCCAGTTAAAAAAATGTTCGGCTGTAAGTTTTTTTGAATCTTTTTAGCAGATCGCTTGGCTCTTTGAAATGAAAAGTTAAAGCTTATCTGTAATCGGTTGATTAGCAAATAACCATCGCCTTATCTTAAAGATAGCACAAGTGCATTTGTGCCTAGTATTGTTTTCCGCCTGGGAGCAAGCTATTTTTGCTTTATCCTTACCCCTATGAAACAACCATTTTTAATAGATTTTGATACCAAAGGCGAACCAGAAAAGGGAATTTTATCCGTGATTGAAAGCGGCAGCACTATCCCATTTGAGGTGAAGCGTATGTTCTGGTTGTATGAAGTACCCGATTTAGAAGAGCGTGGTAACCACGCCCATTTCACCAATGAGCAAGTACTGATTCCGATGCACGGTGCCGTACGGATATTGCTGGAAAATACCAAACGTAAAAAATTCGAGTTCGAGCTACATCGTCCCGACCAAGGCTTATTCATTCCGGCACTATACTGGCATAAGATGCAGTTTTTTGATCATGCTGCCTTGCTGGTCTTGGCATCGAACCTATATAATGAGGCTGATTATATAAATGATTATACCGTTTTTCGCACCCTCAAGGACGAGACGAATGGCTGAGTATGCCGTACACGTACATCGTTTGGGCGATCCTTCCTCACTGGATAAGGCACCTTTTGGCTTCGAGCGATTCCTGTTCAATGAACCCATTCATTTGCTTAGCCAGCCTTGTGCTCAAGCATTTATCTTTCAATTGCTTTCTGTTCGGAAAAAGGTCGAGGCGCGTTTCAGCCTTTTTATGCAGCCAGACCAAGCGATAAGTCCTTGCCGTGCTCCGTTTGGTTCAATAGAATTCAATTCCCGGCTGGAAAATCAGCACCTGGATTTTTTCCTGGATCAAATTGAAAACTTTGTTCTTTCGAAAGGCTTGCAGCAATTAAGTATGAAAGGATATCCCTTTTGTTATGCGCCGTTGCAAGCGCAAACCCTATCGCAATGTCTGCTGCGCCGGGGGTACTTGATCAATCACTCCGCCTTGAATTTTCATCTGCCGGTGACCGTTTTACCTTTTGAGTGGGGCTTGCATCATTCAGAAAAACGGCGATTAAAGAAATGTATACAGGCTAATTTTCAATTTCAAGAGGAAATGCAACCAGATTGGGCTAGTGTATATGCCTTTGTAAAAGCTTCCCGCTTGCGACGGGGATATTCATTGTCGTTAGACTGGGAAGATTTTAGGGCGCTATTCAGTCAATTTCCCAATAGTTATCAGGTATTTACTGTAAAAGAAGGGGAAAACGTAGCGGCCTTGACCGTAACCGTGAGAATAAACGACCATATACTTTATAATTTCTACCCAGCCGATGCTGCCAATTACCAAACTTTCAGTCCTACAGTGTTGTTAACAAAGGGCTTATACGATTATTGCCAACGTCATGGCTTTAGTCAACTGGATTTAGGCACTGTGCCTGACGAACCGGTTCCTAATTACGGGCTTATGCGTTTCAAAAAGAACCTGGGCGCACAACCTTCTCTGAAGTTATCTTTCGAGAAAAAATTTAGTAAGTAATCTACGCATCAGTCATTTGCACACTGCTATGTCATTTTTTAAAACAGTTAACCCCAACGAAGTTTCTACGGGCATTTTTCACCAGGCTATGCTCGGAGCGATTACGCCTCGTCCGGTCGCTTTTGCTAGTACTGTTGATAGCCAGGGACGGGTAAATTTGAGCCCTTTTAGCTTTTTTAATGCTTTCGGCTCTCATCCGCCCATCCTGATATTTTCCCCGAATCGGAGTGTACGGGAAAATACCAACAAGCACACCTTCGAAAATGTGCGGGAAGTAGGCGAAGTGGTCATTAATATCGTGAACTACGCTATGGTAGAGCAAATGTCGCTGGCCAGTTGTGCGTATCCCAAAGGCGTCAATGAATTCGTGAAGGCTGGTTTTACCGAAATGCCTTCCACGTTGGTGAAGCCTCCACGCGTGGCCGAGTCGCCGGCCTCCTTTGAATGCCAGGTGATGCAGGTGATAGAAACTGGAACCGAAGGCGGAGCCGCCAACCTAATTATCTGCCAGGTATTGCTTGCGCATTTTAGTACCGATGTGCTGGATGCGGAGGGGAGGGTTGATTCACGAAAAATGGATACCATTGGGCGAATGGGGGGCGATTGGTATTGCCGAGCCCACGGCGATGCACTCTTTGAGCTACCTAAACCCAACACCCAGCTGGGCATTGGCTTGGATCAGCTACCCTTGCCTATCCGCAATAGCCCCATACTGACGGGAAATAACCTGGGTCGGCTAGCCAATGTAGAAGCACTTCCTGGCCATGAAGTCATTGACGCCTTTCAAAGCCACCCAGAAATTCAGGAAATTCATCAGCGCTATCCACATGACCCTGAAGGCAGGCAATACCACTTGCATCAGCTAGCACAGCGCTATTTGGAGGCCGGGAAGGTAGAGGAGGCTTGGAAGGTATTGCTAGGAAGGAAGGAGTGACTATTCCAAAACGCTCATGGTAGATGCCTAATTCATAGCGAAATTGGTTGATCTTTTTATATTTGCTACGCATCAATCTTTTTGAATACCGATTTTTGATAGTAAATTACTTCTATAACGCTTAATATTTTTACTATCATATTTCCAGGCGGGTATAGGTTTTTCAAAAAAAAAGTTAGTCAGATGAAATCCAAATGGTTGATAGTAGTGATGGGGTTTTTTATGGTTTACTGTGCGAATGCGCAGCAACCAGCCCTGTTTTTTCGTCACTTATCTACCGTAGATGGCCTCTCGCAAAGCCATGGACTGGTTATTTTGCAAGATAGTAAAGGCTTTTTGTGGTTTGGCACCTTGTCGGGTCTCAACAAATATGATGGCTACCGCTTTACCGTTTACAAAAACGACCCCGCTGACCCTACGAGCCTCAGTACCAACACAGTTACTAATTTGGCCGAAGACAAGGACGGTAATATTTGGGTAGGCACTCCCAACGGGCTGAATATGCTGGATCCAACAAAAAATAGCTTTGTGCGCTTTACTCACAATCCTAATAACTCCAGAAGCCTCAGAGACAATTGGATAAACGACATATTAATAGATAAACAGAATAATTTATGGGTAGCTACCCGAAAGGGATTATCGCTGTTCAACCGTCAGGATAAGTTCTTTACCCACTTCTTACCCAAAGCCAATGATCCCCACAGCATCAGTGATGCCGATGTCAGAAGTATTTGCCAGGATCGAAAAGGCAATCTTTGGCTGGGAACAAAGACGCACGGGCTCAATTGGATGAATAGTCAAACGCGCACTTTTAGCCACTTTATCCATCAGCCTGGTGACTCGACTTCTATTAATCCTGGTGCAATCAATCTGATTATTGAAGACCGCCAGGGCATACTCTGGATAGCAACGTGGGAAACAGGACTGAATCGCTTCGATCCCAAAACCAAACAATTTAGCCATTACACCCACGACATCAATAATCGTAAGTCGCTGAGTAATAACACCATTTACAGCATGTTTGTAGATAGCCAGGATAATTTTTGGCTGGGAACCGAAAATGCGGGGCTTAACCTGATGGATAAGGCGACTGGCAGCTTTGTACATTATAAACACGAGTTCAAAAATAGCATCACTACCAACTCCGTTTCGGCTATATGCGAAGATCGGCAAGGCAATATTTGGTTGGGCATGCACCGAGGCGGTATTGATTACTTCAACAAAAGGGGGCAGCCGTTTAAGCTGTACAAGCAAGAATACAATAATAGCCTCAGCCACAACAATGTAAAAAGCTTTCTGGAAGATGATCAGGGACGGCTGTGGATTGGTACTGACGGTGGAGGCTTGAATGTGTTGGATAGAAAAACCGACTACTTTACCCATTATCGCTATCAGCTTACCCAACCTGATGGCCTAAGTGCCGATGTGGTACTAGCGCTGTATAAAGACCAGCAAAATCAGATTTGGTTAGGTACCTGGGGTGGAGGTTTGAGTTTGTATAATTCCCAAACCAATACGTTTAAGCATTTTAAACATGAGGAACGCCTCGGTAGTATTAGCTCCAACAACGTCTGGACTATGTTGGAAGACCAGCAGCATAACTTTTGGGTTGGCACTAGTGGAGGGGGATTGAACTTGTTTGACCGGGAAAAACAGTACTTCACGGCTTATCATCCAGAAGACAATAATCCCTACAGCCTTAGCCACCTAAAAGTGCAAGCGCTGTGCGAAGACCGCTATGGCCAGCTTTGGGTGGGCACAGTGAATGGACTAAACCGGTTTGATGCCACAAATAAGCGTTTCATCCGCTACCTGGCTGATAACAAGCCCGGTAGTTTGAGTAATCGGGAGGTGAATGTCATCTTTAAAGATAGCCGCGGCCTTCTTTGGATCGGAACTAGTGCGGGGCTAAATCTTTATAATCCAGCTACCGACTCGTTTGTAGTCTTTCGAGAAAAAGAGGGCTTGCCCAGTGAATCCATCATGGGCATGGTTGAAGATGGACATAGCATGCTTTGGATCAGTACGCTCAATGGATTATGTCGGTTCGACTATCTACACAAAACATTTAAAAAATTCAACGCTCCCGATGGGCTGCAAGGCAATGAATTTTCCCAGAATGCCCAGTATCGGAATACACGAGGAGAAATGTTTTTTGGGGGAGTAAATGGGTTTAATATATTCCATCCAGACAGCATTCGTGAGAATCGATTCATTCCGCCAGTATACCTGACCGACTTCCAAGTGTTTAACCAATCGGTGAAGCCTGGCCTGGCAAAATCACCCTTGAAGAGCTATATCACTTCGGCTAAGGAAATTACCCTTTCTTACCAGCAGTCAGTTTTTTCTTTTGAGTTTGCGGCTTTAAATTATACGACTCCAGAGAAGAATCAATATGCCTATCAAATGGAGGGCTTCGACAAAGACTGGACTTATGTAGGCAATAAACGGTCGGCTACTTATACTAACCTTGATCCTGGTACCTATACTTTCCGGGTGAAGGCCTCGAATAACGATGGCTTTTGGAATGAAAAAGGCGCATCCATTATTGTTCATATTCTGCCTCCTTTGTGGCAGACTTGGTGGTTCCGACTAGCGGCATTATTGCTCATTGGGATGCTGGCCTTAGGTTGGCATCGATACCGTACAAAACAGATTCGGGATCATAACCGGGAGTTAGAATCGAAAGTGATGGAACGCACCTATGAAATAGAAAAGCAAAAGCATAAGATAGAATCCCAGCGAGACAACCTCAATCATCTCAATCAGCAGTTGGGACGCAAAGTAGAAGAACGTACAAAGGAACTTCAGGTGGCTAACCAAGAACTCAACGCCAGTTTCGAAGATCTTACCCATATTCACCAGCAATTGATGGAAAGCTCGACTCTGGTAGAAAAATCCCTGCAAGAAAAAGAAGTCTTATTGGCTGAAGTGCATCACCGGGTAAAGAACAACCTAGCAGTCATTTCTGGCCTTATGCAGCTACAGCTTTTTTCAACTGATAATATTGAAATGCAGGCCCTGTTGCGCGACAGCCAGAGCCGGATTAAATCGATGGCTTTGATCCACGAAAAGCTGTATCAGAACGGTACTTTTGCCAACATTGAGTTTGCTGCCTATATTCAGGATTTGGTCAAAGAAATCGCCTTTTCTTATGCAGATAAGTCTATCCAAGTAAAGGTAGATTTGCAGGTAGATCCTATTTACCTGGAGTTGACAGCGGCTATTCCTTGTGGCTTGCTCCTGAACGAATTGGTGACAAATGCCTATAAGCATGCCTTTGTCAACCGAGAAAAGGGGCAGTTAGACATTGTGTTTACCCAGGAAGGAGAGAGGATTGTGCTACAAGTGTGTGATGATGGAGTCGGTTTAGATCCTGACTTTGATCTTCAAAAATCTTCTTCAGTAGGCATGCAGGTAATCCAAACCTTGGTAAAGCAATTAAAGGGAAAAGCTGAATTCCTGAATAAAAAGGGACTTTCTTTCAGCCTTACCTTTGTGCCTGTCAAAATGAAAACCTGGGCTAGTGGGCATTTTCACAGTCCTTCTGATACCACTTCTTCGAACAAAATATAGTTCAAAAAGGCCAGTAAAGGCTTGAGAATCACGCAACCTTGTACCACTTTTTCCAGGAAATCGGGAGCCGTAACTTCTTCATCCGTATACGCATGCATAAAGAAAAACTGCTGCAACCGAAGCAGCTCGATTTCTGGATGTTCGCGGTTGTAGCCTTTCGGCGTAGTTTTTAACTTACTTCCTTGCACTTCGCCAAAGTACCGCGCAAAGGTTGGTTCGTAAATAATAGATTTTACCTCCGCTACATTATAATCAATCTCCTGACGTATTTTACCCAGTTGTTCGCCCGTTGGCGCATATATGCCACCACCCAGAAAAGATTGTCCCGGTTCCAGGTGCAGATAATAATCCAGGTACTTCGACTGGCGGCCTCCGCGACCCACTGCAACGGCCAGATTGGTTTTATAAGGGGCTTTATTCTTCGAGAAGCGTACATCGCGGTTGATACGGAAGATACAATCCTTTGCTGACAGTCCCGAAATGTTGTCGAACTTTTCTATTTCGATCAGCAGCTGGCTCACAAACTTTTCCAAACCAGCCTTGGCCATTTCGTAGCTGGGGCGGTTGGCCGAAAACCAATCGCGCTGGTTGTTTTCGCGGAGTTGACGCAAGAATTCGAGAGAAGTGGATGCTATGGTTGGGATTTCGGTTGGAGTAGTCATCGGATGAATGTGGAATTAAAGATCATGTGGTAACAAGAAAAGCCCTACCGAAAATTGTATCGGCAGGGCTTTTCAAAATAACTTATATAAGAGACTATGCTTCGGTTTCGGGGGTCGCTTCCGCTGGGGTCTCAGCTTTGGCAACCGCTTTCGCTGGTTTTTCAGCTTTTGGCTCAGCAGCTTTCGCTCTGGCAGCAGCCTTCTCGATAAATTCTAATTTGATCGCTTCGATATCAATATTTTTGATTATCGGTTTGGCTGTCAGTTGTTTAATTCTAGCCAAGCGGTCAGTTGCTTTTGCCAGGTTTCTTCTTTCTTTTCTTTTAAGTCTAGTAATAGCCATTGCGGTAACGAATAATATTGGGTTATAAATTAAATGCTTGTGTCTTGTGCTTTGAAATTGGCTCGCAAAGGTAAAGATAATTCGGAAAAAGTGCAAAAGGAATTACTAAGTTTAGGAGTTTATAAGTTT
>JAZKGK010000089.1:0-4388 GCA_040385915.1 Bacteroidota bacterium
TATACCGCAGGTTGCGTTAATTTTCGAGATGTAGGGGAATTTGTAAATTGGCTAATGAATGAAAAAATACTACCCATTAACAAATTGCTGCGCGGTGGAAAGACGGACTTTGTCAAGGATAGCAATGAAATAGGCCGTCCCAGAACAATTATTAATCTTAGGCAGGGACATGACCAGAATGATTTTGGCGTGAGCTATTATCATTTTCCCTTAGAAAACAAGATTGAGAAATACCATACTGATCAAAAGGAGGTAAGACTGTGGCTAAATAATATAGGGAAGCTATTTGAAAACGAAGACTTGCCATACCCCGTGCTGATTCATTGCTTATCCGGCAAAGACCGAACCGGCATTGTCATTGCCGCCCTATTATTGATTTTGGGGGTAAGTAAGCCAATAATCATCGAAGAATACCTCCTGAGTGAAGGAGAAGTGAAGGAGGAGTTAATTCAAATCGCTTTATAGGGAATGAGTAAGCCGGATTATTTCAACCGGGTGAATACGGAGAAAGTGAAAACAAACTTATTAAAAGAATGATTACCCTAAAACTAGACCCAATCAACCGCCTTAATTTGTTAAAGGACAACTTAAAATAAGAAGAAAAGTGGTAATCGAAGATTTGATCCAACAAGTAATCACCATTGAAAAGATTCAGACTACTTATCTAGTAATACATCATGGCTTACAAACAGTTCGCATTGATTTAGACGATAAACGAGAGTTTGCGCTTAAAGTAAACACCGTGGGTTTGGTAGAATGTATAGACAATCACCCGCTGTTACTGAATCATAACGAAGCTTGGATTACCATCTACCTAAATTCTAAACCAGAGAATTCACCGGTTCTGTTTCAGGAAATAAAGGCAGCCATAGAGGCGATTACTGGCGGTTGGAGAAACTGGACAGATTATGTAACTGATCCTGGAATAAACTTTACGCTGGATACTTTTAAAGGTAATCTGGAAAATGGATCCGGCAAACTTCTGGAAGCCCCAGAGACCATTGCTCAACGAGTAGTAGCCGTCTGCGACAAGCATCAGGTAGCAACTAAGTGTTTCGATTCATCCAAGAAGCCAATTGCCTATCGATTATTGTTGGTTGGCCAAGCGTATGTGATTGCTAAAAAATTTACCTGTAGGATATAAAAGAAGAGTGAAGCCGCCCACAAGTAAGACCTTAGATAGGTTTGCGTAACCATACACCCGTTAGTCATCTCAGGAAGAACCCATCCGGTTAGATAAGCCTCCATTTAATTTATGAAAATATTTTTGGACTGAAATGAATAGTTTAATTGTAAATCCCATCTTAAATATCTATCCAGTTTTCGGAGTACATTATACCCTCAAAAAAATCCCATGAAAAGAATTTTACTTAGTTTGATTACCACGCTCGTCTGCTCATTCGCTTCCGGACAAAGTATTAAAAAATTAGATTATTGTAATTGTATTGACCAGGTTGAACAAGCCAGTCCGGTTTTGGAAGGCAAATTTGAAAGAGTATGCGATGGGAAAAGGATTGAAACCGGTTTATTTGTAAACGGCAAAAAAGAGGGAGAGTGGAGTAGCTATAATAAGAAAGGTGCTTTGCTAAGGAAAATCAATTATTCCCAGGGACAACTGAATGGTAAATGTGATCTCTATTTTGCCAATGGTAATCCCAAACTGACTGCCTTTTTCGACAAGGGTGAGAAAGTGGGCCAGTGGACCTATTTTACTGCCAAGGGAAAAGTATTCATGGCCGGCGAATATGAATCGGGTAAGCCCGTCAATACCTGGACCATCCATGACAAAAAAGGCAAAGCACCCGCCATTCAATATGATTTTAAAGAGGCCAAATATCTAATCAATCAACCCGTTGCCCTGCACCAGGACAATGATATCGTTCACGATGACAATTCTGGACAATACTATATTTTAAGATATCCTTCCCGAGCTAATGTCAAGGGCTCATCGCCGCTGGGTGGATTTCATTTGTCCAGCGACTTATTCGTAGAACTGGTAGAAATCCCCTTTGATTATTGGGATACCTATACCAGCTATAAGTACAAAGCCACCTTTCATACTTCAGTAGAAGGGAAAACCAGCGTTAGGCTAGAATCCATTGCTAACCACCTAGGAAACAACGTTCCGATTTATCCTTTCATTATCAAGACCAATGATGATAGAAAACTGAAAGATGTTAAGCATAGTGACCTCTCCAGGAAGTTGTTGGAATTCAAGATTCTGGAAGCGCTCAACTTTTTACCTCCGTGGATAATTCTGGACCAACAAGAAACGGAAATTTATATTCCCTACGTAATCAACCAGATAGTTGGATATTAAAAAGGCCGGCCTGTAACACCAGAAATCCCTTTCTTCAACACAGAATCTGGTATTAGCTCATTAAACGGAATCAGTAAAATGAAACACGAAGACTTACCTCAACGGTGGAAAGACCGAATTTAAAAGTGGCTGATTTCACAGGGAGAGCCTGAGCGAGAATTACTTTCTGCGTATGACTTTTATTCGGGAAATTAGTTAAAAATGCGCTTAACACCCTAGCTGCAGATTAGGCTGAGTTAATGCATTACTCAGCAGGTATTTATACTAGGCGGGGATTATGGGAACGTTATGCCCAATCAAATACTATCTAACTATTCAGAGATTGATGACACCAGAAGATTTTACGGGCTTACAGAAGATTGAAAACTACATTGGAAGAGCCCTTAATTTATCGGATTTGAGGAGTGGTATTCAGATAATTCGCGATGCCAGAGGGTGGCGGCAAAACGAAAAATCGATTGATTATATCTGGATTGTACGAGTTAGTAGATCTTTTATTGGTTTTGGGGGATTAGTTTCAGTGAAATTCAATCAGCGGGAGTTTCGAGAGATTAAAAATCCTGAAGAATTGGTTCAAGGGGTTTTCTTGGAGGGTGCATATGGAGAAATCACTCAGAGCCACTTTGAAGTAGAATCAACCCATTTTTATGATCCTATTCAAAAGCTACCGAAGTTTGATTTATTTGATGCTAATCAAGGAGTCACTTTGGATGGTATTTGTTATCAATTCCGGGTGATAGCTAATAACATTGACACGATCATTTCATTGAACAATCCCAGTAGCCAATCATGGAAAGAGTGGGAACGCCATCTTTTTGAGTTGGGCAAACGCCTTTCGAAGAAGTCGCAAAATACAGAGTTGATTCAGTTATTTGAATAATGAATAAAGAGGAAAACTAGGTTGTAAATCTTTGCCCTCCATCCACCGGAGCCCAGCCCATAAGCCTTTGGTTGATATTCGTAAGTAGAGCATTAAAAATTAAAACCAATGAAAGAGAATGAAGAAAGCGTTACTATTCATTTTTGGAATTACTTTTTTATTTCCTTCTTTTGAAAGGTATACTCATGCTTATCAAAGCTCTTTATGGACCTATGATAATCATCGCCGCTATCAAGACAAGTCTTATGATTTACAGTTTAGGATTGGCCCGGAAATCGAAGTTATACAGCCATGGCTGAGAGTTCGTTTAGGCTTTCCTATTAAACCTTTAACAGTAGATATTCAAGCTCAAGCAAGAATCATTCAGGTTAGATTGGATACCTTTTATATCGTGTATAATTTAATCACTGCTATGGTGGGTTTATTGCTTGTTTGGGCTTGGAAATGGAATGGCAAAAGAGGAAAAACAGGTGCTAGTACCATGCCGCCAACCAGACAACCATCTGATTAACCGATCAGCGGTTGAATCAGCACGAGATTTATTACTAATGACATTCTGTAAAGATGATGAATGATGAGAAAGCGGAGGAGCTGAAATATGTACGTGAGATCCTGGAGAAGGAGAAAGCAGCCATTGAATTAAAACTCCGATCAGTAAAAGACCTCTCCGAGAAAGCAGATCTCATTGGAAAGATTAACTTGATTAAATTTTCTCAGGAACTGCTGAGGTGTTGTTTTGAACATGATAATTCTCCTCGGGACATTTGGAGAAAAGTACCCCAGCCCGAACACGAATGGTCAGAATATAGACTCTTGGAAGATTATGACAGCGATAATAAAGAATATTGGAGAGAAGAACCTGATATTAGACTCAATGGAGGGGAAATAATCATAGGATAAATAAAACGCCATGGCTCAAACCATCCGGCCTCAGTCGCTTGGATAGCCTGTGGTGGTAGAAAGGCAACTACAGTTAGAATGGACTGATCTATATAGATTGCCCGAACGGTTTCGTGATAGGTTAGCGTAACCATACACCCGTTAGCCATAACAACTACCCCGCCTCAAAAGCCTGGATATCCGCATTGGCGCTTTTTGGATGACCTGTCAGCTATTCTCTCATCCATCAAAGGCTTGTTCCATTTCCCTTGTGCATAGCAAAGTGCTGATATAAAAAGAAAAAATGGT
>JAZKGK010000090.1:0-19511 GCA_040385915.1 Bacteroidota bacterium
CATGGGCAACCTGGGTAAACATTTCACCAGCTCCAATCCGGAAATGTCGGGCATCTTAATGTCCAGAAAGAGCAGGTCCACCGGGTTATGCTGCAAATAGTGCAAGGCTTCAAAAGCATTGGTGAAACTGGCTTTCAGTTCCAGGAAAAGCACTTTGGCGGCGTGTAACTGCACCACTTGCAGGGCACTGGGTTCGTCGTCGATGGCAACTGCCGTTAACATAGGGTTCTGTTTAGCATCCAAAGGTAATTCCTATTTTTCCAGCAACTTTTTAAGGGATTGCTTCGACCCCTCGCTTTCAGGGTTGAGGGCAATAGCCCTTTGAAACATTAGGATTGCTTCTTCCTTTCGACCGATTTGGGCAAAAGCGTCGCCATAACTGTCGTATACGTTAAAGCTGGTGGGAAAGAGCAAGGTGTTTATCTTAAACGTTTCCAGGGATTGGGCGGAATAGCCATTGAACAGGAATTCATAGCCCAGCACGTTCATTTCCCGCTCCGTGAAGTAATACCGGGTCGTGTCTGAACGCCAGGTGTTCAAGCATACCAACGCTTTTTCAGGTCCTTTCTGCAGCAAGGCTTCGCCAAACAGCCGAACCGCAGACTTTTTTATGGGGATGGGCAAGGGTAGCTCCCCGTTGAGAATGTTGATCGCGGAAGCTACTTTTTCGCGGTAGTGGGAACCGACGGTGTTGTCGAACATAATCACGGTCTGCTTTTGGGTAAGGTTCCGGTAGAAGGTAGTGGCCATGCTACCTGTGTACCCGTCGTGCCCTACGATCGTGCCCCGTTTGGCATCTTGCCTAACCACCCAGCCCAGCCCGTAGGAAGTCTTCCCCCCGTAATCAATTTCCATTTCTCCGTAGTACGTCTCTCCGTTATTTAATTGCGTAGGCGTAAAAGCCAGGGCCAAGGTTGGCTGACTCAATAACTTACTGGTATACAGCGCCTGGTCAAATTTAAGCAAATCTTCAGTGGTGGTGATCACATTGGCGGACCCAACGGGGCCCATTATGCTGTATTGCTCAAATCTGAACTTCCACTGCATGACCAGGTCTTTTAATTGTACCGTTTCCGCGTTTACTGGTACCGTGTGGTACATAGTGGGCAGCAGGTGGTTGGTGACGAGACTTTTGTCGGCCATGGGATGCAAGGGTTCTTTGAGATAGGTCTGCATCATGCCGGCGGGCCGGAAAATGTACTGTTTCAAATACGCTCCGAAAGGCATTTTACTCACTTTTTCCACCAGCAAAGCCAGCAGGTGGTAGTTCACGTTACAGTATTCCCACTGCTCACCCGGCTTAAAATGCAATGGCTTCTTCCAGTCCCGCAGCGCGGCGATCGTGACTGCATTGGTGACGAGGGTATCCGGATACTTTCGCACCATAGGTTCGTAGAGCTCCAAATCTGGCAGGCCCGACGTATGGGACAGCAAATGCCTGAGTGTAATGCCTGGGAAGGGGAACTCCGGAAAATACCGGACGAAAGGTTCGTTCAGTTTTACTTTCCCCTGCTCTACCAGTTGCAACACGGCAGTTGAGGTAAACACTTTCGACGTGGAAGCCGTTTGAAAACGGGAAGCATCCGTATTAGGTGTCTTTTTCGCAAAATCGGCGTAACCAAACGACTTCCGGTAAAGGATTTTTCCGTTTTGGGCAATCAGTACATTACCGTTCCAATTCCCCTCGCGATGGAGTCGGGTAAAGAGCGAATCGAGTGAAGCGTCTTTCGTCTGCGCGTTACCAGTCAGGAAGGATAATATCAGCAGCAGCAATAGTCCGGTTTTATTCATCATACAATAGAGGATTTATGTTTTTTGTTGAAAGGGATGCGATTGGTTACGATACTCCGTCGAATTAAAGCGGATCAGGCCGGTATTGTAAGGTGAGCGACACGAAATAATCCTGGTCCGACTGCTGGATGTCGAGACGGTGGCGACCCGGGTAGAGCAGCGCCAGGCGTTGTCTGACATTTTCCAGCCCCACTCCTACCCGGGCTTTTTCCGGATCGTTGTCCGTTTTCCTTTGGAGTGAGTTATGTACTTTAAAATAAACGTTGTTTCCGTCCAGCGTCAGCGTGATGTAAATCCAGCAGGCGTTTTGCAGACTAATGCCGTGCTTAAAGGCGTTTTCGACCAGCGGACTCAGCAGCATGGGCGCAATCTGCACCTCCCCCGCCGGCGTCTCCAGCTTCACCCGAATGTCCATGCGCTGGGACTCATCCAGGCGCAGGCGCTGAATCTGAATGTAGTTGTGCAGGTATTCAACTTCCTTGGTGAGCGGAATATGCTGCTGATGGTTTTCCTCCAGCATAAACCGCATCATCTCCGCCAGTTTCTGGATGCCTTCGGCCGTCTGCTCGCTATTTTCTTTCAGAGCCGAGGCGTAAAGCGTATTCAGGGCATTGAACAGAAAGTGTGGATTAATCTGGGCTCTTAAACTATCGAGCTGGGCCGATTTATTCGAAAATTGCGTTTGTAGTTGCGTATTCTTCTCCCAAAAAGCCCAGCGGAAATACCCTATTACCCCGGTGGCCAAAAGAGTAAACAAGAAGAAGACAGCCATAAATTCGAGCGAGCCCCCGCGATTGTTGAGATACGCCATCGAGACGAGCAGCGTCCCCGCCAGATGCCCCCCCCAAAACAACAGCCCATTCCGACCCAACAGCCGCAAATAGGGTTGACCGATGTGGGGAAATATCTGGGAATAAACAAAATGCTGTCCAAGATGTACCTGCACCACTCCCCCGATCAATGGGAGTAAATAAGTCACTTTCCACAAAGGAACAGGAATATGGCCGAAGCCGGCGAAGACCAGGAAAATAGCAGCAACGCAGCCCAGCAGCAGATAGCTCACAAACCTGAACATTTTCACCAGTTCGCGGGCAAGTTCCCTGTGAAGGTAGTACACCAATTCGGCAAAAAGTTGGTAGAGGTAGAAGATGATCAGTACACCAACCGTATCAGCTAGAACGGTTCTTTTCCGGAATAAGGAATATATCCGCACATTGACCAGTTTATTCTGATGAATTATCCACTCCTGGTACTGTCTGAAATAATAAAACAGTGCTACGCCGACAACTACCAATGTAATCACCAGCCCCAGCGACACCCACACCTTATCCCCCCTTTCCCCGGCTTTCATCGACGGATAGACCAGGAAGTGAAAAATATACCAGCTAATTAGCAGTAAAAGCCCTCCGGCAGCGATGGGAAATACCACGTGCAGTGGAAAATCATACCCATCGAACGCATGGTATCCTGAACGTTGAGCCAGATCGTATGTGCGTTCATTGTTAAAGTACTCCTGTAACAGTCGGCGGGTAAGGTACAGGAGAAAAGTGACCCCGACAAGAACCAATTCATAGCGCCTGATTTTTTGTGCTTCGCTCATACTCATACTCGTTTCGAATGATGGAGCAAAGCTAAGCCAAGTATCTAAGTGCGGGGGAGAAAAGGGGTGAATGAGCGGAAAAATGGGGTGAAGTCCTTCGAGGATCGCCACTTCGACACCCGATGGACAACCGGGGTGGATTTTTGCAGTGACGAGTTTGCGTACATTGGTGATTACGCTGCTGGCGGTGAGTTATAAAAGCCTCCAAGCGCCGCTCATGAAACCAATAAAGGGTTTAATTGACACGTTCAGCTTTTCAATTCCTTCAGTTGCAACAAAAAACCAGACAGCACCGCTTCGCCGGAAACTTCCTTGTCAAACCCATCAATCGTGTCCCGGCTGCCGTCAGCCCGAAATATATAGACTTTCGCTTCATCGGGATCGATCAGCCAGCCCAAGCGACAACCGTTACCTAGCCAGTCCTGCTCCATCTTTTTGGTCAGTTCCCCTACCGTGTCCGACTCCGATTTGAGTTCGATCACAAAATCCGGACAGATGGGCGCAAAGCTATTCTGTTGTTGAGGCGTCAGCGCATTCCAACGTTCGTTGGCAATCCAGGAAGCATCGGGTGAGCGCATCGCTCCGTTGGGCAAGGTGAAGCCGGTGGAGGAGTCGAAGACTTCTCCCAGTTTGGCTTTTTTGTTCCAAAATGCTAATTGCAGTAAGATTTCTACGTTGGTTTTTCCGGTTTTTGAATAGGTAGGTGGCATAAGAATGATTTCTCCTTCGGCGGTACGTTCGATCTTCAACTCCCTCTGTTCCAGGCAGAAAGCAACGAACTCTTCGTTGGTCATCCGGTCAAATATGAAGCTTTTCAGGGCGATGGCGTTCATGGCGGCTGGGTATTTGTTTCTACCAAATATAGGAAAATTCATCTATAGTGTGTAGCATTGGCTGATGCAATGATGAGCAGAAGAAAATGGGCGACTGTGGATATTTGTATAACGTTAGCTCACACCCTCTCTAATTCTTCAATTTGCTGTAATAATTGATATCGTTGAGCCGCTAACTCTACTGCCAACGGTCGATTACCCAGCTTAATGGCGGATCGGATTTGTTTCAATATGCTGTCTACCTCAGAAAGCAGTTCTCGGATTTCACTTTTCATGATCGAATTAGGTTTCATCACCCTTCAAACGAAGAAAAACCACTTCCGTTTAGTCTTCCGTTAAAAAATTCTGGTTGAAGTTACTTTTAGATCACGCAAGCTTTTTATTTTTAGCGTATTGCGTACAAACACGTGCATTTAAGCCCTAACTCCGTCTTAAGTTAGGTAGTCTATATTTATTTTTTTAAAAAGGTCTGTTGTCTTTTTAGTTATTTCAGACAGATGCCAGTGGTCTCTTATTTTGGTTTGATAAATGCTTTTAGAGAATTCGACGATGTCTTTAGGAGAGTACTTTGAAAGCATCTGAGCTTCTTTGAGTGCCTTGTATAACCTGTAATAAACAATCATTGCTAAAAAGTTAGCCATTAGCCATATGTTTTTCGGGCAGCGGCAGGGATACTCCAAAGGGGAAACTTACTCTTTGCTTTAATCTCCTGTTCAATGGGATGACGCAGTAACCTATTTTCCGGATAGCTTGCTGCGGATGTATTTTACCCCTTCTTCGTAAGAAGCGCCGATGGGAATGCTTATACCCGCCAGCCCAATTTCCTGGCGGGTGATGCGATCAATTTTAGGTAGGGCGACAATATACGAACGGTGCACCCGGACGAATTGATGGCTGGGTAGCAGTTGCAGCACTTCCTGCATTGTTTGGCGGGAGAGCACTTTGCGCTTCGGCAGTACAAACGTCAGGTAGTTGCCATCGGCTTCGATGTAGAGAATCTCTTCCAGCCGCACTTTTTCCTCCTGGTAACCGGTTTTAATAAAAATAGCCGGCTCCTGCAGGCTCTTAATTTTATTGATTTCCAAGGCTTTGTGACACGCTTTGGTAAAACGGGCCAGGGAAAATGGCTTCAACAGATAATCGACGGCATCGAGTTCGAAGCCTTCTACCGCAAATTCAGAATACGCCGTGGTAAAAATAACCATGGGCAACCTGGGTAAACATTTCACCAGCTCCAATCCGGAAATGTCGGGCATCTTAATGTCCAGAAAGAGCAGGTCCACCGGGTTATGCTGCAAATAGTGCAAGGCTTCAAAAGCATTGGTGAAACTGGCTTTCAGTTCCAGGAAAAGCACTTTGGCGGCGTGTAACTGCACCACTTGCAGGGCACTGGGTTCGTCGTCGATGGCAACTGCCGTTAACATAGGGTTCTGTTTAGCATCCAAAGGTAATTCCTATTTTTCCAGCAACTTTTTAAGGGATTGCTTCGACCCCTCGCTTTCAGGGTTGAGGGCAATAGCCCTTTGAAACATTAGGATTGCTTCTTCCTTTCGACCGATTTGGGCAAAAGCGTCGCCATAACTGTCGTATACGTTAAAGCTGGTGGGAAAGAGCAAGGTGTTTATCTTAAACGTTTCCAGGGATTGGGCGGAATAGCCATTGAACAGGAATTCATAGCCCAGCACGTTCATTTCCCGCTCCGTGAAGTAATACCGGGTCGTGTCTGAACGCCAGGTGTTCAAGCATACCAACGCTTTTTCAGGTCCTTTCTGCAGCAAGGCTTCGCCAAACAGCCGAACCGCAGACTTTTTTATGGGGATGGGCAAGGGTAGCTCCCCGTTGAGAATGTTGATCGCGGAAGCTACTTTTTCGCGGTAGTGGGAACCGACGGTGTTGTCGAACATAATCACGGTCTGCTTTTGGGTAAGGTTCCGGTAGAAGGTAGTGGCCATGCTACCTGTGTACCCGTCGTGCCCTACGATCGTGCCCCGTTTGGCATCTTGCCTAACCACCCAGCCCAGCCCGTAGGAAGTCTTCCCCCCGTAATCAATTTCCATTTCTCCGTAGTACGTCTCTCCGTTATTTAATTGCGTAGGCGTAAAAGCCAGGGCCAAGGTTGGCTGACTCAATAACTTACTGGTATACAGCGCCTGGTCAAATTTAAGCAAATCTTCAGTGGTGGTGATCACATTGGCGGACCCAACGGGGCCCATTATGCTGTATTGCTCAAATCTGAACTTCCACTGCATGACCAGGTCTTTTAATTGTACCGTTTCCGCGTTTACTGGTACCGTGTGGTACATAGTGGGCAGCAGGTGGTTGGTGACGAGACTTTTGTCGGCCATGGGATGCAAGGGTTCTTTGAGATAGGTCTGCATCATGCCGGCGGGCCGGAAAATGTACTGTTTCAAATACGCTCCGAAAGGCATTTTACTCACTTTTTCCACCAGCAAAGCCAGCAGGTGGTAGTTCACGTTACAGTATTCCCACTGCTCACCCGGCTTAAAATGCAATGGCTTCTTCCAGTCCCGCAGCGCGGCGATCGTGACTGCATTGGTGACGAGGGTATCCGGATACTTTCGCACCATAGGTTCGTAGAGCTCCAAATCTGGCAGGCCCGACGTATGGGACAGCAAATGCCTGAGTGTAATGCCTGGGAAGGGGAACTCCGGAAAATACCGGACGAAAGGTTCGTTCAGTTTTACTTTCCCCTGCTCTACCAGTTGCAACACGGCAGTTGAGGTAAACACTTTCGACGTGGAAGCCGTTTGAAAACGGGAAGCATCCGTATTAGGTGTCTTTTTCGCAAAATCGGCGTAACCAAACGACTTCCGGTAAAGGATTTTTCCGTTTTGGGCAATCAGTACATTACCGTTCCAATTCCCCTCGCGATGGAGTCGGGTAAAGAGCGAATCGAGTGAAGCGTCTTTCGTCTGCGCGTTACCAGTCAGGAAGGATAATATCAGCAGCAGCAATAGTCCGGTTTTATTCATCATACAATAGAGGATTTATGTTTTTTGTTGAAAGGGATGCGATTGGTTACGATACTCCGTCGAATTAAAGCGGATCAGGCCGGTATTGTAAGGTGAGCGACACGAAATAATCCTGGTCCGACTGCTGGATGTCGAGACGGTGGCGACCCGGGTAGAGCAGCGCCAGGCGTTGTCTGACATTTTCCAGCCCCACTCCTACCCGGGCTTTTTCCGGATCGTTGTCCGTTTTCCTTTGGAGTGAGTTATGTACTTTAAAATAAACGTTGTTTCCGTCCAGCGTCAGCGTGATGTAAATCCAGCAGGCGTTTTGCAGACTAATGCCGTGCTTAAAGGCGTTTTCGACCAGCGGACTCAGCAGCATGGGCGCAATCTGCACCTCCCCCGCCGGCGTCTCCAGCTTCACCCGAATGTCCATGCGCTGGGACTCATCCAGGCGCAGGCGCTGAATCTGAATGTAGTTGTGCAGGTATTCAACTTCCTTGGTGAGCGGAATATGCTGCTGATGGTTTTCCTCCAGCATAAACCGCATCATCTCCGCCAGTTTCTGGATGCCTTCGGCCGTCTGCTCGCTATTTTCTTTCAGAGCCGAGGCGTAAAGCGTATTCAGGGCATTGAACAGAAAGTGTGGATTAATCTGGGCTCTTAAACTATCGAGCTGGGCCGATTTATTCGAAAATTGCGTTTGTAGTTGCGTATTCTTCTCCCAAAAAGCCCAGCGGAAATACCCTATTACCCCGGTGGCCAAAAGAGTAAACAAGAAGAAGACAGCCATAAATTCGAGCGAGCCCCCGCGATTGTTGAGATACGCCATCGAGACGAGCAGCGTCCCCGCCAGATGCCCCCCCCAAAACAACAGCCCATTCCGACCCAACAGCCGCAAATAGGGTTGACCGATGTGGGGAAATATCTGGGAATAAACAAAATGCTGTCCAAGATGTACCTGCACCACTCCCCCGATCAATGGGAGTAAATAAGTCACTTTCCACAAAGGAACAGGAATATGGCCGAAGCCGGCGAAGACCAGGAAAATAGCAGCAACGCAGCCCAGCAGCAGATAGCTCACAAACCTGAACATTTTCACCAGTTCGCGGGCAAGTTCCCTGTGAAGGTAGTACACCAATTCGGCAAAAAGTTGGTAGAGGTAGAAGATGATCAGTACACCAACCGTATCAGCTAGAACGGTTCTTTTCCGGAATAAGGAATATATCCGCACATTGACCAGTTTATTCTGATGAATTATCCACTCCTGGTACTGTCTGAAATAATAAAACAGTGCTACGCCGACAACTACCAATGTAATCACCAGCCCCAGCGACACCCACACCTTATCCCCCCTTTCCCCGGCTTTCATCGACGGATAGACCAGGAAGTGAAAAATATACCAGCTAATTAGCAGTAAAAGCCCTCCGGCAGCGATGGGAAATACCACGTGCAGTGGAAAATCATACCCATCGAACGCATGGTATCCTGAACGTTGAGCCAGATCGTATGTGCGTTCATTGTTAAAGTACTCCTGTAACAGTCGGCGGGTAAGGTACAGGAGAAAAGTGACCCCGACAAGAACCAATTCATAGCGCCTGATTTTTTGTGCTTCGCTCATACTCATACTCGTTTCGAATGATGGAGCAAAGCTAAGCCAAGTATCTAAGTGCGGGGGAGAAAAGGGGTGAATGAGCGGAAAAATGGGGTGAAGTCCTTCGAGGATCGCCACTTCGACACCCGATGGACAACCGGGGTGGATTTTTGCAGTGACGAGTTTGCGTACATTGGTGATTACGCTGCTGGCGGTGAGTTATAAAAGCCTCCAAGCGCCGCTCATGAAACCAATAAAGGGTTTAATTGACACGTTCAGCTTTTCAATTCCTTCAGTTGCAACAAAAAACCAGACAGCACCGCTTCGCCGGAAACTTCCTTGTCAAACCCATCAATCGTGTCCCGGCTGCCGTCAGCCCGAAATATATAGACTTTCGCTTCATCGGGATCGATCAGCCAGCCCAAGCGACAACCGTTACCTAGCCAGTCCTGCTCCATCTTTTTGGTCAGTTCCCCTACCGTGTCCGACTCCGATTTGAGTTCGATCACAAAATCCGGACAGATGGGCGCAAAGCTATTCTGTTGTTGAGGCGTCAGCGCATTCCAACGTTCGTTGGCAATCCAGGAAGCATCGGGTGAGCGCATCGCTCCGTTGGGCAAGGTGAAGCCGGTGGAGGAGTCGAAGACTTCTCCCAGTTTGGCTTTTTTGTTCCAAAATGCTAATTGCAGTAAGATTTCTACGTTGGTTTTTCCGGTTTTTGAATAGGTAGGTGGCATAAGAATGATTTCTCCTTCGGCGGTACGTTCGATCTTCAACTCCCTCTGTTCCAGGCAGAAAGCAACGAACTCTTCGTTGGTCATCCGGTCAAATATGAAGCTTTTCAGGGCGATGGCGTTCATGGCGGCTGGGTATTTGTTTCTACCAAATATAGGAAAATTCATCTATAGTGTGTAGCATTGGCTGATGCAATGATGAGCAGAAGAAAATGGGCGACTGTGGATATTTGTATAACGTTAGCTCACACCCTCTCTAATTCTTCAATTTGCTGTAATAATTGATATCGTTGAGCCGCTAACTCTACTGCCAACGGTCGATTACCCAGCTTAATGGCGGATCGGATTTGTTTCAATATGCTGTCTACCTCAGAAAGCAGTTCTCGGATTTCACTTTTCATGATCGAATTAGGTTTCATCACCCTTCAAACGAAGAAAAACCACTTCCGTTTAGTCTTCCGTTAAAAAATTCTGGTTGAAGTTACTTTTAGATCACGCAAGCTTTTTATTTTTAGCGTATTGCGTACAAACACGTGCATTTAAAATTTGCCTTGGCGGCAGTTCCGGGGACGACTATATACCTTTTAAGAGATGATACTCTTCCCGAATACCTATTACTATAAGTTAATCCGTCACCCAAAAGAAACGCTGCCCCTTTTGGGTGGACGTTTCTTTTGGGCTGGCTTTTCTTCTTTCAGTCTGGGGTCAAATGGATGGGGTACAATGGATACGATGACTAATTTACTATGGTCGGGATGTAGGGGATTCAATAAGTAGTTATATTCAATCGGCAACTGCGCCGAAGGAACCCGCATAATCCAGTACTCCCCTTTGTCAATCCAATCTTTAGCGATCATCGGCAGGAGCGCATTATAGGGATAATCCGACCAGTTCAAGGGTAATTGATCGGTTTCTATCCATAACATCGGGGTATCATCCGGTATGCTCATGGTCATCAACGATCGACCTTTGGGTAAAACCGGAGAGTTGGCTAAGACTTCTAATTTAGCCAGTGAGGCCGACCCGGATGTATATAACACCCTCGTCCCTTGCAAGTGCCATCTGCCGTCTCCGTACAAACAACCCTCTCCCTGTAAATCCTTAATGTATTCGGTTTTTCCCAACCTATATAACAACATACCTTATGAATAGATCGTGTGTTCAATCCGATTGAGTAAATTCATAATTTGTTCCCTGCCAATGGAGGAATCCAACAGCTCAATCGGTTTCAGGTCATTCAAGGCCGGATTTTTAATGTGTATCCATTCCCTGAAATCATCTTCGTCATCAAAAGCGGCTATCCCTTTGGCAATAATAGTGGCCACATGAATTGTTTTTTCCCCTTCTTCCACCGATAACGTCGATTGTGTGTTCAATCGACGTTGCAAGGTACTTTCTGAAATGGAGATCAGTCTACTTACCTCTTTGTTGGTAAAGCTCATCCGGTCCTGTAAAGCACGTACAGCCTTGATTGACAACCCATTTTTGGCTATATTGATCCAATCAAACGTATTATTGACTGGCTGGGGAACTACGGCTCTCCCACCCATTACTTCCTTCACCCGATCTAATTGCGTCACCATAATTAAGTCATTTGATTGTTACAAACATTCATTTGAATGTAATCTTACAAATAAAATGACTAACAACCAAGAAAAATTCGATATTTAACTAAAGGAATTCGGATCTATCTATGGTTGAAACTGCCGCCCTTAACCGCGCGTTAATTTAATTTCTTAAACTCAATATCTTTTACTGTCCCTTCTGAAGCGATTGTAAAATTGCTGACTGCATTCTTCTCATTTCTTTTGAAAGTAAACCGAGTCCTATTCTGAGAGCCAAACACATCTTTTTGACCCGCTAGCAACAGAACTTTAGGATTAAAGGGAAAGCACAAATAGAGGTTATTGTCCTCCACAAATAGCCGGTATTTAACCCCTAACTCTTCAGAATAGTACTCGCCCACATAATCAAACACGGGCACCTTAGCCGGGTCAATTAATTGCACTCTTTCAAAATAAAAATTGGCTCCTCCAAAATCAACCACCATATCATATTTGAGTGTATGAGGCGTATTAAATGTATAGGTGACACTGGCATTGCTTATCCGTTTGAATTGATTTTTATTAGTGGCTACCAAGGGAATTTGATGAGCGCCCATACTGCTTTTTGCTTTCAAGGTATCCCTTTCCATCATGATGCTCATTTTCAGGTCACTGTTTATTTCCTGATAATCTCCGGTAAAGCTTATCAGTTCTTTTGTTTTGTGGGTGTACACTTTTACTTTTTTTCCTGAAATAGATATTGGCTTAATAAACAAATCCAATACCTGATAGCATAGATCTATTGCATTGATATGCTCGGTGTTAGCCAATAGGATCACCGTAATATTTTCTTTGGGAATAGAAATCATTTGAGTCCGCATTCCTATGTCCATGCCCGAATGATGCACTGTTTGATATCCTTTATAATTACTCACAAACATCCCTCTGGCATAGGTGGATCTCGTTCCATCATTTAAGGTATCGGTTGTGGTCAGAAACTTACTTATGTCTGCAAAAGGGGAATGGTTGGACGTAAAGATGGTAGACCACTTTGCCAGGTCCCTTCCTGTGGAATTGAGTCCTCGTATGCCAATATTTCTTGGCTGTTGGTATCCTTTAGCGTCTTTATAATAGGGGTAGGCATTGTTTTTAATAATCTCATTGTTGCTGGATTTATAAAAGGTGTTGCTCATTCCGAGTGGTTGAAAAATATGTTCGGTGGCAAAACTGTTCAGGCTTTTACCTGAAACCCGCTCTAGAATTAATGCCAAAAGAAGGTAATTGGAATTGGAGTAAAGCATTTTTTCTCCCGGAACATTATTGATGCCTTTTTGTTGGAAGATTAACTCGCATACCTGCTTATTAGTATATATCTCAAATTCATAATTGGATCCTTTTAAATCCTGAAGAACATTATGATTACGGATGCCGCTGGTTTGGTTTAATAAATGCCTGATGGTGATTGTTTTTCCATAATTGGGTAGTTCCGGCAGATATTTACGAACATCATCGTCCAGAGCCATTTTTTTATCAGAAATCAGCAGCGAAATGCAAGCGGCGGTAAATTGTTTGGAAATAGAGGCTAACATAAAAATGGTTTTGTCATTGATAGGAATATCATACTCCAGATTGGCCAACCCTCGCTGATAAGAATGAATCACTTCCCCATCTTTCACAATGGTCAGGCTAAATCCAGGAGCGTCTTTACTGCTGTATTTGGCAAAAAGAGAATCCAACTGCTGCTCGGTATTCACTTGTGCATATAAGTGAATGGTTATAAAATAGTTGAGGATTAGCATAATGCTTTTTTTCATTGTTAGTTTTTGATTTATGACAATAATACACCTGCCCTCTGCTTTACCCAAAGCAGAGAGAATATCAAAGGAAAGTTTGAAAATGGAATGAAAAGCCTAATCAGATACCAATGCTCTTATTAAGGCGGGAATAATGGGAGAAAAGCCTGGTTATTGCAACTTTTGCTTAAGGGCATTCCTATACATTCCTAAAAACAAGAGGGGGAGAAATCCAAAGGTAAATAGTGCGGCACCACCCACTATTATGATTCCGGCACCCGTTAAATGACCTATCATAAATATAGCCCCGATGCCCAATACGGCCACGCTCGCAAACCCTAATAGATCTTTCAGGGTTTCAGCCTTCCGCTGAGTACTCCCTTTATACTTTTCGTAAGCAAGCATGGGCAAAAACAGCATGACAAACCCAACTAATCCGAGAACAAGCAGATGATCAGCTCCCGGCCAATGCATGAGTTTAAACAGAGAACCAATACTAATGCCCAAGGAAGCCATAAACCCAAGAGAGTATTTTAACTTATTCATAATCAGAATTTTGTTAAGGTTTACAAGTAAAAAAAGTTCGTTTTGTATCTGGTTAAGACCATTGGGACACACCTGTAAAAATGTTTTTTCATAGGCCGCCTCAAAAGAAACGCCTTGTTGAATTTGATTTTCGATAGAGCAACAGAAATGATCTAATAAATCATCTTTCACTTCCTGGATATTGATCGAACTGTTATCAATGGATGTTCTGATAAATTCAACCTGCTGATCGGATAGCCACATAAGATTCATCTACACTTTAAATTGAGGGAAAACAATATGTTGAATAGTAGCTAAAAAATCCCATAGTTCAGCTAAATGCTCTACCTTTTGCGCATGGCCTTGTTCGGTAAGAAAATAGTACTTTCTCACCCGTTTTCCCATATGAACAGTCTCTACCTCTACCAAGCCATCACTTAATAGTTTATGTAAGGCAGGGTATAACGAACCTTCCTTGAGTAAAATCTTATTGCCAGATAACTCCTTTACCTTCTGAGTAATCTCATACCCATACATCTTACCATTATCGGCTAATAATTTTAAGATAATGGAAGTTAAGGTTCCTTTCAGCAGTTCAGTTGAATTCATGCTCAAATATACACATATACGTGATACATCAAAACTCTATGTATATGATTTTTCAAGAATCAAGCATCTAAAAGCTAAAAGTGTAAGTAGCCAAATAAAAGTGCGTTAACTTCAAAGCAGTTTTGCCTAAGTAAACCCTACCTTTGCCGCATGAAGTACCCTTTACTCGCTATTTGCCTTCTTTTCCTCCTTACTCCTTGCTTTGCCCAACAACCGCGCGATACGACGGCCATCCGAAAAGATACCATTGCTTTACGGGAAGTAGTCATTTTGTCCTCTTACCGGGCTAGCGACGACATGCCTGTTTCGTTTAAGAACCTGGATATTCAGGCCATTGAACAGAAAAACATCGGGCAGGAGCCTTCTTTTATTTTGAGCCAAACGCCTTCCATCTCCGTGTATTCTGATGCTGGGAGCTATTTTGGCTATTCCTACTTCCGGCTGCGTGGCATGGACCAAACCAGGGTCAATCTGACTTTGAATGGCGTTCCTCTGAACGAACCCGAAGACCAGGGGGCGTATTTTTCTAATTATCCTGATTTCTTCAACTCCATCCAGTCGCTGCAAATTCAGCGGGGCGTGGGCACCAGCACCAACGGAGTAGCCAGCTATGCCGGAAGTATTAATTTAGAATCGGCGTCCTTGTTTCGCGCCAAGCGGGAATTGTACGCGGGTTATGGCTCATTCAACACCCACCGCGTGTACGCCGAATACGCCACCGGACTGGTGAAAAAACAGGGCTTATACCTCCGGGCTTCCAGCCTGCATTCGGACGGCTACAAAGAGCATTCGGGCAATACCTCTCAATCCATCTTTTACAGCTACGGCTTTTTTGGCAAAAAACATTTGCTGAAAGTAACTGGTTTTGTAGGAAATCAGCGCAATCAGATGGCCTGGATTGGCGCGCCACTGGATTCGCTACGTAAAAACCAACGGTACAACGCCAACAGTTCCGACGAAAAAGATCACTTTGTCCAATCACTGACGCAAGTGCAGCATACGCTTACGCTTGGGTCAGATGCGACGCTCAATACCTGTGTGTATTACAACTTCCTGCAAGGCAATTACGATTTCGACCTCAACAATTTCCTGGGTTTTCCTTCCACCAGCGACATGTATAATTATGCGTTCCGTTCGCATTTTACGGGTCTTTTTTCTAACTATTCCCTGCAACGCAACCGCTGGAAGTTGAATGCTGGCGTGCATGGAAATTTGTACCAGCGCCGACATACAGGCTCAGAACGAACGTTGCAGAACCCACTGTGGGCGCAGCTTTACCAGAATACCGGGCATAAAAACGAAGCCAGCGCCTTTGTCAAAGCGTCTTATACCTTAGGGAAAGCGATGTTCTTCGGTGATTTGCAATACCGTTACGCCAATTTTGAGTACCAAGGTTCTGTGCCACTACCCAGTTTGAATTATGCGTTTTTCAATCCCCACGTAGGCTTGCGTTACCAACTCAACAAAACCCTTTCTGCTTATTACAGCATCGGAAAAACTGGACGGGAGCCTACCCGTAACGACCTGTTCAACGGTTCCGACGACCTGCCAGCCGATTCGCTGGGGCTTCCGGTGTATGTCAATTTATCGCCTGAAAGTGTAGTGGATCAGGAATTGGGGGTAAAATGGCAGTTTTCCCGTGGGCACTTGTTTGCGAATGTATACTATATGGGCTTCGACAATGAAATTGTGCTCAATGGGAAGTTTGGCCCGAATGGCTTGCCTTTGCATAGCCACGTTGCCAGCAGTAGCCGGGGCGGCCTGGAAATTGACTTTCAATACGATTTGTCAGGCGGTTGGCGGCTGGTGAATAACGCATCTTTCTCGCGCAACCGGATTACAGAAGACGAGGCCGCATTTAATCACGTATTGAGTCCCAGCGTCATGATAAACCAGGAAATCCAGTACCATTGGAAGAAGCTGTTCCTGGGTACTGGCTTGCGTTACCAAAGCCAATCGTTTATAGATTATGCGAACCAGATAATACTGCCCGCCTTTTATACCGTCGACTTTTCCGCGGCCTACCAGTTCAAGCACCTGGAATTAAGTCTGAAAGTCAATAACCTGACTAACCAACGCTACTATACCAACGGGGCAATTGGCGTGAATGGCGATCCACTTTACTTTACCCAGGCGGCAACCAATTACTTTGCCGGAGTGAAATATCAGTTTTGATGAAGTAGTCAACTATAAGCCGTCAGCCATAAGCTATCAGCTTTCAGCAGGTCAACACTCATTCATCAGCTACAAAACAATGAATGTAAATTACTCATATACAATCATTAATACAGCATGAACTTAACCATTACAACAGTTCAGTCGGATGCGGATATCCAGGGAATTTTGGCCTTGCAACAACAAAACTTAACCCGGAACCTAAGCGCGGAAGTGCAACTTTCGCAGGGGTTTTTAACGGTAGCGCATGACCCTGCTGTACTCGCTCGGATGAACGCTGCGGCTCCCAGTATCATTGCTAAAGACGGGGAACAAGTGGTTGGCTATTGCCTGACTATGCTTCCTGCCTTCAAAGCTGATGTACCAGCGTTAGTGCCCTTATTTGACCTCCTCGACACCTTAACTTATAAAGCACAGCCGTTGAATCAGTACGCTTATTATGTAATGGGGCAGGTTTGTGTAGCCGAAGGGTTTAGGGGACAAGGACTCTTTGACGCCATGTATCATCACCATCATGAAATATATGGTGATCGTTATCAGTTGCTGGTCACGGATATTTCGGGGCGCAATACTCGCTCCCTGCGTGCCCATTTGCGCGTTGGATTCGAAGCATTACAAACGTTCGACGATCCCTTTACAGGCGAATTGTGGACGATAGTGGTATGGGACTGGGCAATTGTCTGACCAGGATTTATTTGATTTTTATGATTATATGATTCTAGGTGGTTAGTTTTTTCGCCTATTAGCTTAACGGTTTATGTCTCTGATAGAACTCAACCAAACCTGCCTGGAAATATGGGGCTACCCGATGAGTTACCTGGAATTGTTTGGTACACTCACAGGCTTGCTAACGGTATGGTTGGCCGCCAAAGCCCACGTGCTGACCTGGCCTACTGGTTTGGTCAATAACCTGGCCTTCTTCCTCCTATTCTATCAGGTGCAACTGTATTCGGATATGTTCTTACAGGTTTACTTTTTCGTGGTAAGCTTGTACGGCTGGTGGAACTGGCGTGGAAACGCCACCCAGCCCAGCAAAAACATTACCGTATTGAAAACCCAAACACGCGTCTTCCTGGTAGTTATCACCCTTATTTCGGTGGTGGCGGTAGGTTATGGCATGTCTTTTATTCATATCTACCTCCCGGCCTTCTTTCCTCAGCCTGCCTCCTACCCTTACGCCGATGCTTTTACTGCGGTACTGAGTATTGTGGCTACGCTCACGATGGCGAAGAAAAAGATTGAATGCTGGATTTTATGGATACTGGTAGATGTGGTGAGCATTGGATTGTACGCCATCAAAGATATTCGACTAATTTCGCTGGAATATGCCATTTTCTTGGGTATCTGCCTTATGGGATTATGGCAATGGACTAAACTATATACGCATGAAAACCGGACTGGTGCTGGGGAAGTTTATGCCCATCCACAAGGGACACCTTGAACTGATCCGCTTCGGTCAGGCGCACTGCGATCGGCTTATTGTGCTGGTCTGCGCCACCAGTCGGGAGCCTATTCCCGGACCACGGCGCTTAGGTTGGGTGCAAGAGGTATTGGCTGGACAAGCAGGCATTGAAGTGCATTATACGGATGTAGAATTACCCGAAGCCAATTATTCTTCCCGCACGGTTTCACAAGCTTGGGCTGCTTACTTGTCGGAACACTTCCCGGAAATGTCGGTGATATTTACTTCGGAGAAATACGGCGATTACGTGGCTGAGTACATGAATATCTCGCACCAATTGTTCGACCAGCCGCGCCTTCGGATGCCAGTATCGGCTACCGACATTCGCAACCAGCCTTTCCGATACTGGGACTTTATTCCTGAACCCGTTCGCCCCTACTTTGTGAAGAAGATCTGCCTTTACGGACCGGAATCGACGGGAAAATCGACGCTGGCAGCGCAAATGGCCGCTTACTTTGGAACCACCTTTGTGCCCGAAGCGGCACGGGATATTCTTACTACTTCGTTGGAATGCACTTTGGAAGACATCATGACCATTGCCCGTACGCAAGCCGCCTGGATTCAGACGCATTTGCTTTCTGCCCATAAACTGCTTTTCTGCGATACTGACTTACTCACTACGCGAGTCTATTCCCAATATATGTTCAATCGGGTACCCGACTTTGAGCCTTGGATTATAGCCGCCAACCAATACGACTTGTACCTATTCCTGGATACGGACGTGCCTTACGTACAGGACGGCACCCGCTTGGGCGAAACAACCCGCCCTGGCTTACGAGATGCTTTTTTAATGGAATTGCAAAACAGCCAGGCTTCCTATACCATCATCACCGGAAACTGGGAACAACGGTTTGAGGAGGCAGTGAGGGTGGTGGAAGAGAAGGTGTCTGAATGGTAGTTTAGTAATTGAGATATCCCATTCAAACCTATTTTTTGAAAATAATAACGCCAAAGCTGGTTTGTTGATCAATAACAAATAATGGATCAGGATTACCATTTTTTGATAAGGCAGCAGTGGCTCTCTTTACGCCTACATTAAATCGATTAATGAAGCCTAGTGTCTTTGCTGCTTCAGCTAAAACAGGATTTCTATAATCATTTTTATGCGGGAAATTCTCAGGTCTTGCATCACCAAATAATCCTCCGGAATTAATTATTTCTATCCGATTACTAAATTCATAAAACTTTATAGGTGCGTTTGATTGATAATCCCGATGAATGACAGCATTGTAAAGCAATTCTTGAATGGCCGGCGCTGGATAGGCATATTCATAGGCTTCTCCTAAATGGTGCTGCACCTTTTTAGCAATTTGAGATTTAATAAAATCATCCATCACCTTCATTTGAGTGCTTAAATCTCCTTCAAAAGCATGCTCAAACTCGAAATCACTGATCTCATCCTCTCCAACAAAACGCACATATTGAACGAATGCTCCAGGAATATAAAATTTAGGATTTTTTCCAAACATTAATATACCTGCGTTGGTAGGGCAGTCAGCAGCTAAATCATAAAATTTCAATGAAGCTAACTGCTCCTTTATTTCACGTCCATTAGCAATCAAAGTTTCTTCGTCAATCGCTTTTGGCAAATAAGCTATTTTGAAAATGTCGGTACTCAAATCATTTATCGTACTTCCATAACAAGGTTGGGTATCAAATGACCTAGCGAAAGTTGACCTTTTTTCGCTTAATATTCTTTCTTCGGCTTCGTTGGCAGTTCCTTTTCTCGGTCCAATTCTAATACAGACTTTTCCTTTATACCTCACTGGCGGGACTAAGGAAGGTTGAACTTCCACTACCGCAACATCGCCTTCTGGATAAGTAAATTTGGACACCACCATCGCTGGCGGAGGCACTATTCTGCCGTCAGTTCTATAGT
>JAZKGK010000091.1:0-25113 GCA_040385915.1 Bacteroidota bacterium
AATCTCTTCATCGGCCCTAAGCGTAGTCCCTAGGACAAAGCCATTAACTGAATGCGGCCAATATGGACAGTAGGGGAGGCCGCTGCCTGGCGGCCATCGTAGTTGAACGTTAGTTGAAGCCCACTCGCAATCTTTTGCTGCCAATTGAGCGACCAGGTCAGGTTATTGCCGGGACGCAGGGCTTCTAATAGCTCATACCCCAGTGCCGTATTTGGGTCGCCCACGAAAGCAATCTTCACATAGCGTAAGGAAGCCGTCAGCGTCCGTTCGGAAACTTTCGTCCAGCGTGTTTCCAGGCTGGCTTCGTGAAAAGTAGCGGCTTCGGTAGCATTTTCAGTAAAATTATTGTGCTTGTCGGCATAGGTATAAGCGCCCGTTACACGAAAGTTGTTAGAGGGTTGATACGACAGTTCGGGCTTGGTTTGCCATACATCAATGCGATAGTTGCGCGAGCTTAGGAAATCAGACTGGGTCGTGCGTTGCGCGTGTGTGAGAGCGGCTCGGGTAGTCCAGCGCTGGTGCAGGTTCAGCCGCGCATTGAACTTGTATTCCTGGTTATTACGCCCTTCAAATCCATTGGTTAATAGTTGTTTTTGCTGAGAATTAAGAAACGTCATATCCATTCCATAGCGCGGGTTGGCTCGGTTGAAAAACAAGGTAGAACGCAGAATGGACTGGTTGGACAGAATGTTTTCCTGCGCAATAGAAGCAAAGGGAGCAAACCGTTCCCATACCCGGTCGTCGGTAATGCGCTTATTGATACTCCACGACGACACACTCGACAGCTTAGATAAGAAAGCAAGCATAGGGCCTCCTTCGTGCCAGCGACGAGGAGGCGTGATGTTGAGGCGGTAATTGAAGTTGTTGGTATAGGCTCGGGTATATTGATCGGTGGGCACAAAAAACTTGGCATAGTTGCGCTCGTCAAAGTTCAGGGCTTCATAAAATTCATTCAAATCTTTCACCCCATCGTGGTTTTCATCGCGCCAGGTGTGCGTTCCTTGCCCGGTAGGTACGGGCAAGAACACGTATTCCCGCTTCAGTTCGCGCCCGGTAGCCACGGCAAACGTCAGCTCCGAACGGATAACCCGGCCAAAGAAATCAGCATTCCAGTCCAGGCGACCCATTAAAGTTTCTTCGCTTGGTTTGTCCGTAGGGATTTTTATGCGCAGGTTTTCAATGGTTCGGTAGGTGAATATCAAGTTCAGATCCTGCTTGTCCTTCACCTTAGCCGCCAAACCCAGATTTGCCGTGTGCGCCACGTTGTTGCGCACCAGATTTCCCTCCAAGGTATCATTGTCCTGCCGATAGGCATAGTCGGCATTGAAGCGGGTACGGAGCGAGTCGTTGGTACGCAGGTAAAACTTATGCTCGTCGAAGTTCATGGCCGTGCCCACAATAACATCGTTACTGGCTTTCAGGGTATTGCGATCCAGGCTGTAGATATAGCCTGGCACCAGTATATTTCCGCGATAAGCCACTTCGGTACGGAGCCGATGCCAGTCGGAAGTTACCAAGGCTTTCTGGTTATGAAGGGAGAAAAAGTTGGTGAGCAACTGCCATTTTCCCAGGCTTTTCGACAAGTCGATGCGGTGCTGCATGCCATTAATTTCCAACCCTCTTTCTCTCTGGCTAAAACGGTACAGCAGTCGATCCCCAACGATCGGCGAGCCTTCCTTAACAGCCGTGGAAGCATTTGCGGAGGCTTGTAACCCTATACTGGCATTGAAAATCTGGTCGGTTGCTAGCGATGAATCCGGGTTGGCACTCCAGTCACGGTCGTATTCGATGTCGCGGAAACGGTCGATGGGGCGGAAATAGCGGCTATCGCGCTCATAATCCACGCTGCCTATCCATTCGTATCCTGGCAGAAATTTGAGTGAACGACCTTTGTTGGCATAACCGAATTTGAGCGCATGGCCTTGGTCGTCGGTTGAGCCAAGGGAAGAAAATAAGTTTACATCCCGTTCGCTGAAAGCCATTTCTCCGAAGATTGTCTCCTTGGCATTAAGCTCGTAATTCCCACCCAGGGTGAACATTTGTTTTTTGGTAGGCGTGGGTAGTTGGCGAACAGGTTCAAAAGTGCCCTGTAAAATCCCGTTGAGGGGCGCTATCCATTCATATAAGCGGCCATTCAGCGTATTGCTTTTCAACCGATAATTCCCCTTTCCCTGGCCTAACTCGGTAAATGCTAATTGGTAATGTGCTTTGGCTGTGTCAGTAGAATACACATATACACCTGGGTACAAGGTATTATTAACCGTGCTATCTACCTTTCGGTAAAGTACCATATTGGGATCGTAGCCACTGAGCAAGGTAGCGCCCGGAACGACGGCTTTTTGCAAACTATCACCAATTTGACTCAACAGCAGCTTGTCTTCGTCGGTCAGGGTTACCAGCAGCGGATTGCGGGGATTATCGCGCTCGGAGTAGTAACCGCCAAATACATTCAGGTGGTTAATCTGCTGCGTATGCTGTGCTTGCGTAACGGTGCGGCTATAATTGCGGTCAGAGTATTCAAAATCTATCCGGATGCGGGAAAATTTGGTAATGACGATATTGGTGTTGAAAATGATTTCGGCCTGGTTATAATCAATAACATAGTCAAAGTTGACGCCTCGCTTAAGCAGTTGCCCATCCAGATACACCTTCTCCGAGTTAGCCAGAACAATGATGAACCGCTCATCGTTGGGACCCCGAAGGCGGTAAGGCCCTTGACTTCCTTCGGTAGCCGTTACCAAGGTAGAAGCAAACTTGCCTTTGGCTACGGCAATGCCCAGCGCCGTTTGCGCCCTGAAAGCGGCTGTCGTGTCTTTGTTTTTGCCCAACGAATAAGAAGCAGCCACCTGCCCGCCCTGTACATTTTTATAATACCGCAGAAAGCTAGAAACCACGCCCCGGCGGTTGATCGGCTGATTGCGCATGACGATATCGCCGACGGTAAGGGTGGCACGGGTGCTGGGTTTCTGCTTGTTATGGTAGCCCAATTGCACAAAAACCTTGTCGAATTGCTGAAGCTGCTGCGTATTACCTTCCGGCTGGAAAGGCACTTGTTGATCGGAAATGACGGCTGTAAGCGAAATGTCGTCGGAAAGTTGGCCGTCGAGCTGCAAGTTCAGGGCTGAATTAACAAACACGTTCTGGGTATTGCCCAAGGAAATGCCGCGTGTGATGGTGCCATTCTTCTGCAAGCCTTTCGTGGAAAAAAGCTCTTCGCGTGTGTCTGCGGGGCGATTGGACTGCGCGCCTACCAAGGGACGATCTTCATACAAGGCGGCAGAATCGTAGACGGCGCGGTTGCGGTGAAACTGAATTCGGTTCAGGTTAAAAGGAAAAACCCGGTAGCGAATTTGAATGGAATCGGGCAGGTTATTGCCCAGGAATGATACCGTATTTTCTTCAGGATTGAGAAGCACTTTCCAGTTAGTATCCACTGGCTGGACTATTTCCAAACTTTCGGGCAAAAGGGTAAATGAACTCGCCGTTTTAGTGCCTGGCTTGGTGGAAATCCACTGGGTTTTTAAGTTAGACAGTTGCGCTTGTGCTTCCTGCGATTGAATGAGAACAAAAAAAAGTAACCAGCTTCCCCACCTTCGGATAATGCCTCCGTAGGTTTTTTTTGCTGGTAAATTTTTATCTTCCCATTTATACATCCACTTCCGTTTTCCAAATAGTTGCCAGCGGTAGTTCTATAAAAAACGATGTGCCTACTTCTTCCTCCGTTTCAAACCAGATTCTTCCCCCTGCGTGTTCTACGCCTCGTTTTGCCAAGGCCAGGCCAATGCCCGATCCGGTGTATTTGGTGCTGAAGTTGGGCAAAAATATTTTTGGTTGAATGCTTTCATGAATGCCCATGCCATTGTCTTTCACTTCGATGGAAACGCGCGTATCTGCCGATTCAGAAAGCCTTACTATTACGTGTGGCGTCCGATTGGTGGGCACTGATTGAATGCCGTTGATAATCAAGTTGGTCAGAATGCCACCCATCAGTTGTCGGTCACCGATGACAAACAGTTTTTGGTCAGGAATATCCAAGTCTAGCATTACATCTTCGTCATTGTTGTACAAATCAGCAGCAGATTTCAGTACCGACGTAATTTCAAACACTTCATTCTTAGGCATCGGCATCTTGGCAAAGGCCGAGAAGGAAGTAGCAATATCGCTCAGGTTGTCAATCTGCTCCAGCAAAGTACCAAAAGCCCGCTCAGTTTTATTCTGGATGTGTAGGTCGTCTACTTGCAGCGTCCTTTGCAGGTGTTGTAGCGTCAGTTTCATCGGTGTGAGCGGATTCTTAATTTCGTGCGCTACTTGTTTGGCCATTTCCCGCCAGGCCGATTCCTTCTCACTTTGCGACAGAGCCGACTTACTCGCTTCTAATTTTACTAGCATTCGGTTGTATTCACTTACCATCAGGCCAATTTCGTCGTCCGAATTCCACTCCAGTGGCTCGTTGTAGTCATTTAAGCTCGTTTTCTGAATTTTTCGGGTAATCAACCGCAAAGGAATGGTCAGGATGCGGGAAGCAAAGTAGGATAGCGCCAGGAAAAACAGAAAAATGGCCGTGAAAATGTTCAAAATGGATGACACTACCCCGATGATTTGGTTGTCCAATTCCGCTTTAGATTCAAAGAAAGGGATACTGACAATGCCCAGCAGCTTTTTCTTATTCGATTCTACCCCTACGTAAGTAGAATAATAGCGCAGGTTTCCCACCGATTCGGGAAGCATCACCTCCTTGTCGCGGTTCTCAATGATGCGCACGTAGGTTTCGGGGTTGATATAGGGAGAGAGAAGGCCGCTATCATAAATTAAGGGCTGGCTGGATAATTTCAACTGTCCAGCCAAATCAAATAGGTTGACATCCGACTCCGAATACCGGGCAATCTGGTTGATTTCACGCGCCAGGGTCGGTTTGTCTAATTCCCCACTTTCATACCTAGCCAGGAAAGGCATCAAGTTTTGACTGACGCTAGCCGCTTTTTTCCCAAATGATTCGCTTAAGTTATTGCGGTAGGCTACACTTACAATACTTACGGTAGCAATACTGACGACGAACAGCGGCAGGAAAAAGGCTAGGTTCAGGTACAATTGAATTTTGGTGGCAAAGTTGGTATTCGTTCTTGAATCGCGGTTTTTCAGGGAATAGGTAATGATGAAATTGACTACTATTAGCACCAGCATCAAAAAAAGGAAGGAGAAATTAGCCATAAGACTGGCAAAAGGATAAATGGGCGCCGACACAATCACTATCCGTCTGTTGTCGTCTTTTACCCCCACGTGTTGGTATCCATTCCATTCGACTCCTTCGCTAAATAAGGCTGGCGAATACAGCACCGAATGGGGCAGATGGGCATTATAATTATAGCTTCCGGCATCGAATAGCAATTGGCCGGCAAGGTAAATAGCATAATTATAGCTCCGGCTTTGTGGCGATGGCAGAAACCGTTTTTCTACCAATAGCTCTGGATATACGTCCAGGGGCACTATTTGCTTTAGTTTGAGGTCAATCACTATGTGCCCAATCACGCTGGAATCATTACGCAATTCAATGAAATGCACATACTCTTTTATTACTGTACCGCCCAATTCGTGGATGAAATACAGGTCGGGGTAGCTGGTACGGTAGCGCACTTGCCGAAAGCGTTTCTCATACTCCAGGTAGTGGTTTTTCACTTTTAGGGTATCAGCACGAGTGGTATCCGTGTTTGCGACTGCCGCCGGTTTAGATTGGGCAGCCCACGAAAGGGTATCCACGTTCTTGCCGTTGGCATTAAAAATCAATATTTCTGTGTTGTATTTATTGAAATAGGAGTTCAGGTAATAGCGCTTGATTTTCTGCAATATCATCTCCTTCGAACCAAATGGTTTTTGCAATTGGTTGATAATAAAAGCATCCTGCTGGATCGCTTGCGTGGCTTCGTCTAATAAAAACTCGCCGAACACATCGTTCTCTGGCAGCAACTGGGTGCCAAATCTGCGTTTATCGTCTAGTCGTTTGATCTGTTCCATACTATAAATAGCGTAGGCGCCAATAGTGGCACAGACCAACGCCGCCACAAAAAAGTAAATGGAGGTGACGTACCGGAAACGGTAAAGAAACTTGGGAAAACGAAGAAAATACAGTATTAAAAAATAGAGTGCATTTAGAACCAGTATGATGTGGTAATAAATGTTGAGGAAATAAAATAGCACCACATAGACGGCGGTACCGATGGCAAACAAGACCATCGCTTGGCGCCGGTTGGGGTTGAGTCGGATAAATACACTACCCAACAGATGGCTCCCCATGAAATAAACCCCGGAATTGATGACAAAAATGAGCAAACACAATACTTTCAGCGCCGGGAAATCAATGCTTTGGGTAATGTCCAGCGTATATTGTGAATGCAGGTAAATAGATTGTAGTACATAGAAATGTAAGTACAAAATCCAGTAGCTCAAGAGCACAATGACCGCTGAAACGAAAATTTTCCAGGTAAAGGACAAGGTTACTAATAGCCGGTACGCCTTCGATTTGGCATAGTGGCGCATCAGGTATCCGGCTAGGGTGGCAATAGTCAGTACATTCAGCAGCAAGTCTCCCAGCGAAGGCGATATTTCGGAAGAGGCATAATACTTGGGATTGAACAGATCCATTTCTACTGCCGAAAAAGGAAGGTTGAAGTACAGCATCATTCCCCGGATAGAAATCAGGTAGATGGTGAGCAGTAGAAAGACTAATTCATAATTCCTGGACTGTCCTACGCGATTAATCCGTTTGAATAAATAAATTCCAAGGAAAATAATGCTGAGTAAACCAGCTAATACAGAGAGTGTTAAGTTAGGTTGCTCGGAAAGTGAGGCTTTTTGGAAATCCAGGGAAAATAGAAAGATGCCGTCTTCGGAGTAAATATCCCGCCAGTTCAATACCAGCGCCTCATTGATCTGTACGTTGTCGCGGGAGAGTACTTCGCGGTTAAAACTGGATTTGAGGTAATTGTTTTCTACTTTGGATTTTAGGTAAAGCGGCAACAAAAAATAGATTTCTACTTCATTATTGTCATGGACAAAGGCTAACCTCTTCGACAGGTATTGGCCATTCTTAAGATTCAGCAATTTTAGCTGGTAATCGCCGGACAACAACTCATATTCCGGCACAAAACGAAAGTCAGACCACACCAGTAAACTATCATTCTGATAAACAAAGTACGGATGCGTGGTAGGAAGGTATAACTCAGAAAAGGTAGGCGTGGGCTTACTTTGGAGCACAGATTTGACCCGTGCCATTTCTTCTTTCATTTGTGCCAATTCTTCGCGTACCTGGCTTTGTACGTTCAATACATAAAGCTCGTCGGCCTGGCTAGCCAAAGGGTACGGAGAAAACCTCAGTATCAAGGAAAGAACCAGCGAGAGAGCAAATAAAAAAAGGAAAAAGGGATAGCGTATTTTCATCGGTTTCAGATCCGCCTCTGCCGGATGTGACACACAAGTTAATAACAAATTGGGGTAACACAGGTAATAGCCACGAAAACCATACCTAAACCAGATGTAATATCAAAAATGCTTACACACCCATACACGCATTCACTCAGCCCTGCATTACTTTATTCAGGTCTCGGAACATCCGGATTGGTAAAAGTAAACCCTCGCCCGTTTTCTCCATCCTCAAAGCCTATTTCCAGGCCTAGCAGATACATTACGTGCTTGCGGTCAACAAACACCGGAATGTCCTCTATTTGGAAAGCATCGTCGCTGTTCTGCCGTTTGTCGAAACCGAGCAAGAAAGAAGCACCACCACAACCGCCACCCTTGATGCCTACGCGCAGGCCATATGCGGCCAGTAGGTTTTTCTCAGTCATCACCTTTCTGATTTCTCCTGCTGCTACGGGCGTAATAGTGACCGGAGCAGCCATCAATTGATCAGTTGTTTTCATAATAAAATGTTCTTTTTCCAAATGATGTCTTCCAAACGCGCTGTGATGCGGTACTTTAGCAAAGCTAGGAATTTCTCCTTTGAAGTAAGGAAGCAGCGTGACTGAAACCAGCATTGGAAACCAAACCAGAAGTGAAAAGTCTACCTACTGGCAATAATAGGCTGTTTGGTGATTAACCTCCTGTACCTTCTCCCATAATATGCTATGCGGTGGAAGCACTACCGAACTTTCCAGGGCGAAATACCTGACGAGAACTACGGTGCTGGCTTGGTTCAAATTTGGGATGGGTCACTTAGGGCTTATTACGAAATAAACTTTATAATATACCCGCCGGGATTTTGCAACGCTAAAAAAGGGGGAAAATAACCACACTAAATGGATAGGTTATTGCGTAACAAGCCCTTAATGGTTACAGTGGTGCCACGACTATAACCGTCATCACTAGAGTCCTCGCTAGAGTCGTGGCACCACTAGCGTCTCCCAGGATGAAGGTGAGCGTACTAGTCTGAACGGTTGACTGATAAAATTGGTGAGTCTGCGGTTTTTAGACCGCTACAGGCCATTTATCTAATATTTTACGCAGGCTGTCTTCGGTAAGTGGTCGGGTAAGAATCCATTTTCCACCCAAAGAGTGGATTAGTTGCATTTGGCTGGGGCTGAATAGGCTGGAAATGATCACTACCCGCTCAAGCAACGTCCAGTTTTGCGTGAGTTGTAACGCTTCTAAAAAAGCTTCTCCATCCATTATAGGCATCTGCCAGTCCAGCAATATCATATCTGGATAAGCTTTGCCTGATTGTAGGTTTGTTAGTAAGAGATCTAATGCTTCCTGGCCATTAGTTGCCTCCATAACCTCTTGTGCTAAGCCTAATTTTTTGATTACCAACTGGCTGGCGTAGCGGGAAAAGGAATTGTCGTCTACGAGTAATAGGGAACAGAGGCTTTTCATAAGTATAGCGTTGATTGTAGAATTTAGCTAATACGTACGATATTTATGGGAGTCATCAGCATAAATGCCTTAAAAATCCGGTTTTTTACTTAGCAAATTCCGTATAATTACTGCTTTATTTCCTTCCACATGTGGGCTTTTAGGCAGGTAATTCAATGCAAGGAATGCCCGTAAATAAACTTTTCCTTCCCATTCAAATTTAACTACATTTGGCGCAGTCGCCTGGCCAGTTTAAGCAAAGGGCGAAGTTTACGCACAAGCGGCTAACCCAACCCATTATTTTTTCATATGATTTCCTCTACCCTACGCGATTTTGTTTACATCTTGTTACCGTCGGCCATTGTCTTATACGCTATGTACCTCACTGTAAAGGCATTTCTGGACAAAGACCTTGCACTTAGAGTAGTAGAAATAAAAGGTAGAAATACGGAAATAGTGCTGCCTATCCGATTGCAGGCTTACGAGCGCATGTGCCTCTTCCTGGAGCGCATTGCCCCCAATAACCTCTTACTCCGGCTCAATGACAATGCTTTTTCGGCCAGGGATTTTCAGCAGGTGCTCTTGTCTGAAATTCGGGAAGAGTACAGCCATAATCTCTCGCAGCAGGTATATATGAGCGATCTGGCTTGGGGAGCCATCAAAGGAGCGATGGAAGAAGTAATTATGCTCATCAATACTTCTTCTGCCAATCTCCCTGCCGAAGCTGGCAGTCTCGATCTCGCTCGCGCTGTATTCGACAACATCATGACCCTTGATTTAGATCCCACAGGCAAAGCCTTGAAAGTGGTAAAGGACGAAATTCGGCAGGTTTTTTAAGGAAAAAGCTCTTTTCTGCGGGGTATATTATCCTTTCTTCGCTAGTAATACTCGCTCGGTTTTGTCCGTTATTTTAAAACGGTTATCTATCCGGTAACCTACTATCCACACAATGGAACCGTTAGAAGTGAGCACTCGTACCTGCGACTTTAAGTTAAGAGGTACTTTTTCGTCAACCAGGAAGTCGCTTATTTTTTTCTTTTGATTCATTCCTAAGGGACAAAACCAGTCGCCTTCTTTCCATTTCCGGAGTTTGAGTGGAAATTGTAAAGTATTGGCATCCAGACAGGCTACGTTTGCACCGGTAGAAATTTTGAATGCCTTGCGAGGTAGCGTAGCAAAAGTTAGTTGCCATCCGTCGCTTTCAAATACCGCCTGATTTTCTTCTATCGTTGCACTTACAAAGTTGTCAAGGGCTTGCGGAGTAATTACCAGTGTCGTGCGGTCTTTTACTAGCGTGTTCGTAGGCGAAAGAAATGTCTTGCCAGGTTCTTTGTCCAGTGATTCCAGGATTTCTTTGACTTGTCCGTAGGTAAACTGAAAGGGTTGGAGCAAAGCAAAAAGCTTCATCAATGGCGCTGGTGTGGATTGAAAAAGCGCAAATTCTAGCTGAAAAGTGCTGCCTTCTTGCCGGAGCAATTGCGTACGAAGTTGGTCTATTTCTGCCTGGAACACGTTTTCAACGGCTTGCACCTTCTCCACCGTCTGCTGGATGGTTTGCTCCAGGTTAGGGTTGATTTGTTTGAGCAATGGCACAACCTCGTTGCGAATCAGGTTGCGGTGGTACTTGTTAGACTCGTTAGAACTGTCTTCGCGCCAGGCCAATTGCTGTTCTACCACGAAATCATAAATCATTTCCCGGTCAGCAAAACCGATTGGTCGAATAATGTGGCCGTTCTTGTTTCGGATGCCGTGTAGGCCGGAAATCCCCGTTCCTCGGGTCAGGTTGAGTAGCACTGTTTCGAGCGTATCATTCTGGTGATGGGCCGTCGCCAGGTATTGGTAGCCTTCGCGGGCAAGTAAGGCATCGAACCAGCGGTAGCGCAGCAGTCGGGCCGCCATTTGAATGGAGATTTTCTCCTGATCAGCAAAAGCCTGGGTTTCAAAATTTTCAGAATAGAACTTTGCCTTATATTTTTTGGCCAGTTTTTTCACGAATAATTCATCGGCATCCGACTCTTCGCCTCGCAAGCCAAAATTGCAATGAGCCATGGCAAAGTCCGCTACCTTGCCTTTGGTTTTTGCCACATGAAACAGTTCACTCATCACGATGGAGTCTATTCCTCCACTGACTGCCAGTAAGATACGGTCGGTATTACTAAAGAGTTGATGAGTGTTAATAAAAGTTAAAAAATTTGATAGCATCTGTCCCGGAGCGTTTTTTGCGTACTTTTGTTCAAAGTAAGGCAAAGAAGTGGTAAAATCGTTTGTCCCCAGGCAACTTTCTCCTAGCAAAGTAAGTCTTAAGATAAAAACACTTTCCTCCCTTTGCCAAGACAAGCGTTTACCTGTCAGCGTTTTTTAGATAAAGAAAAAAGGCAGGGTATTTGTAAAAACCAGTGCTGGCTTATAGGCTAACCGGCATTCTACACTTGTCAGGCTTTTTAATATTCATGAGGAAATTTAATCAATACCTATTCGTTTTGTTGGCTGTTGTTGGGGCGTTGCTGAGTAGTCAGCGGAGCCAAGCACAGTCAAAGCCAACAACACCAGCAAAGGGAACGACTAAACCAACTGCGGCAAAGCCTGGAGTAGCCAAGCCTAGCACTCCTGCTATCTCGGCGACTGGCGATAAGGTGGAGCTATTGGGAGCAGAAGAACTAGTCATACAAAAAGTAAATGGGGTAGAAGTCCGTAAGGTGAGACATAATGTTCGTTTCCGGCAGCAGGACGTCTATTTGTATTGCGATTCAGCTTTCATGTATCCGGTTACCAATAGTATTGAGGCATTTAGCCACGTGCGCATTACTCAAGGTGATACCATTACGCTCAACGGCGACAGTTTATACTACGATGGAAATACCCGTAATGCCAAAATGCGGGGAAATGTCGTGTTGCATGATGGCTCGATGACCCTGACTTCCAGCAGTATGGATTACGACCTGAATACCAGCATGGCAGCATATTACAACAACGGACGGATTGTGGACAAAGAAAATGTACTGACCAGTAAATTAGGTTTTTATAATACCCAAACCAAGTTGTTTACTTTTAAGGAGCATGTAAAAGTCGTCAACCCTAAGTACGTGGTCACTTCCGATACCTTGCAGTACAACTCAGCCAGTCGCTTGGTGTACTTAAAAGGGCCGTCGAAAATTGTGGGAAAGGATGGTACATTATATGCTAATGAGGGCATATACAATACGGCCACCCAGGTTTCTAACTTTCAAAATCGGGTGACCGTCGATTACGGAAAATATACACTGAGCGCTGATCGGCTGGATCACGATCAGAAAAATGAGACTGGTTACGCCGCAGGAAACGTAGAGTCATTTTCTAAAGATGATAATGTAACCGTTTACGGAGATTTTGGGCGTTATTCGGGCAAAACAGGCATAACCAAGGTGTATGGCAAAGCCTTGATGAAAAACGTTTCGGGCCCTGGTGATACGCTTTACTTAGCCTCTGATACGCTTATTTCGTATGAAAATAAAAAAGATACTGTAGCCAAGCGTTCAAACAAAAAGATACTGGCTTTTCCACATGTACAGATTTATAAGAAAGATTTGCAAGGAAAGTGTGATTCGTTGGTATACAACTTTGCTGACTCTACCATTTACTTTTTCCGTGATCCGGTGATGTGGAGCAGTGGTAGCCAAATGGAAGCCGACTCTATGCATGTGCAGATGGCTCACAATAAAATTGACAAACTGTTTTTAAGGGTAAACTCTTTTGTTATCTCGGAGGATAGTCTTAGGAATTACAATCAAATTAAGGGCAAAACACTGACGGCTTTTTTCGATCCCAAAAGTAAGATTGATCGGGTAAATGTAGATGGAAATGGCGAAAGTCTGTACTTCGCGTTGGACGATAAAGATAGTGTGCTAGTGGGCATGAACAAAGTGGAATGCAGCAAGATGGTGGTTCGGTTTGCAGCTAACAAAGTCAGTAAAATATCGTTTATAACCAAACCAGACGCCCTGTTTATTCCACCACACGAACTAGAAGAGCCAGACAAAAAATTAAAAGGTTTCCAATGGCGAATAAAGGAAAAGCCTACAGAGGAGCAAGTCGTGTATCGCCGCAATAGTAAAAAGAAAAAAGTCTAAGTAAATGTATCGCAAACAGCTGGTCTGCGCTGTTGTTTTTTATGGGAAGGCAGGTAAGGTTTGACTGCATTTGGCCGCAAAAAACCTTTCCAATCTTTGAAATAAATTTGTAGTTTTACCTTAATGGATTCAATAGTTTGTTGATATGAAAAGAACAATACTCTTTTTTCTGGCACTCCTGGTCAACCATCACCTTGTTGCTCAAGGAGCAAAGGCGCAGATGGATACCCACGTGGAGGGAAGCCCTGAAAACATCCAGCAGAATACGATTCACACGCGCTCGCAAACCCATTTACACGCACCCAACTGGCGGATAGCGAAGAAAAGTCCCCAGGGTCAGGCGACCATTTCAAGCGATTACGCCACTATCTATCATTCGGCAGCAATCAATCAGTTTTTCAAGCAGCGTATGATTGTGCCTGCCCCTTCTACTGTGCATTTACTAAGCCAGACGCCACAGACGCACGTATCTGCTACTCCCAGTACCAATGCAGAAGTAAGTGTTGCGCCATCTGGCGAACGCCTTTTCAGCAATGACGAAGCTACCTTTTCGAGCATTTATCCCAATCCGGCTAGCGGATATGCCTTTATCGATTACTCATTGACGAATGGCATACAGCAAGCAAAAGTAGTCTTATACAATGTATTGGGCTCACCTGTAAGTGAGTATACCTTAAGTAAGGAAGAGAAAAAACTTCGTATTTCTACTTTTGGGCTAGAGTCGGGTTTCTATTACTACACCCTTTTTCTGGATGGAAAAAGCCTGGTAACTCGCCGGCTTGTGGTAAAACATTAACATTTAATATACCTCCCTTTTAATAATTTGCTACGTAGTCAAGGCAATCGTGGTATTTTTTTGACTCCTAGAAGTACGATGTCCCCAGGTCAGTACGTTGTATTTTCATGAATCTTGACTATCTTTGCACCCTTATGCAAAAATTCGGCACGGCAGGTTTGATCCTCCTTATTCTTGCTTTTTTTCTGACCTCATGTGGTAAGTTTCAACAACTTCAGAAAAAAGGCACGTATGAAGAAAAGTACCAGGCAGCAATCAAATACTACGAGAAAAAGGATTACTATAAAGCAGGCATTCTTTTCGAAGAATTGATTCCCTTATTAAAAGGTAGTCAGGAGGCTGAAAAGGCTCAATTCTATTTCAGCTATTGCCAATTCTATCAAGGGCAATATGTGCTCGCAGCTTTTTATTTCAAAAAGTTCTACGAAACTTTTGGCAGAAGCGAGTTAGCGGAAGAATCGCAGTATATGTATACCTATTCGCTCTACCGAGATTCACCCATCTATAACCTCGACCAGACCAATACTTTTACCGCGCTGGAAGCTTTGCAGACATTTGTAAACAATTATCCCAAAAGTAAATATCGGGAACAATGCCAGCAAATTATAAGCGATTTGCGGGTAAAGCTCGAAACCAAAGCCTACGAAATAGCTAAGCTATATTACAAAATCGGTCATTCCGACGTGATATACTATAAGTCAGCTGTAATCATGTGCGAAAACTTTCAGAAGAACTTCCCAGATTCGGGTTACAACGAAGAATTGGCTTATCTGAAAATCGTGGCAGAGTATGAATTAGCAAAAACAAGCGTAGAATCTAAGAAGAAAGAACGCTTTGCTGATGCAGTAAAGTTTTATGAGTCTTTCATTGATAAGTATCCAACCAGCCAGTACCTCAAAGACGCAGAAAAAGTATATGACAACTGTGTAGATGAGATGGGGCAGTTGACAACCCAAAATAAGTAAGTACAAATCAAATTCCATTCAAGCATTTATTATGGCTACACAACCTTCGATTGTTACCAGGGATATAGATAAAATTGCGGCTCCTACCGGAAACGTGTACGAATCCGTTTCTATCGTTTCTAAACGCGCTCGCCAAATCGCTGTTAAGATGAAGGAAGAACTTAACAACAAGCTGTCGGAGTTCGCTTCTACTGTCGATAACCTGGAAGAAGTATTCGAAAACCGCGAGCAGATCGAAATTTCGAAGTTTTATGAGCGGATGCCCAAACCAACTTCTTTTGCTGCAGACGAATTTCTAGAAGGTAAAATCGTATTCAGAAGACCCAGTGAAGACGATATGCACGGAGAGTAAGGGTGAAAATAATCACGCCTCTTTTGTCAAGATTTATTTTTGAGCCTTATCTTTAAAAGTCACTTCGGGGTAAAGCGAAACAGTGGATATTAGCTACTTTCGCGCCCAGTGGTGACTTTTCGAGCCTATACTATCATTGAACCCATATAATAATAAACCTGGCTATCTTTACTGATAGGCCAGGTTTTTGCGTATGCTGAAGAACAAAAAAATAATCTTGGGTGTGACTGGTAGCATTGCTGCCTACAAAGTGGCCTTGCTTACCCGTTTACTGGTAAAAGAAGGTGCTTCCGTGCAGATTGTAATGACTACCGATGCAGCACACTTTATTACGCCTCTGACTCTTTCTACCCTTTCCAAAAATCCTGTTCTCACCGAATTTGTGAAAGATCCAACTGGTGAGTGGAATAACCACGTAGCGCTGGGGCTATGGGCAGATGTTATGGTGGTGGCGCCAGCTACTGCCCATACGCTGGCCAAATGCGCCAACGGCCTGTGCGATAACTTGCTAACGGCCGTGTATTTATCAGCCAAATGCCCCGTTTTTTTCGCTCCGGCTATGGATTTGGATATGTACCAGCATCCGAGTACCCAGCATAATCTCCAACAATTACAGTCGTATGGCAACACTATTATTCAGGCAGAACACGGTGAATTAGCCAGTGGCTTGATTGGAGAGGGGCGGTTAGCGGAGCCTGAACATATCGTAGAGGCATTGAAAGCGCACTTTGCACTATCCCAAAAAATGACCGGCCAGCATGTGCTAATTACGGCAGGACCTACCAACGAGGCCATCGATCCGGTTCGTTTTATTAGCAATCATTCTACTGGTAAAATGGGCTATGCCATTGCGCAGGCTGCTGCTGAAAGGGGTGCTATGGTAACCTTAGTAAGTGGTCCAACGGCTTTGTCGGTATCGCATCCTAATATCTTACTTGTTTCCGTACAGTCAGCGAAGGAAATGTATGAAGCTACAGCACAATATTTTCCTCAGGCTGATGTTACCATATTGGCAGCAGCAGTAGCCGACTATACGCCAGCAGTGAAAGCCGACAAAAAGATTAAAAAGAAAGAAGCCACTTTTCAGCTTGAACTGGTTAAGACGATAGATATTGCAGCAACACTTGGCCAACGGAAGTCAGAAAAGCAACTGCTGGTTGGGTTTGCGCTAGAAACGGACAATGAGTGGGCAAATGCTATCGGTAAATTAGAAGCAAAAAACCTGGATTTGATTGTACTCAATTCGTTGAAAGATGAAGGCGCAGGCTTTGGACACGATACCAACCGAATTACTGTGATTGATCGTATGCAGCAGAGTCATGCTTTTCCTTTAAAGTCGAAGAAAGCAGTGGCAGAAGATATTATAAGCTTAATAGTTGATAAACTTCATGAAAAATTTCTTGCAAATACTTCCTCTTTCGAAAGGGTGCCTGCGAATCCTGCTTAGTACGGCTATGTGGGCTGCGTTGGGCAGCAAATGTTTGTTTGCTCAGGAATTAAATTGTACTGTAACCATTGATGCTTCGCAGCTAAATACGGGTCAAGTGGCCGAGAAGCAGATTTTTGCGGACATGAAAAGCGTTATTACCCAATTTATGAACACCCGCCGCTGGACCAATGACCAGGTTAATTCGGCAGAAAGAATCAATTGCTCCCTTATAATTACTTTGCTACAGTCTCCAGGCATCGGGTTATATGAAGGCACTGCACAAATTCAGTCTTCCAGACCTATTTATGGTACCGGGTACGAATCAGTCCTTTTTGGCTATATAGACCAATATGTACAGTTTCAGTATACCCAATCGCAGCCGATGGATTTCAACGACAATACTTTCAATACTAACCTTACTTCTATGTTAGGTTTTTATGCCTACGTTATACTTGGCATCGATTACGATTCCTTTAGTAAGCTAGGTGGCAGCGCATTGTTGCAACGTGCTTTTACTGTTGCTAATAATGCCCAACAGGCTACAGAGAAAGGTTGGAAGTCTAGTGACGATTCGCGTAACCGCTACTGGCTGATTGAAAACCTCATGAGCCAGCAAATGCTTCCATTTCGCGAGGGATTGTACACCTACCATCGGTTAGTGCTAGACGATTTCAACAAAGATCAGGACAAATCCCGCGCTCAACTGATCGAAATACTGGCTCAGATTAAGCAGATTAATCAACTCAAGCCCTCTACTGTGTTAATCAACTCTTTCTTCGATACCAAGGCTCCCGAACTCATTAGCATTTTCAGCGAAGCCTCACCCCAGGATAAGCAACGGGCTTACAACCTGCTGGTTGAGCTAGACCCAACCAAGGCTGAAAAATACCAGCGTATTACGCAGTAAGTGTATAAATTGTACTAAATGAAAAAACGCTATCCTGATGAAAGGATAGCGTTGATAGTAGTTAGGAAAGACTGCCTTAAGCCGATAAGCCCAATTGTGGCAGGTCTATTACTGGCGGCGTAACGGATGCTACGATTGTCCCGATCTTTTCCGTTAATCTGTTCTGCACGAAACCATTTTGCAGGTGAGCAGGCAATTCCTCTATCCACTGCTGATACACTTCCAGCCCCACAGCTTTGGCTATGTAGCACTCGTGTACAAAATTAAGGTAGCTTACCAGATCTAGTAAAGACTGGTGGAATAGCTTGAAGTTAATATCCGCCTCCACAAACCGCTCAATCTCCCGGTGATTAGCTGTAATTTTCAAACGACTCAACAAGTCGAAATAAGTAGTATAGCCAAAGCGCCAGGTCAATTGTTGCCAATGGCTGGCATCAAATTTTTGTAATATTTCTCCCGTACGCACGCTACGCAAAGCGGTACTAGGATTGCTTTGCACGCGTTGACGAACAGCTTTCGCCCGAATTTTACGGGTGGTTCGCAGAAATTGACCAATTTGCCCCTGGGCTTCCATTTCCTTGCCAGCCAGATTGAGACTAGGTTTATAGGAAGACAGCGGCAATCGATGCACCCGGAAATCATCGTGATGTCCTGCTGCATAGAATCCGATGGCGGTGGGGTAAAAACCTTTCACGACCAAACGGCCAACTTCCCGACGCATTAGCTCTGTATTGTTGCTTCTGACACCGTGGGTATATAGGAAGGCTCGCAAGCCAGAGAAAATGCTATAGTAAGCCTGAGGGAATGTCCAATGCAACGCATTTCGAAGGTAGTGCTCATCGCCCAACTCGGCCGTAGTCCGAAGCGCGTACTCAGTACTCCAACAGTTAAGCAGGTGCTTTTTTATTTCCTCCACATCAGGCTCGCTTAACGAAGGGCGATGATTGATAAAGTGAGTCAATTGGTGGAGCGCATCCGAACCTTCCGAATATTGCAGATGATAGCTGATAGCAAAGAAATGGTTCAGGAATACTTGTGCGGGAATCGATCGCCGCCACCGCTCTTCTTCTTCTGAACGAGTCTGCGAGGAACTCTGCGAGGAACTCTGAGAAGAGCCAGTAGCTGCTTTTTCCACCGAAGGTGACATCAATGGCGCATGGGCGAAAGAGCCTTCGAATGGAAACAATGTAGTTTGCTTATTTTCAGATTTTTCTTGCATATTTATTTAACGTTTTTGAGCTCAGTAGCGTTCGGTTTATTGTAATTTTATTAATATTTTCTCTTTGCGTTTTAGCTTCTAATATTCTTTCCTTTGGTGTGCAGAAAATACCTGGATGGCTATTCAATTTACGTTAAAATACGCTTAAAAGCAATTTTTTTGTCTAGCAATTATCAACTAAATAAATAAAATTAAGGCTTGCTTTGTGCTTCTGAATTTATTGTATTATTTTAATGTAGCATAGTTGGAAGATCTTGTTGATGGCTGAGGCTAAAAGATGGTAATGCAGGTGACAGGAAAGCATTGTGGCTGCTGGACACCAGCGGCGTATAAGTGGGGCTACGATTAATACACCTAGAGCAAAATATTGTACGGCTACTGGTAAAAAGAAAAGGTCAATCAATCCTGGTGCTGGGATCAATGGGCCAATAGGGTGGATTGCTGTGTAAAACTGATTTTAGTACTTCAAAGGTTTTACTGACTTTTCATTGCGTTCGTTAAAAAGGACAAGATAATCGTACTTGACTGCACCCGGAGTTTTCTCTTTCTCAAACTTACCAAGCAATTCCTGGTCTTGGGAAAGGATTTTTCTGAGTGCCATTACCGACAATTCGGATACCTGACCATTATTGATATTGAGCACGTATTCTATACGGATGTGTTTCGTAGTAGGTATACCAGTTTTATTATTACCCGTAGATGGTTCATGCATATCATATTCATCAACGAAGTAACAATACTGGCCAATATGGGTAATCAAATTATACCGCTTACCTAGCTGGTAAGTATCTTCAAAGTAAAGATATACCCCGCTGGCGTCACACAAGCCCCATACCCGATCGAGGACTTTACTGGTATTGCCGTCTTCATCTACGAGTTGGAGCTGGTTTTTTTCATGTTCAAGGTAAGGCTTGGATGAAGGCGTATTGCTTTTGAAGAAAACAAACTCCTGGGTAATGAAAGGGTCATTTCTCCGGAATTCTTCAAAAGACCGGTACACGCCTTCACGATATTTATCACATTTCAGGATATCATTTTCCGGACTCTCAGTATCTTCTTCCATCTCTTCAATAGAAGCTTGTTCTGTTTCTTTGTGGGTATTGCTTTGAGCCAATGCTTGGCAACTGATGAATACACCAAGGATGAATAAATATTTTATCATGGCGATCTGTTTTTAGTTAGTAAGATACGCATACCTGATAGATGTTTTTTGGTCTGTTGAGTAAGGGTATACCTATAGAGAAGTAATAATTGTCGTGTAAATACAATATATTGGCAGTTCTATTAACACCTAACCATTTTTCATCATACCCTTATGAAAAGAACCGCATCTGCCCATTGGAATGGCTCGGGCAAAGAAGGCAATGGCCAACTGACTACCCAAAGTGGAGTCTTGAACAATACGCAATACTCTTTTAACTCCCGTTTTGCTGAAGGGATTGGCACCAATCCAGAAGAACTGATTGCTGCAGCTCACGCTGGTTGTTATACAATGAAGCTGAGTTTTAACATCGGAGAAGCTGGGTTTACGCCACAATCTATTGATACCAAGGCCTCTCTCACGTTAGAAAATGGGGCAATCACGACAATCCACCTGGAAACTACGGCGAATGTTCCTGGCCTCAGTGCTGAGAAATTTGATGAATTAGCACAAAATGCCAAAGAGAACTGCCCCGTCTCGAAGGTACTTAATGCCTCTATTACATTAGACGCGCGTCTATCGGCGAGTGTGGCAAGCTAATGGGCTGTTGGTTTTATTTCGTGCGTTACTCAACTACTACGCCTTGCCGCCTTTCTGAAGCAGCAGGGCGTAGTAACTTATAATCAGTATGTGTTAGTCATTAGGGTTTTAATTAATCAGGCAAAAGAACCTAAACGAACCAGCGCGAGTAATATGACTCAAAGCCAAATAGTAGTTCATTATCTTTACTACCGAAAATTAAGCTGGAAATGCTTTACTTGAGAATGTTATGAGAATGAGTGCCTGGGTAGGCCATTCGGCAGGATGGTTGTTTTTCTTTTCAATACTGGTTGGTTGCGAAAATGAGCATAACCAATCCGAAGCATTATTTGAGTTAATTTCTTCCGAACATTCGGGTGTGCATTTTAGCAATACCATAACCGAATCGGATTCGCTGAGTATTCTGACCTTCGACTATATCTACAATGGTGGTGGCGTGGCTATCGGCGATATCAATAATGATAGCCTTCCCGACATATTCTTTACTGGCAATCAGGTTTCCTGCAAGCTGTACCTCAACAAAGGCAACTTTCAGTTTGAAGACGTTACCAAAGCCGCTGGGTTAGAAACTTCGGTTTGGGCTGAAGGCGCGACCATGGCTGACGTAAATCAGGATGGCTACCTCGATATTTATGTTTGTACGTCTAACCGAGAGCCCAATCAGCTGTCTGCCAACTTATTATTTATCAATACAGGAGCCCAGTCGTCTGGTAATCTGGCCTTCACGGAGCAAGCTAGTAAATACGGTATTGCCAATGTAGGCTATAATACTCAAGCGACTTTCTTTGATTATGACAGGGATGGTGACTTGGATTTGTATCTCCTCAACAACGCCACCGGCGAATCGAATAAAAATACCACCCGCCGCAAGCGCCTGAACGGGGAAGCGACTTCTACCGATCATTTATACCGAAACGAGGCAGCGCAACCTTCGGACAGTACTGTGGGACAACACCCCGTATTTACGGATGTTTCCAGGGCGGCGGGGATACTTACCGAAGGGTATGGCCTGGGGCTTGCGCTGGGCGATCTGAACAAGGATGGCTGGACGGACTTGTATACGTCTAATGATTTCCTGTCTAATGATATTCTGTATTTGAACACGGGAAAAGGTGGTTTCAGTAATGAAATCTCTCACTTGCTGAAGCATCAGAGCTACAATGGCATGGGCGTAGATGTCGTCGATATTAACAATGATGGCTGGCTGGATATTTTTGAGTTGGATATGTTGCCCGAAACCAATCGACGCCAGAAGCTCATGTTTGGCTCTATGAATTATGATCGCTTCAAACTGAACCTACGGATGGGGTACGAGCCGCAGTACGTCCGCAATACTTTTCAACTAAACAATGGTGTTAATCCTTCGGGCAAGGCTGGGAGCCAGCACATATCCTTTAGTGAAATAGCGCAGTTGGCCGGTGTCCACAGCACTGACTGGAGTTGGAGCACACTGTTGGCCGACTATGACAATGACGGTTTCCGTGATTTGCTCATTACCAACGGGTATGGCAAGGACATTACTGACCAGGATTATACCGTGTATAGCCGGGCAGTTTCTCAGTTTGGAACGGAAAAAAACATCCGAATGCAGTTGCGGGAAGGCTTGGAGAAAATTACCGAAGTGAAATTGAAGAACTACCTCTACAAAAATAATGGCGCATCGGGCCAAGGCCTAACCTTTTCGAATCAGTCGGAAGCTTGGGGTATGCGAGACCTGAGTATTTCTAACGGAGCTGCGTATGCCGACCTTGACCGGGACGGTGACCTGGATTTAGTCATTAATAACTTGAATCAGGAAGCTTTTATTTACCGGAATAATGCGGAAAAGCTCTTGAAAAATCATTTTCTGCAACTCGAACTCGTAGGCGATTCGCTTAATATCACTGGCATTGGTGCTAAAGTTCAGTTACATTACCAGGGCAAAACCCAATACGCTGAGCATTTTACGACGCGGGGATACAAATCGTCGATGGACCCAACCATCCACTTTGGCTTGGGTAAACTAACCACAATAGATTCGCTCGAAATTACCTGGCCTAGTGGACAATATCAACTATTGCGGAATGTTCGTGCCAACCAACGGTTGACATTGTATCAGAAAGATGCTGAAAGTCCAACCAGTCATCATTTGCTATTGGCCAATACTGCCACTCCTATTTTTAAGTCTATTACAAACGAAGTGGCACTCACTTATCGTCACCAGGAAAAAGACTTTTCAGACTTCCGGGTTCAACCGCTGATTCCTTTCAAACATTCTCAAAGCGGTCCCGGTTTGGCCGTGGCTGACGTCAATGGCGATGGTTTAGAAGATTTTTATGTGGGAGGTGCTTCTGAACAAGCAGGGATGGTTTTTTACCAGCAATCCAATGGGAAATTCAGAAGCACGCCGTTGCCCAAAGCCAATGGGTATGAGGAAGATATGGGTGCGTTGTTTTTCGATGCAGACAATGACCGAGATATGGATTTGTACGTGGTAAGCGGCAGCAGCGAATTCCCCATAGGCTCTCGCTACTACCAGGATCGACTGTACAAGAACGATGGACAAGGAAACCTGCGGCTCGATAAGGCGGCTTTGCCCACTATCAACACCAGCGGTTCGTGCGTGGTAGCTGCCGATTATGACCGAGATGGCGACCTGGACGTATTTGTAGGCGGAAGGGTAGCGCCAGGGCAATATCCATTGCCGCCCCAAAGCTATCTGTTGCAAAACAATGGCGGTATTTTCCGGGATGTAACAGAAGTCGTTTGCCCTGAATTGAAGAAAATTGGCATGGTTACTTCCGCTCTTTGGACGGATTTTGACAATGACCAGCAGCCTGACCTTCTATTGGTGGGTGAATGGATGCCTATCACGTTTTTTAAAAACCAGCATGGGAAACTAATTGCCTGGAGTGCCGATGCTGGAAAAACAGACCAGCGTAGCACGCAATCCCTCAAGAATTCTTCTGGCTGGTGGAACAGCCTGGCGGCGGGCGACTTCGATAATGATGGAGATATTGACTATATCGCGGGTAATCTGGGCTTGAACTCCAAGTTTAAAGCCTCTGACCGTGAACCGGTTTCGCTCTTCGCAAAAGATTTTGACCGTAATGGCAGCCTCGATCCCATGCTCTGTTATTATATTCAAGGCAAAAATTATCCTGCTCCTCCCCGCGATGATATGATTGACCAGATTGTAGCCATGCGAAAGCAGTTTCCCCGCTATGCTGACTATGCCAAAGCTACTTTCGATCAGATTTTTACGCCCGAATCTCTACAAGATGCTTATATGGTACAAGCCCAACAACTGCAAAGTTGTTATCTGGAGAACCTAGGGAAAGGGAAATTCAAGCTATTGCCATTGCCCATCCGGGCACAATTTGCCCCGGTATTTGGCCTGTTGGTGCAGGATTTTGATGGCGATGGTAACCTGGATGTGCTGTTGTCGGGCAACTCTTACGCCTCCGAAATATTGACAGGTTGGTACGATGCCTCCATCGGTCTATATCTGCGCGGAGATGGAAAAGGCCATTTTTTGCCTCTATCCGCTGTCCAGAGTGGTTTTTTTGTAGATAAGGATGCGAAAGGATTGGCGCAGCTCCCTCGCTACAACGGAACGCCCTTGGTTCTAGCCGCTTGCAATGATGATAGTTTGCGCGTATTTGCTACTGCACTTGCATCGCGTTGGTTATCAGCAGCGCCTTCGGATCTGTATGCGGAGGTGATGTTGCCAGATAAACGCACAAGGCGAGAAGAGTTTTACTATGGATCGGGTTACTTATCGCAATCTGCCCGTGGCATTTGGATTTCTCCTCAGGCAAAGCGGGTAAAAATATATGACAGCCGAGGGAAAGCACGAGAGTGGAAAAGATAATGTAGTTGATGCCTTTGGTTAGGCGCGTAAGCCATGCTTAGATTAGCTATTTAGCTATTGGCTCAGTGTCCGCCGTGTTGTCGGATGAAGTCGATGGAGATGTGATTGAATTGATCGGGCTGGTCGACATTTACTACGTGACCAGAATTGGACAGAATGGCTAGGTAGGCGCTTTGGTGCTTGCTGACAATGATTTTAACGGGTGGAAGAAACATATAATCTTCATCGCCCATGACGTATAGCGTCGGAATAGACAATTCTTTTTCCTTGAAATACTTTAGTAAGGGGTTAATCTCCGCCGTCATCTTATACCACCGCAGGAATTCTTTTTGCGCCAGTCTTTTGGCTTCTTCAATAAATAAAGACCGGGATTTTTCGTGTCTTTGCTTGGGCATAATAACCCAGGCAAACAAGCTATAAAGCCACATATACGGCACTACGCGCTTCAAAAGGTTGCCTAGGTTCATCAACACATTGGAGCGGATGTTGAGACGAGTGATGGCTCCACCCAACACCATCGATTGTATGCGCGTAGGTTGGAGCTCGCCCAAGGTACGAATAATGATGCACCCCAGTGAAATCCCTACGAAATGGGCCGCCTGAATACGGAGGTGATCCAGTACTTCTAATACATCCAGGCTTATATCCTTAAAAGTATAGCTGTTTTCTACGTATGCCGTCAACAGGTCTTTCGATTTTCCGTGGCCGCGGAGGTCAATTAACAAAACGTTGAAATGCTGTCGGAATTCACGGAGTTGCTTAAACCAGATCGAAGAACTGCCCCCCGCCCCGTGTATAAATACCACCCAATCCGCCATAGAAGCTCCGCCGGATGTTTCGAGAAGGTATTCTTTGTAGTAGAGCATAGACGAACGATTACTTACGGGAAGACGAGCGAAGATTG
>JAZKGK010000092.1:0-13195 GCA_040385915.1 Bacteroidota bacterium
AATTCTTAGACTTAAGAACAAGGAAATAGAGCCAAAGTATTTATATCATTTTTGCCTTTCAAACATAATTCAATCAGAAATCAAGTCTCAGGCTTTTGGGAATGCTGTTCAACAATTGACAGTAGCATTAATAAATAATTTGCCTCTGAAATTCCCAAGAAGCAAAAAAGAACAACAAAAAATCGCCTCCTGCCTTTCCTCAATAGATGACTTAATCAATGCCCAAAGCCAAAAGGTGGAAGCGCTGAAACTCCACAAGAAAGGTTTGTTGCAAGGCTTGTTTCCTTTGTCTGAACTGTGATTTATTTGATTAAATGATTACTATGATTGGGGAAAACCAGGTACACTAATACTAAATCACATCCTCAATAAAATCACATAGATCATAGTTCAGACAATGATTAACGAGCAATACAAATATTCTGACTTGACTTCCAAAATTATTGGCTGTGCTATGAGAGTGCATGCTGCTTTGGGTAACGGATTTCAAGAAGTGATTTATCAGCGGGCATTAGAAATTGAAATGGTAGATAACGGAATCAGCTTCAGCAGAGAATATGAAATGCCGGTGTATTACAAAAATCAGCAAATCGGAACAAGGCGTGTAGATTTTCTGGTGGAAGGAGTAGTTGCTGTTGAGCTGAAAGCCCTCATAAAACTTGAAGATGTTCATCTGGCTCAAGCAATCAACTACTTAGAAGCGTATGACCTGGAAGTGGGCTTGCTTATCAATTTCGGAGCTAGAAGTCTCGAATATAAAAGAGTAAGCAACAAAAAGTTCAAACAAAAAAATCAGGGTAATCCGCAAATCAAATAAATCATAGTTCAGACAGCAGGCTTGTTTCCAGAAGTAAACGAATGAGCGCCATCACAAAATTCAATACGCTGACGGAGGTTGCAAGCCATTTCCGGAAGGATCTAACGGGCGATCATCGACCCTTGAAAGATTTAATATTATTCTTTGCGCACAATGGCACTGGAAAGACCAGGCTGTCGATGGAGTTCAAGGAATTGGGCAAAACCGAGGGTAGTAGAGATACTTTGTATTTCAATGCGTTTACCGAAGACCTGTTTTCGTGGAACAACGACCTGGAACACAATACAAACCGATTCATAAAGCTGAACGCAGATTCCGCATTTTTTAATGGGCTTCACGAATTAGACCTGGATGTTAAGATCGAATCCTTTTTTCATAATTACGTTGACTTACAATTTGACATTGATTACGAGAATTCCACGGTTTCTTTTTCCAAAAGCATCCTTGTCAATGGCGTTGAGCAACGGATAGAAAACATCAAAATTTCGAGGGGAGAGGAAACCTTGTTTATCTGGTGTTTTTTCCTGGCTATTTGTCAATTAGCCATTGATAAAGACCCGGCGTATAGCTGGGTGAAGTACGTGTATATTGACGATCCCATATCGTCCCTTGATGAAAACAATGCCATTGCCGTGGCTTGTGATTTATCAAATCTATTAACCAGGGCAGACAGCGAGATTAAAACGGTGATTTCCACCCATCACAGCTTATTCTTTAATGTGTTGTACAATGAGTTTGGCCGAAAGGTAAAGAACAAACGCTACTTTCTACATTTAAAAGTGCCTAACGACTATGCCCTGCAAGACACAGGGGACACTCCATTTTTTCACCATATTGCCATACTAAGCGAACTAAAGCAAGTAGTTGAATCCGATAAAGTGTACACCTACCATTTCAACGCCTTGAGAAGCATATTAGAAAAGACCGCCAGTTTCTTTGGATATGACAAGATTGACAAGTGTATTGGTAGTTTGAGAGAGGAAGACGAAGTTCTTTTTGAACGGGCCTTGCAATTATTTAGCCACGGCAAATATTCGATTTTCGACCCGAAAGAAATGGGGCCTGATACCAAAGACCTTTTTAATCGAATTTTAACCGGATTCCTTAACAAATACGAGTTCTATTTTCCTGAAATATTTAACGAATAGAAATAGCATGACAGCAAACGACCAAACGCAATTAGGGAATACACTTTGGAAAATAGCAGACGAATTGCGGGGAGCAATGAACGCCGATGATTTCCGTGATTATATGCTTTCGTTTCTGTTCCTACGGTATTTGTCAGACAATTATGAATCGGCCGCTAAAAAGGAATTAGGGAAAGACTATCCAGTATTAGAAGAAAGCGATAACAGAACTCCCCTAGCCGTTTGGTATGAGCAAAATCCAAACGATGTGCAGGAGTTTGAGAAGCAAATGCGGAGAAAAGTTCACTATGTCATTGAACCAGACTTTTTATGGAACAGCATTGCAGAACTGGCAAGAATTCAGAATGGGGAATTGCTACGAACCCTTCAAAATGGGTTTAAGTACATCGAGAACCAATCGTTTGAAAGCACCTTTCAGGGCTTATTCTCCGAAATCAATCTGGATTCTGATAAACTTGGCCGAACCTACCCCGATCGAAACAAAAAGCTTTGCACCATCATTCAGAAAATCGCCGAAGGCATTCGTAAGTTTTCTACCAATACGGATGTTTTGGGCGATGCGTACGAATACCTGATTGGGCAATTTGCAGCAGGCTCCGGTAAAAAAGCCGGTGAGTTTTACACGCCACAACGGATTTCGGACATTCTTTCCGCCATTGTAACGCTTGACAGCCAAGACCCAAGCAAAGGCGAAAAGAAAAAGCTGGACAAAGTGCTTGACTTTACTTGTGGTTCAGGCTCCTTGTTGCTCAACGTCCGTAAGAAAATCCATGAAGCGGGTGGCTCAATCGGTAAAATTTTCGGACAGGAAAAGAATATCACCACGTACAACCTAGCTCGTATGAACATGCTGCTGCATGGCGTAAAAGACACCGAGTTTGAAATCCACCACGGAGATACCTTGCTCAACGAATGGGAGATTTTAAACGAAATGAATCCTGCGAAAAAGTTGGAGTTTGATGCCATTGTCGCCAATCCGCCTTTCAGTTATCGTTGGGAGCCAACGGAAGCTATGGGAGAAGATTTTCGTTTCAAGAGTTACGGACTTGCCCCTAAATCAGCAGCTGACTTTGCTTTCTTATTGCACGGTTTTCATTTTTTAAGCAAAGAGGGAACCATGGCCATCATTCTACCCCATGGCGTATTGTTCAGAAGCGGTTCCGAAGAACGCATCCGGACCAAGTTGTTAAAGGACGGAAATATTGATACCGTGATTGGACTTCCTGCAAACCTGTTTTTCTCAACAGGTATTCCCGTTTGTATTTTGATTTTAAAGAAATGTAAAAAGTTTGACGATGTTTTATTCATCAATGCTGTTGACCACTTTGAAAAAGGAAAACGACAAAACAACCTACTGCCGGAGAACATTGAAAAGATAGTTGAGACATACAGAGAACGCAAAGAAGAAACCCGTTACTCCCGTAGAGTATCAATGGATGAAATTGAGAAAAACGAATTCAATCTAAATATTTCACGCTATATAAGCACATCATTAGACGCAGAACTCATTGACTTGAAAGTAGTGAACCATAAATTGGTCGATCTTGACAAAAACATTAACAAAGCAAGAGAGACACATAATCAATTTTTAATAGAATTGGGACTTCCGCCAATTTAACAGACTGAGATGCCAACGCTATTGGCATGTACAGAGGCCACCGGTTCGAATCCGGTATTCTCCACAAAAGCCCCAAATCTATTAGATTTGGGGCTTTTTTAATATCAGAGACATCGGAAACACTTTTCGTCTGTTCGCTTTGCAGCGCAGACAAAATGAAGTCTCCACTCAATAACAAACTTCTATAGCCCTCGATGATTACCTCGGCAAACCTCGACCAATGGTAATGTCCCGCTTCAAATGCAAACACCTGAAACGGGGCTGCTCCACTGTAAACCGTTTCAATCAGGAGAACTTTTTACCCGCATCTATCGAGTTTTTTAGTGATTATCATTCCCGTTCCGATTGCTGGTATATGGGATGCCTGGAAAAGGGAAGTCCACTTTTTGCAGGCAAAAAGATAGGGCGTACTATCGGGAGCTACGATTAGGACACAACTACACGCTCCAGATAAACTCTATTATTTAAATTTCTTGTTTGTTTTCCTTCTTTGAGCTTTATTTATAACAATTCCTCAATAAGGTGACAAACTCATGAAGATTGCCCAGTTGAATGCCTGCTTTTTTTACTTACCCATACAGCTCAACAGGTTGATCCAGGATTATATTTGGCTATTGCTGGTGCTCTCCTCTATTTCTAATTCCGCCTACGCTGGGGGACAGCACATTCGCCCCGACAGTACACTCATCCGGACAACTACGATCAAAGATTACCGACGCATTTCCGGTGAGACGGGGGTATACATTGACCGAACCAAACAAACCGACCTTCCGTCACCTTCTGCTGATTTTGATTGGCAACGCAAGGATTACGTCGATAACTATATTCCGCTGGAAAATACGGTCTTTCCGCACTTCTACCAATTCTCTGTGTATAACGACCAGCCGGATGCTGTTATCCTATATTTTCATGTGTCCGAAAATGAAGCTATTCGACTATGGCAACACGTGGGCAGCACCAATGTATTGCGGGAAATTCCGGCGGAGTATTACCAACCGAATCCGAACCTGCAGGTGGCCTACTTCCGGTTGACGCTTCTTCCACAGCAACGGCAAACCTATATGGCTCGACTGCAACCCATCAAACAGGCCTATTTTTCCCTCCGTCCGTATCTGATGACATCCACTTTTCTGCCGTTGTTTTTCCAAGACAATACGCAAGGCTTGAATACGGATACGGTGACCTCTTTGATTTTCTGTGGAATGCTGGGAATGATGTTGTTATACATGCTGGCCAAATCAGTACAGATTCGTTCGGCAGAATATTTCTACTACGCAGGTTACATTGCTTTTTTTCTGGGATATTTCATCCTGAAAACCATTCTCTTCAGTCGAATTAGCCTCTATCAGAATCCCTTCGTCTATTCGTACCTGAACAATATTTTACAGGTGCTGGCCTATTGCATGTATTTTCAGTTTTTCCGGAAATTCCTGAATACTTCCACGCTACTTCCTCATCTGGATAAAGTTTTGACGATAGCAACTGTCGTCATGCTTACCTATGCGCTGCTCGACCTGGTGGCTTTGTATTGGCTCCCAGACCATTATCTATGGCGTATACAGGTTTGGCATGGTATCCGGATCAGTCTCACTTTACTCACTTTGTACTCCATTAATCAGTTGCTTCGGGTGAAAAACCTTGTCATCGTATATTATCTGCTGGCTGGCACGGTTAGTTTTGCAATACTGGGTCTGGTAGCCATGGTCTTGTCTGGAATGGCCAGTGAGATATCTAACTGGATTGAGCCTTTCGACAGTCCTCTTTTCTACTTCAAAGCAGGCATAGCAGTCGAACTGATTTGTTTTTCACTTGGACTGGGGTATAAAAACCGGATGGCTGAAATACAGAAAAAACAAGCGGAAAACACCTTGAAACTGGAAAGGGAACTACAGGCTTTCGAACAATACAAAGTAGCTACCGAAGCCCGGGAAGCCGAACGCAAACGCATCGGGGGCGAAATGCACGACGACATGGGCTCAGGCCTGACCTCGATCTTATTTTTGACCAATACCCTCCGAAGCCAGCTAGTCGATGAGGGGGTTGCGGCTACGACTGACAAAATTTCCTTGATGGCCATTAGTCTGGTAGATAACATGAACGATATCGTTTGGTCAATGAACGCGCAACACGATACCCTGGAAAGCCTGGTGGCTTACCTGCGAAGCCAAATGAGCACTTTATTGGAAAATGCTGAACTGCCCTATCAATTTCAGGTGGAAGAGCCGATTCCTCTCATCAACCTTTCGGGAGAACAAAGGAGAAATATTTACCTGGTTGTGAAAGAAGCGGTACATAACCTAATCAAGCACGCCCAGGCTTCCCAGGTAATCATTACCCTCACCTTTGATCAGCAGATCTGCCTGACTATCCGGGATAATGGGAGAGGTTTTGATCCGGAAGCCCTCCGGAAATGGGGAAATGGGTTGAAAAATATGCAGCAACGCATGAAGAATGTGCATGGTGAATTTCAAATTCTAAAGGACGCCGGTACAGTTATTCATCTGGAAGTGCCCATTAATCCCCTTGGAAATTAGTTATGGGAATTAGTTATTTCGTAACAAGCCCTAACGAAAGTTACATTGACTATCCCCCAGGGAAAACGTATTTTTGGCCCATGAGCCCTATTCAAGTCAGTATTGTAGAAGATATGCCAGATATTCGGGAAGGCTTGCAACTGATCCTCCGTCAGACGCCTGAATTAAATTGCCTTTCTGTTTTTGACAATGCTGAAGAAGCCCTGCCTGAGTTGTTCCGACAAAAACCGGATGTAGTGGTTATGGACATCAACCTACCAGGCATCAGTGGCATTGATTGTGTGCGACAACTCAAGTCAAAGGGGCTGGCTACTCAGTTCCTGATGTTTACGGTATTCGAAAATGATGAGGCTATTTTTGATGCCTTGTCAGCGGGAGCCAACGGGTACGTTTTGAAAAAAATGCCGCCCCATAAGATTGTGGAAGCCATTCGTGAATTGCACGAGGGCGGTTCACCCATGAGTGCGTCGATTGCCCGTCGGGTGCTTGCTTCTTTTCAGTCCAAACCAGTGGACGAACCCACCTACGAGCTTTCGCCCAGGGAAAAAGAAATCGTTATTCAGTTGGCCAAGGGCTTGCTTTACAAGGAAATTGCCGAACAACTCTCCATTGGCATCGGCACGGTTCGACAGCATATTCACCATATTTACGAAAAACTGCACGTCCAGAACCGCACGGAAGCCCTCAACAAGCTATTCAACAAATAGACATTAGGGACGTGAACAAAATAAAGTTTCACCTTTCCCGCCTTGTCATGCTGAGGGGCATTTTTTACAAACAGTGTAAGCAAGAATGACAGTGTAAGAATCCCGAAGGGATGCCAGGATTATAGCCGAACGACAGCGAAAAACCACAACCCTGAAAGGGTGATATTATCCTATCACCCTTTCAGGGTTCTTGCTCAATCAGCTGCCGGGCGGTGGCTTCATCGCCGGCTTTGTGGAGGGCTTCAATGAGGCGGCTTTTAAGGGTGGTGTTCTCGCTTTGGGTGCGGTAACGCGCCAGCCAGCGTTGACAAAGTTCGTTGAGCTTACCTTGCTGCCTATACAAACGAATAAGGGCTTCGTAAGCATCACTCTCATGCGGATTAATGGCTAAGGCACGCTCAAATGCCAGGATGGCCAACTCAGTTTTTTGCGCCTGTTCGTAGTATTGTCCCAGCGCTAATTGCGCCTCCCGCAGGTTGGGTTGCCAGCCTACCGCTTGCGTCAGCAGTTCAACCGCACGCGTGGCGTTGCCTTGCTTTTGTTGGTACGTACCGGCCCAGTAATACAACTTGCCCGAACCCACATACTGTTTCAGCAGGTCGTCCTGCACCGGTGCTACCTGAGCGAAAGGGAAATGTTGGGTGAAGTGGGTAAAAGCTTGCTCAGCCACCAGTTCGTTCATTTGTACCTGGCCGGCCTGGCTAGGGTCTACTGATGTAGTGAGTACGTTTTGGCTTCCCTGTAATTGGCTCAGCAAGCTTTCCTGTCCTTTTTTGCTGGCAGAAAGGCTTTTACGCAAAGCGATCTCTGCCAGTTGATAGGCCTCATTGGTATTTCCCTGGGTCAGTTGTGCTTCCGATTTTCGTAAAAAAGCGAGCGGGCTGCTCGTGCCAAGTAAGATCGCCTTTTCGTAGTTAGCTAGCGCAGCTACGGATTTTCCTTGTTTTTCCTGGACCCAGGCCAGCCGCACTACTGGAGCCGCTTCATCCGTTTGTAAGGCAACCCACCGTTCGTAGGTTTTGACAGCCTGTTCCCAATACCCCAGCGACTCCTGCACCCAGCCCAAACGAGCCAGCACGCCCGTTTCTTTCGGGAAATCAGTGGCGAGTTGGGTGTATACGAGGGCGGCAGCCGCCAGACTGTCCTGTCGCTCCCAGGTATGCGCCACTGCCAGGCGGTATTCCAGGGCTTGGTTCGTAAACTGTGCCAGGGAATCATATACCAGGCGAGACTGAGTCCACTGTTGACGGGCTTCGTAGGTCTGTGCGATGCGTTGCCAAACCGTATAATCGTTCGGGAACTGGCTTTGCAAGCGACGTAAAACCGGCTGTTTTCCTGCCAGATCGGACCACTTGTCATATACCCCCAAAATGTTTTCATAGACAGCTCGCTTCTGCGGATAGGCACCCATCAGGTGATTGAAAACCTGGGCGGCTTCTGCCTCCCGGTGGTTCGACAACAGGGCTTCGGCGTACGTCATGGCCACTTCTGTATCGTTTGGAGATTGGTTGTAAAGGCGTTCGTAGGCAGTGAGGACTCCCTTGGAATCGTCCTGCCGACTGGAAGCAGCGGCTTGTAAGCGAAGGAGTTTATCGTCTTTCGGAAACCTGCGTAACCCTTCGGTGGCGAGGTTGCGGGCGCTGGCAGTTTCGTCTGCTTGCAGGTAGGCATAGGCAAGGCTTACGTAAAGTTCGGGTGAAGGAGTCAAATACGGTTGCGCCTGTAGGAAGTACTTCACGGCTACTTTAGGGGAGTTTTTCTGTAACGCTGCCGCGCCTTTCTGCGCGTACAGTTGCCCCAGACGGTTGTGCAGTTGGGTCACTGGCACGTTCGGGTTGGCTTCTGCTGATTGATTGGTCAAATTGGCCTGGTTGGCTGCTTCTACTTGCTGATAAAGAGCCAAAGCCTCGTCCGTTCGCTGTTGTTGTAAATATACTTCGGCGGTAACCCACTGCATCAGTGTCGACTTCGGAAAACGGCGCAACCCGGCCTGGGCGATGGGTGCGGCGGATTTGGGAAGGTTTTGCAACAAATAGGCCGAAGCTAATAACCAATACGTTTCCTGTCGGGTAGAATCCTTTGCCAAAGCCGATTTCAATACTCGTGTGGCTGTCGAATAGTCTTTTTTCTGCAAAGCAGCCTGCGCCTTTGACAACGCATCTCCGCTATCCATTTGTGCCTGGGAAAAGGCAGGAAATAATAACAGGGCGAGGAAAAATGTCCGAATAGGCATGAAAATTAAGTAGTTAGGTATTAGCTCTGATTTCTGGACATTTTCTTCTAGGCGTCATCTACATCCCCCTAACCCCCTTCAAAGGGGGAATCTGGACGCTCGAATTCCCCCTTTGAAGGGGGTTAGGGGGATGTTTAACAAGTTAAAAAATGAAATGTCCAGTAATCAAGTGTTAGCTGTTAATAATTAGTTATCTGGCTGGTAAATAATGAATTAAAAATAATTATTTACCGATGAAGCTTTTGCTCACCTACTTAAAAGATGAATTTTACAATTTTCCTACTGCCTGGGTAGGCTGCCCAGGAGGGCTTTCATTGCTGGAGGTATCTATGGCACGAATCTGATACCACTGTCCGGCTTTGCCTCGCGGGTCGGTAAAATGCGTTTCTTTGCTGGGTATTGACTGTACCAGTTTGTAGAATCCAGTCGCAAGATCCGACATATAAATGCGGTAGCCAGCCAAATCGGGAATTTGCGTGGGCTCCCACTGCAGGAATACGCCCGTGGCACTCGCTAGCGCCTGCACATTGCGCACCTTGGCTGGTGAGGAAAAGTCGCGCATTTTTAGGGTGTCAGCAGCCGATTTTGCCCCCATATTGCCCAGCGAATCGATGGCATTGACGCAGTACAAGTAAGTTGTGCCAATACGCGCTTTATCATCGCGGAAGATACGAGCCTGAGCGGCAGGGATTTTTACCAGCAGCGAATCTGTTGGGCTGCCCAGTTTGCGCCGAAAAACCTGGTAGAGCTTTACATCAGTCGAAACGGAGGCGTTCCAGGTCAGGTTAACGCCAAGGTTGGGTTCAATACTGGCGGCAATGGCAACGGGCGGCTTGGGTGGCGTTTTGTCGGGAATTTGCAGGATAGCAAAAGTGGTATCGCTGTAATTGGCCGAGCTATCCATGGCCGCAATGCCGTAGCGATAATATTCTCCTTCAGGGAAGGTTTGTTTGGCAATGCCCGCATCAGTAAAAGTAGTTTGCTTCCAGGCCGTTTCATTGAGCTGGGCATAGGCGAGCGAAGTCTCACGCTCCACTTTCTGGCGAATAATAACGAAAGTACGGAAGTCAGTGGGCATTTTTTCCGCTTTCCACTTCAAGAGTACGGCTTTGTTGTCGGTGGCGAAAGTGGCGCTGAGACTGGTGACCGGTGGTGGCGCTTGTTGGTCTTTTACAAAAGCGGCAGCAGCGTTGCTAAATTCGCTTTCGTTGCCACTGGCATCAATCGCGGTGATGCGGTATTGATAAGGTTGCCCGCCTACGGTAGTTTTGTCCTGGTAACGGTTGTCGAGTAAGCGTAATGGCTTGTCGTTTAGTTTTTTGAAAGGGTCGATGCTACGCGGGGCACGGTACACATAATAGCCAACAGCGTCGGATTCTACACTCACTGGCCAGGTGATCAACACGGTATTGTCGGCACTGACGAAAGTCTTCACGTCTTGCACGTAAGCAGGTGGCACGTTGTCTTTGGCCGTTAGGGTAAACGACTGGCTTGGCACGCTAGATTGTCCACTCAGGTCTACCGCCGTTACGAAAAACTGATAGCTTTTGCCCAGCGTAGGTACGTTGGTTCGGAATTGGAAGGTTCGCTCGTCGCTGGTTCGCAGAATGGGCTCTTCGTTCATTTTTTCGGCGTTGGCACTACCGGCTATCTGCCGATACACATCGAAGTACATCACATTGTCCAAATTCTGGCGGTTGTAAGGGGCATAATTCCAGGTAAGCGTGATCCGTTCGGCTTGGTTGCTGGCTTTGAGTTGTCCGGGCGCATCGGGGCGTTTGGGCTGCAATAGGAGCGTGCGTGTCAGAACTTTATCGGTCGGTTTACCCTGTGCATTTACAAATTCAATTTTGTAGGTCACTGTGCTATTGGGGCGAGCCGTGGAGTCCACGAAGAGGCGACCCATAGCCCAGGCTATTTCGGGATAAACAAAGCTGACCAGTAGCTCATTTTTTCGGTTGGAGCGCAGTTTTAGGAACAAGCCCGTTGCGTTGTCCTGTTCGGTACTGGCCTGCAACTTGGCGAACAATCCGGCACTGATGCTTTCGGCCAGTTCCGTTCCATTTCGCACCGCGCGGATGGGCTCGGTGTTGAGCTTCTTAAAATCGCCCGCGTCCTTCCGATATACATTGAGCCCCTGCGCCAGCAACATGTCGGCGGTATGGTATACGTACACGTGCCCATTGGCTTGGGTAACTACCCGCAAACCTTCGTCGCTCTCCTGCGCCCGGACGCTCCGGGTAATCAGCAGCGAGGAACCTATCAAAAAGGTAATGAACCGTAAATAGTAGTTATTCATCTAAAAAATGGTTTTTATGCTCTTTCTACTGACATTAAACAGTATCGTATGGTGCCCCCGTTATCCATCGCCTTAATCTTATCCTCCCAACATCCGGCCTAACTTCGGCCTCTGAATCGGCTTAGTGATGATCAAGATAGGAATTTGTGCCAAATAATCCTGTAACGTAATCACCCGGGTAGCCACATTTTGCGCACCCCGGCTGTTGGTTACCCGAATGAGAAGGCTTTGTCCGGCCAGGTTGGTATGGGCACTGATGTCGATGGTTTGCGTAAGTGTGTTGCTGCCAGCCGTGTAATCCAGCCGCTTAAACTGGAGGCGCCGCGCGTTGATGTCTGATGCAATGGCATATTCGACCAATGAAATGCCCGATTCAGGGTCGCTCAGGTTGCTTAGCCCAATGTTCATGTTGCTGCCATTGCCCGCACTCAGGGAAATGGTAGGTAATTCGGGCGGCGAGAAATCAAGTACAGTCGGACCAAAAACAGCCGGTGTAGTAGCTATTCCTGCGTTATTCACCGCCCTTACCATTACGTATAGTTGGCTCTCTTGCGGCAGCTTATTGGTGGGAATGCGAAAGTTTGGTACTGAGCCCGAGGTGCGGGCATTGGCCAGGATGGCTTGCGTGGGAATCCAATCCATCGTGGTTCGCCAATCCCTGACATCCGTGCCGCCCATAGTCGTGCCAATTGCGTACTGGTAACCCAACACCTTCGTTTCCGGGTCGATGGCTGGATGTAAGACGTTCACCGATAAACTATTAAGCCCCGTACTCACTACAGAAGGTTGGAAACTGGTCGGAGCTGTACCATCTACTGCTTTGAGCGGACCGAATGTCAAAGGCTGACTTACTGCACCGGCATAATTGCGCGCCCTCACGTGGAAGTAACGATTTTCCTGGTAAGACAAGGTCATAGCGGCACTGCGCGTGGTTACGCTGTCTTTGAAATCGGTTTCGGTGGGTTGTGGAGTGGTCGTAATCGCATACTGGTAATCGAACAAGCCTGATTCGGTATCAGTAGAAGCGGCCCAGGACTGCGTTTGACTTTTACGAACGGTCGGGTAATTGCCCAGCCAATCGCTGTCGGAAATCTGCGGATTGTAAGGTGAGCTGCTACTGGCGATTGGCGTTGCGAACCATAAATAGGCTTGCTGATAAAAAGAGACGGGCAAAAAACCTACGGGTTGCTCTAATTGTGGCTGGGTAGGCGGCGTAGGGTCAAATATGATTGCGTCACGGCTGTTGTTGGCGGCACCGGTCAATCCCTGGCCATTGGTTGCCCTTACGCTCACGTAATAGCGTATACCCGCCACCAGACTCAATATGCGCGTATTGCCGGTAATTTGTACAGCGTTGTTGCTCGTGCGGCTACGATCACCAATGAGTTCAGTCCAGCCGTTTACCTCTTGTCCACCAATAGTTGTGCCTACCGTGTATTCAAATTTGGCAATGTCAGATTCGTCGGACGCGCTGGCGGCAATGGTCAGGTAACTGTTTTCTTTTGTATAGTAGGTGTTACCGGTGGAGCGTTTAGCGACAGAAAACCCATTCAGTTGCTTGCTAGTGTTAGTCGCTGCACTACTGGCTGGGCTCCGGTAAACCGTGCCGAGCATGAGCCGTGGTGCACTGGGCGGAGTATTGTCTGTGGTCAGTACTTGTCCGCTGCTGCCGCCTTGCGTATCGGGCGCGGCAGCATCCACATTGATTTGCACCTGCGTGCGGCGAATAACAGTATTGCCCCCAGTGCCGCGCACGCGCACGCCTACATTGTAGTTCTGCACACTATGCCCATCGTAGAATCGGTGCAGGTTGACGTTGTTGCGGCTACCTACGGAAGT
>JAZKGK010000093.1:0-17619 GCA_040385915.1 Bacteroidota bacterium
ACAAGGACGAACGCGAACTGCCCAATACTTTCGTGGATTACGAGGAATGGGGACGGGAATATGTGTTGAGCGCGGTAAATACCGTAGTGGACGTACATACTCGCGTTTCCGATCTCTACAGCAGCCCGCACAACCAGATTCACGAGCAAGTTCGGCTGACCATTGAAATAGTAAAGGAACGCCAGGAAAGAGAGCTGCTGAATAATAAGGAATATGAGCGTACCAAATACGGAAACAATGAAAAGGTATAGAAATGAACTCCTGGTTTTTTCCATCTGATGGAATAGGTAGATGAGTAGAGGTGCAAATATGCAGATTTCCACCCATCTACCTATCTACTCATCTGCTTAGTTGGGTTTCTTGTTCAATGACTACAAAAGCGCTTTTAGGGGTTTCGCAAAGGTCACAGACAAAGGACTGGGGCAAATCGGCAAAAGCGGTACCTGACTCAATGCCGATAGACGGTTCGCCATACGTCTGATCGTAAACTGTAAGACAACTGGGACACTGATGTACGTAATGCACAGGCGTAGGAATGGATTCTTCTTCCGCTACTGCTTGGGGTGTCACACCAATTTGGGCGTAGTACTTTTGACAAATCTTTTCCAACGTTTCTACCAGGGCTGGCCTAGACACGTTTTTTGCAAATAATTCCCAAGGCTGGTTAGCCGTAAACGCATGGGTATGGTAAATGGAATAAGCCTCATTTGCGGGGTTGCCAGCATTTTCAAGCTCGATCAGAGCCGATGTGCTTTCGTCGAGCGGGCTGGTGCGGATGGCAAAACTTAGCCCGGCAGTCCGCATTTCTTTTTCATCCAATTCCCTTACTAAGCCATCGCGTAGTTTCATCGCCGTAGTATCCAGGTCGGGCAATTGCCAGTTCAGTTCCAGTGCCGAATGGCGGGTGTTAATGCTATGCGTTCCCAGCAATTTCTCCCAGCTCAAGCGATATTTCTCCCGAACGCCTTTGATTAACAGTGACTTCCAGGGAGTGAAGCCAATTTTGCCAATTTTATTCTGAATACATAATTCGCAGAGCGCTTCTATAAACGCAACCGGGAAGGTATGACTCCGGCGGTAAAGCCCAAGCCAGTAGCGGGTTCCAATCGGGTTCCAGCCTTCGAAAGACGGAAATGGATGTACTGGCAAGGACAGCTCCTGCGTAGTCTGACGGAAACGGCCTTTGAAGCGCGACGTAACTGTGTCATGTAGTTCGGTAATCGTTGCCGGAAATTCGCCAAAGTAGACTTCTTCAATGAGCTTAGCCAGTGCTGGAATGTCATCTCCATCTACCAGGCCAGGCCAGGATTGGCGTTGAGAAGTACCCGCTTTTGCAAATCGGGGTAATTGCAAATACAGGTGCCAATGACGCGGATAGGTAGAAGCCACAAAGTTCAGTTCGCCCGAAAAATGCGGAATAAGGCCTTGGAGCGGATCAGTAAGGTTAATTTTCAGCCGGGGCTGGTAATCGAACTTTTCCAAGACATCCAGGTAAGTATCGGTCATCAGCCAGGGCGTAGACGGAAAAATGTCCAGGGCAACAAACGAAGTGACGATATTCTTATACCGGTTTTCTACGGAATCGAAACGCAGGTTCCCTATTGCTAATTTCTTTTCTATGGCCGTCCATTGCTCCGCCTCCACGGACAGAAATAGCTCCAGCCTTGAACCCAACCCAATGGCCTGACAGCCACTTTCCCGGGCAATTCGAGCCAGTTGTTGTAAATCGCCGGGAGATACGACACCGCCATCGGTAAATATGCGAACAGTTCTGTTTGTCATGGTTTTCTTTGTCTGTAATTAAAAAACTACTAAACTTAAATCATCTACAACCTACTTTCTACCAGCTTCTTCGGTGATTTTTCCAGAATTGCTTTTACTTCTGGTTTGCAACTGCCGCAGCCCATTCCGGCACCCGTGCTTTGGCAAAGCTCAGCGAATTGAGTGCAGCCATCTTCAATGGCTTTTTTTATGTTGCCTTCACCCACATTGTTACACGAACAAATCAACTTACCCACTACACCGGCGGAAAGCGACTTCCCGGCACGAAGCAGGCTGAGCCGTTTCTCGGATAATTCGGTTTTATTGGCAATCAGGTCTTTGTATTCAATAAACTCCGATTTATCACCAAACAGAATCGCACCGACCAGTTTGTCCTGGTGAATGATGCACTTCTTATAATACCGCTTGGACTTGTCGAGGAAAATCACCTCTTCATAGCCCTGGTTGTTGGTCGGAATGTTGGCCAAGCCCAGTGAGCACAGCTGCAAGCCTTCCATTTTCAATATGTTCATCGAAAGCGAGCCTTCGTAGTAGCTCGACAAATCGCCGCTGAGGTACTTGCAAAGCGCTTCGGCCTGCTGTTCTGCCGCTGCAGTGATACCAAACATGTGGCCGTTGAACTCTGCTATTTCGCCCAGCGCAAAGATGTCTGGATCACTCGTTTGCAGGTATTCATTAACAACTACGCCCCGATTGGTGGTTAATCCGGCTTGTTTGGCCAATTCAGTGTTAGGAATAGTCCCAATAGCAAAAACGACCGCGCGGCACGGCAAGGTACGGCCACTAGCCAGACGCGCCCCAGATACCTGGTCTTTTCCGGTAAAATATTTAACCTCGTCGTTGTAAAAAACTTCGATGCCCCGATCAGTCACTTCCTCGTGCAGCAATTCGCTGGCGATCGGATCAAGCTGTTGGTTCATCAGTTGAGAAGACCGCTGAATGACGGATACTTGCATGGATATTTCGCGCAAGGAAGCCGCTAATTCCAAGCCCAGCAAACCCGCCCCCACAATGACGACCGAGTCGCCAGGCTGCAAATAGGCTTTCAGGCGATCGGCATCAATTCGGGTGCGCATCGTAAATATGCCTTCCAGGCCCGTATTCAAGTCGCGCGGCATGGCTGGCCGGCTGCCAGAGGCCATAATTAGTAAATCGTAAACATGTTCTACTCCGAAAGTGTCGCGTACCGTTTTCTTATCCCGGTCAATCGACTCAATGGAAACGCCTTGGTGCAGGTGAACTGCCAGGGCTTGGGTATCGTCGTCTTGTAGCTTAATCAGTTTCTCCCAAGGGCTGGAACCGCTGATGTATTCAGGCAACATGACACGGTTATAAAAGGGAAAAACCTCGCGGCTGAACACGTGAATTTCGTCCACTTCATTCGTTTCCCGGTAGTTGCTTACGAAGCGGCAGGCAGCAGCGCCAGCACCAATAATCAGAATCTTTTGCTTGGGCTTAACGTATTTGCTGACTTCTACTATCGAATATTTAAAGTCTGGCTCTTTCGAAACCGGATCTACTACATTAGCCGTCAGGTTATTGGCTCGACCAAAGTTGCGGTTCAGAATTTTACCCCAGTGCATCGGCAAAAATACCACGCCCCGTTTTATGTCGGTAGTTACTTTGGCATTGACCCGAACCTCTCCCCGACTGTTGACAATCACAACCGGGTCGCCTTCTTTTATTCCCCTGGTTTCGGCATCGCGGGGATGTATTTCCAAAAAGGGCTTATCAATGTGCTGCTTCAATTTGTTGACTTTCCCCGTCTTGGTCATCGTATGCCACTGGTCGCGAATTCGTCCGGTGGTCAGGACAAGCGGATATTCTGCCGAAGGGCTTTCCGACAGATTGTCTTCGGGCACCGCATGGATTTTTGCGCGCCCATTGGCCGTATAAAATTTATGATCGGTAAACAAGCGAGGCGTTCCTTCCGAGTCAACCGTAGGAACCGGCCACTGAATGGTACCGGTTGTCCGCAGCCTTTCGTGACTCAAGCCACTGATATCGATGCGGGTTCCTTTGGTCAGGCGGCAGTGTTCGTCATACACTTGTCCGTTTTCGGTATAATTAAAGCTTTCGCCAAAACCCATCTTGTGGGCAAAGCGAGTCAGGATTTCAGTGTCGGCTAACGCTTCTCCTGGCGGGTCCATTATTTTGTCCAGATAACTAATCCGGCGTTCGGAGTTAGTCATGGTACCCGTTTTCTCTGCCCAGCCAGCCGCAGGTAGCACTAAATCAGCGAATTTGACGGTGTCCGACAGGTTAGAAATATCTTGAACTACCACAAATTTGGCCGCTTTCAACGCTTCCTCCACCAGATTTGCATCAGGAAGGCTCACCAACGGATTGGTACACATAATCCAGATGGCCTTCATCTGGCCGTCGCGCAAAGCTTCGAACATTTCGGTGGCTGTCAAGCCTGGTTTGGCAGGTACTGATGGTACACCCCAGAAATCGGCTACTTCTTTGCGGTGTTCGGCATTGCCCAGGTCGCGGTGCGCCGAAAGCATAGTACTTAGTCCGCCCACTTCCCGGCCACCCATCGCATTAGGCTGTCCAGTAAGCGAAAAAGGGCCGGAGCCTGGCTTTCCTATTTGGCCGGTAATCAGCGAAAGATTGATTAACGCCAGGTTTTTCCTTACGCCGATGACGCTCTGATTCAAGCCCATAGCCCACATAGAAATGAATCCTTGTGAACGGCCAATGTATTCTATTGCCCAATAAATATCTTCGGACTTTACGCCACAAATACGGGCAGCGTCCTTGATTGTACGTTTCATCACCAACTCCCGGTAAGCTTCAAATCCATCGGTATGGTTATCAATAAAATCCTGGTCAATCTTTTCTCTTTCTATCAGACCGCGACCGATGGCGTGGTACAGGATGATATCGGTACCCGGATTGATCTGGAAATGCAGATCGGCCAGCGAGGTACTTTGGGTTTTGCGCGGATCTACGACAATGATCTTTACGTCGGGATTCTTGGCTTTGTGCGCTTCAATCCGCCGGAATAAGATGGGGTGACACCAAGCTGGGTTTGCTCCCGTAATCAGGAAGCAATCGGCCAGCTCAATATCTTCGTAACTGCAAGGGACAGAGTCTTCGCCCAAGGCCATTTTGTAGCCCACCACCGCCGAGCTCATACACAGGCGGGAGTTGGTGTCAATGTTGTTGGTTCCGATAAATCCCTTAGTCAGCTTATTGACTATGTAGTATTCTTCCGTCAGGCATTGTCCCGATACGTAGAAGCCGACGGAATCAGGCCCGTGCTTTTCAATCAGGGTTTTGAAAACGGCAGCAGCCCGATCCAGTGCCGTGTCCCAGGTAACGCGTTGGCGGGGTTGGTTGCGGCTCCAGCGCATTTCAGGATACAACAGACGGTCGCTCTGATCCATCAGTGTGTAGTGCAGGTTCATCCCTTTGGAGCAAAGCAGCCCCTGGCTACTCGGATGGTCTATGTCACCTTCTACTTTTATATTTCCCCGGCTGTCTTTGTTTACCAAAATACCGCACCCCACGCCACAATACGAGCAGGTAGTTTTAAAAGTCTGATTTCCGAAAGATACCATAGTCTAAGTAGTTGTTAGGTTGATACGGTGCGCCGTTGCGACGGTGCGATGCTATTAAGTGCTGATAGGATCGCCAAAGGGAGTCCCTCTAACGATCCTATTTTGTAAGTTAGCTGTCAGCTGTCAGCGATGAGCTTTCAGCTTTTGGCTATATGTATTTAGTTACTCTGTTTTTATCAATCTCAATATCTATTTAATACTTTTCGCTTTTACCTTTACCCCAAAGGCTGACGGCTGAAAGCTAATTGCTGAAAGCTAAGCCTACGCCGACTGCTTGAAATCCTCGATAGAAAATTTATCCATCAATAAGCTCAACAGGTGCTCGCGGATGGAGATGTATTCCGGTTGCAATACAATGTCTTTCTTGTGGCGGGGGCGTGGAATATGTACATCCACTATTTCGCGTATAGTAGCCGCCGGTCCATCACGCATCACCACAATCCGATCTGACAGGAAGATTGCTTCTTCAATGTCGTGTGTCACCATCAAGATGGTTTTGTTCCGGTTATCCAGGTTCCACAAGTTGAGCAATTCCACGTGCATAGTACCTTTTGTCAAAGCATCCAGCGCACCGAAAGGCTCATCCAGCAACAGAATAGACGGGTTAATGGCGAAGGCACGCGCAATCGCTACCCGTTGTTTCATCCCACCAGAAATCTGCTTAGGCAGTTTATCGCGGTGCGGAGCCAAGCCTACTATTTTGAGATAATTCTCTACAATATCTCTTTTCTCCTGCTTGCTTTTATCCTTAATAACCGAGTCTACAGCCTGGAAAATGTTTTCGTAGACGGTAAGCCATGGCAACAGCGAATAGTGCTGAAATACGATTCCCCGGTCAGGCCCCGGACTTTTCACAGCCTTCTTGTCAATGAGCACTTCTCCGTGGGTTGGCTTCACCATACCCGCTACCGCATTTAGGATAGTAGATTTACCGCAGCCCGAATGCCCGATCAGCGAAATAATTTCTCCTTTTTTTATATCTAATTGTATATCAGTTACCGCAACATATTTCCCTTTGGGAGTAGCAAAAGATATTTCTAAATCATTGATTTGTAAATGGCTCATGAGAAATGGGTTGAAGGTAAAATGATTGTTAAGCGTCTTAACCCTGCTTCCTCGGTCTGTGAGGACACGGTTAAGTATCAAACCAACCCTCCAAGGGTTTGAAACCCTTGGAGGGTTCGCACTTGGAGGGTTCGCAAAGATTACGCGCTATACGATACTTTTTGTTCGATCACGGCGAACATCCGGTCGAGCAACAGGCCTACAATACCAATGATGAGGATGGCCGAGATTACCCGTTCCAAGCTCAGCGCATTCCAGCTATCCCAGACAAAGAAGCCAATACCATTGCCCCCCGATAACATTTCGCCCGCTACAATTACCAACCAAGCTACTCCAATACTGAGGCGCAAGCCCGTAATGATGTGAGGCAAGCTGTACGGAATGAGTACGCGACTTAGGTAACGCCAGGTGGAAAAGCCAAAAGCCTTGGCCACATTTTTATGATCGTCGGGAATAGAACCCACACCAAAGGCCGTGTTGATAAGTGTAGGCCACAAAGAGGTAATGAAAATAATAAAGATCGTAGCGGTACTGGCCGACTGGAAAGCCGCCAACCCAATTGGAAACCAAGCCAGGGGCGATACCGGACGCAAAATTTGCACGATCGGGTAAAAGAGACGGCGGCAGAAGGCATTCGCTCCCATAAGTAGCCCTACCGGAATGGCTACCAATGAACCCAGGCCAAAGCCAATAAATACCCGTCCCAATGAACTGCCTAATTGCAGGCCAATGCCTTTGTCATTAGGGCCATAATCATAAAACGGATCGGCCAGCAGTTCGCGGAATACTACCCAGGTAGGCATAGGACCAGGAAGCTCAGTCAGGCGGCTCACCACTTCCCAAAAGCCGACCAATAGGCTCAGGCCCATGAGTGGATACAAGATAGTTTGAGCAATTGCCCATATTTTCAGTCCTAATTCGCGGTTGCTTTTTGGCAATTTCGCTTCGCTAGGCTTTATTGCTACAGGAGCAGTGGTCGCGGTATTTACCATCGTAGTTGCCCGAGGAGCACCTTGGCCTTCCGTTTTGGTTTCTACCGGACTTTCTAAGGAAGCCCCAGCAGCTAATTCCAGTTCTGTTTTCATCGGCTGAAAAAATAATTAGGTGAATGAAAAAACTAGTTTTTGCCTGCAGCCTTTTCTCTTTTCCTCCGGTCATTTCAACATGCCGGAGGAAAAGAGGGAAACTGCGAATGCTTTATTTTTTGGCTAATTTTAAATATTCAGCCGGTTTGTTGGGGTCAAAAGTCAATTTGTCTAGTTGCAAGGCAAAGGGTTTCATATCATCTTCTGGCACCTTTATCTTCATACTGGCGGCAACTTCTTTATATAAATCCGACAAAACCAATTTATCTGCAATGGCTTGATAGTCTGGTGCTTCTTTCAGGTAGTCGAAACGAACGTACTGAGCCATAGCCCAAATGGCGTGCGACTTGCGGGGCATGTTTACCAACCCATTCTTATGGAAAAGCATAAAGTCATCGGTATAAATTTGCTGTCCCTGGTTGCAGCCTAGTTCGTAAGTTCCCATCAAGCGGGCTTCAATCACATCGGCAGGAGCATTTACATAGGCTTGTTTGCCAATGACTCCCGCAGCAGCCTTACGGTTAGCTGGATTGTCAAGCCATTTGCAAGCTTCCAAAATGGCTTTCATTACCAACTTCAGGTCTTCCCGGCGTTTTTCACTGAATTGTTTGTTCACTACAAATGCCTTCTCAGGGTGATTTTTCCAGATATCTTGGGTAGATATTTCAGTAAAACCAATGCCTTGTTTCACTGCTACTCCATTCCAAGGTTCACCTACACAATAGCCATCCATATTGCCCACTTTCATATTAGCCACCATTTGGGGAGGAGGAATGGTGATAATTTTGCAGGTTTTTTGACTTACTCCGGCGGCGGCCAGCCAGTTGCGTAACCACAGGTCGTGCGTGCCACCGGGGAATGTCATGGCGAAAGTGACTTCTTTTTCGGCTTTCAACTTGGCGGCTACTACAGGCCCTACTTTGTTGGTTTGTTTGAAACCTACTTTGCCGCAAAAATCTTTGGAAAGGGTAATGGCTTGGCCGTTGTTATTTAGGATCATGGCCACCTTCATTTCAGAACCCGCTTTGCCGCCAACGCCCGTATAAACCGAGAAAGGCATAGTGTACAAGCAATGAGCGCCATCTAATTCTCCAGTCAGTATTTTGTCGCGGACGCTGGCCCAGGAGGCTTCTTTGGTCACTTCTACTTCTAGGCCATACTTGGCAAATAAGCCCAGTTCCTTCGCCATTACAATGGGCGCACAGTCAGTTAAGGGGATGAATCCAATGTGAATAACTTCTTTGGGAGGTTTGGCAGCCGAAAAAATGAGGGTAAAAGAGGCTACCAAACTGAATGCTACTAATTTATGGTATAGGTTAGATATCTTCATTTGAGTTGAAAGTAGAGCGTTTAAAGTTGAAAGTGTAGAGTTGAGCGTTTAAAGTATAGAGTTGAGCGTTTCGACTTTTTACTTTATACTTTTGACTTTACACTCACTTAGCCAGGAAATCAGGTTTTAGAGTAATCATCAAATAAGCCCAATTGGCCTGAAGACTGGCGTTTGGTATATTCTTTACCATTGGATCGGCCAGGGTAGGCGTACCGAAGAAGGTACAATAACCGCCTTCAATAGAAATGGCCTTGGTCATGCTGTAATTAAAAATCAAATCCAGTTCTGTACCTAAGTGTTGGTTCACTTCAACACCATCAGCTCTCGTAAGTGCATTAGAAGTAGAGAAGGCATGCCCATCCAACGTAATCAACAGTTTATCTTTGGGTTTGTAGCGAGCTTTCATATAAACATCCATCAGCCCATTTTTGCCAAACCCATCAGCTACGTAGAAGTAGTCCATATAGCCCCAGAATTTGTGGGGCGTTCCGTACAAGGGATCGAAATTTTTGGTTTTTCCTGGCGACACACCACCCGAAGTATAATCGATGCCAGGGCCAACGCTGAGTTTGCGTCCTACTGCGTATAAGGCATTGGCAGACAGCAGATAAGCATCCACATCAAGACCCGCTTTATCTTTGCCTGCTTGGTAATAAGCGCTAGCGACTAAGTTGATTTTTTTCAGTGCTGTAGCTGCGATATAACCTCCCAAAGTATAGCGACTCCACACACCTTGCGTAAAGGTGTTGGTAATAATTTGCTTGGTTGGGTCAACCGGATCGGGGGCTGTCTTCGTAGTATATTTGTTAAAGTCGTCTTTCAGCGCTAGGAAAGAGATGTTACCCGCGTAAAATTTGCGTCCCAGGTATAAGAACTGCATCGACTTATATAATGAGCCAATGGCGTTAGTACCAGAGGTATAGGCAGTGGTAGGAGAAGTGCCATTAAAAACATTCCCTGATTTGAATTCTTTGTTCTGGTTGAAAGCTATACCCAGGTGAGCTATCCAGCCGTGGTTGGCAAATTTCAGCAAGGCCATGTCGTGGCGGCGGGCTTGTTGTAACCAATCGAGGTTACCCAGCAAGCGAACGTCGTCGTACACCAGCTCTTGTCTGCCTACTTTCAGGGTAAGGTTTTCAATTTTCGACGTAGTGTCGAGCAACGAGATTTCTGCCCAAGCTTCGTGAAGCATCAAGGCATTGTTGCTTTCAGTGGTAACGCGGTTAATAGAGGAAGCATCTTGTCCCCAAACCCGCACATCCTGTAAGGCGGCGAAAGCCTTGAAGCGGTAACCACCATAACCAAAATTAAGTCGTGAGCGTTGGGAGATAAATACCGCTGGCACAGCACCTTTAGAAGAGAGCGTTCCTTGTCCGTCACGGACTTCCATACGGGGACGAAATTGTCCGGTGAGGGTGAATTGGGCATTCACTTGGGTGCTCAACAGGCAGACAAATGCCAGGCAACAGGTAAACTTGGCAAGTGAGTTTTTTTTCATAATTTTGAATTGTTTTAGATTAAGGAGATTTAAAACACTTTGCAATGGCCCTGGGAGATTTGCCGATCTCTCAGGGTTTTTTCGTTAGGCAGGTAGAGTTAAAAGTTTAGAGTTGATGAGTTTAAAGTATATGAAGTAGCCATCCTCCAATTGTTAATTGTTAATTGTTAATTGTTCACTGTTAATTGTTACCCGTTCACTGTTAATTGTAAAGCAGGTTCTTCGACTTCTTTTTTGAAGGAAACGACAGCGGTTATGCTGGCCACAATCACAACAGCCAGACCGATGTACATAAAAGCTTGTGAGTAGCTGATGTTTTCAGATTTGAACAGGAATCCTGCGATTACTGCTCCCAGGTTGCCGCCTGCTCCTACAATACCGCTCACACTACCCAAGGCTTTCTTATTGATAAAAGGTACAATGGAATAGGTAGCTCCGTTGGACATTTTAAGAAATAAAGCGAAGATGAGCATCGTAACAATGGCAATGGTAAGGTTAGAGGACTGGGAAAAAAGTACGATACCCATTCCTTCCAGCGCCAGGAACAAGGCCAGGATTTTAGCACGTCCATTTAGCCCGTATTTATTACCCATTTTATCGCCGAATATGCCTCCCAACGCTCGGGCAAACAAATTCATCACACCGAAAATACCAGCCAGAATACCCGCTTCTTTAAAACCAAGGTGGAAGTTATCTACAAAATAGAGGGCTGCGATGTTGTCAAAGGTAATTTCGATACCGAAGCAAGCGCCGTAAGCCAGGAATAATACCCACACCCGAGGATCTTTGGCGGCTGCCATGAAACTACCCGATTTTTTGGCGGCTTCTTCTACTTTAGGTAGGTCAGCATAATTGCCGGCAGGGGTATCTTGGGTAAAGCGGTAGTAAACAAAAGCCAGGACAAGCAACAAAACGCCTGGTACCATCATAGCCAAACGCCAGGCATCGTGGTTGGTATAACCCAGGGCTACAATACCAGCGAACACGAAGGGCATGACCATATTCGTAACACCACCACCCAAATTTCCCCAGCCTCCAGCTATGGCGTTGGCTGTACCTACTACCTTAGGAGCAAACATCACAGAAGTATGATACTGAGTAATGACAAAGGAGGCACCGATAATTCCGATAACTAGACGAAACAGCAGGAAGCTTTCGTAGCTATTAGCAAAGCCAATGGTTATGAGTGGAATAGAGCCAAATATCAGAAGAAAAGTATAGGAAAGTCGAGGACCGAGCGTATCACAAAGACGGCCGATGAGTAGGCGGGCAAAAATGGTAGCTGCAACAGAGGCAATCATAATATTACCAATCTGGCCTTTTGTCAGCCCTAAATCGGCGCGTACAATCGGCATCAAAGGAGCAATACCAAACCAACCGAAAAAACAGAAGAAGAAAGTAATCCAGGTCAGGTGAAAAGCACGCATTTGTGGGCCTTTGAAACTAAGAAGTTCGATGCGTTCAGCTTTTTCGGTTAAAATTGTTTTCATTCGCTTTAAAGGTTTATATGGGTTCGAGGTGGTGATATTTTTTGTTTATTCAGAATTTAGCTCGCCAGTGTAGCTTCGGATGCACAAAAGGGTGCGCGGGCTCCTTGGCCAAAGTAATTGTATCGTTGTCCTTATAAATAAAGGATTGAAAATAGAAATTGTCTCTTGGTTGATGAAGTACCCCTACCTAATTAGCCCAGGTAAGCGGCTTCTGTGTGTTAATTCCGAATTATTCGGTTTGGTGCTGATGAACTTGGCTAGGCAAGTGTAAAAAAGCCGGGTAGGCTCCTATTTTGAGCAAAAAATAAGTAGTATTGCTTAAAACATAGGTCCAAATTACAGTATTTATACTTAATATCAAAATGTGCGTTAAAATTTTGAGTGTTTTTTGCCAAAATTTATTATAATTTAAAAAAACAGGTTCAAAAATGAACGCATTTTTAAAAAAATATCTTTCAAAACCAGAAATGCCGTTAAGATATTTCAAAGTGAATGGCATTTGATAAGTAAATTGGGTCACACCTTATAGATAGATAGAATATGAAAGCAGAAAGCTTAAATTCATTGGAAAAAGGGATTCGTTTCATAGGCATAGGCAAGCATGGGAGCAAAGACTTGCCCGTTTCCCTCGTGTCAGACTTGCTGGTTGACTTGCAGTCGGGTGATTTCAATCCTATTCAACAAGGCGCTTTCTTTGGCGCGCTGGTCACGAAGGGAGTCGCCCCTCATGAATATAGCCTGGAGAATTACCTGGGAAGCGAGGTATTGAGTAATGCGGAACGGCTTTTTGACCGCATTTGCGAAGAAGCACCAGCAGAGATGAAACTGATTGGCGTAAAATTGCTCCAGGGTGCGTGTTTAAGTGAAACTGAAGCGCGCCAGTTAGGCAATTTCATCTTATCCGATCAGCCAGGAGAGGTACTCAGGGGCATGGCCGTGAGTATTTTGCGGGTACGTTACGAAAGTGATGAAGAGTACCATGGCTTAATGCTGGCTATCAACGATACTTTTACGGCTGGTTTCAGGCAACCCGTTGTCGCCCATGCGCCACTTATCCAACTAGCCGAACCGTTTGATGGCGTAGAACACTCTTATATAATAACGCCCATTCTGGCCAATGCCTTGCAAAAGTTAGGATATGCGGCAGTATCTACCGTAGGCCGTTCTTCGGGTCCTAAACTCACGATGAATGCCTGGCAACTATACCAGTCCTTAGCCGGGAAGTTTATCAAAAGTAATGAAGCCCTGAAAAGCCCTCCCCCACCTTTGGGATGGGTATTGGATCAAAAAGATCTTTCGCCAGCCCTGGATCGCTGGGTAGATCGGCGCAGAGCTGTCATTAAGCGACCGTTCCTGGCTACTTTAGAAAAAGCACTCAACCCGACCGGAGCCAAAGTGCTCATCACCTCCGTCTTCCACCTTACTTATATGGAGAAGATGGTAGAACTGGGCATGATGGCGGGTTTTGAAGGAGTAATTGTGCTAAAAAGAGGGTTAGAAGGCACGCTAGCTCCTTCCATCGCGCGGGCAAGCGGTATTCTATGCGCGGCCCGGCAGCCAGATGGCACTTGGACTAGCACCCGAATAGAGGCTGACAGCAGCGAATTCAGCCAGTTCCGCGCCGAGGCCGATGCTATTATTGAAAACCCCGATGTACAGGAAAATGCCCGCTTAGTGCAGCAGTTTTTGGAAGACGGCCTCACCGGAAATCGCGACTTCGATCTGCGTGCTGGATTAGCGGTTGGCTTATATTCCCGAGGTTTGTTATGGATTGAGGGCGTATGGCAGAGCTAGCTTGATTAGGCAAACTGTAAAATACAGAAACCCTCCCGATTCGAGAAGTCAGGAGGGTTTCTCTTTTTATACGCAGTAGGCAAGACGCGAGGTATTTGGCTGGCGTGTTTTAAGGGGAGTGGCTAATCCACTACATACAAAGGCTGTCTTGCGGCCAAAAGCATGGGAAGTAATTTTATGCGCAAATTTTATTTGGATTAATTCTAAATAATTGCAAAATTTGCAGACATAGCCAATTATCTAATTAATGAACAACGTGTGCATTGCTCAGAAGGCCTGGCAGGAAGTGTTTTCTTCAAACGCCGGAACAGTCTATCAATCAGATGAAGAAGGATGTTTATACCTTGATTTTGCCGGAAAAATTGCTCGATTTGATTTCGTATGTCTGGCTAGACTCAAAAAAATTGTAGAGCGGATTGATATTGAGCGAATGCTGCTAAATACCAGCAACTCAGCAGATATAGAGATTATTTCTATGTGCGCCTGCGAACATTGCTATGTGCTGGATACCAGAGAAATTGTTGCATTAAAAGAACTGTTGCAGGGGACTTTTGTCATGTTTCAGTTAAATAACATCCTCAAAGACAGGCTTCACCGGCTGGTTTGTTGAGACTTAGCTATTTAGACTAGGTTTAAATTTCACTCTACTTACCATTCTCCGCCGATTTCCCTTACTTTTGTTACTGTTCATCCGTAATAAGTAAATCACCTCTAAAAGCTATTTTTCTATGAAGGATTTGATGCGTATCAAAAGTTTACTTTCTACAGAAATAGAAGAACTTTTAAACTTACAAATAAAGAAGGAAGCCCATTCATCGTCCTTGTACTTAGCGATGGCTTCCTGGTGTGACCGCAATGGATTCGATGGTTCTGCCGACTATTTTTTCAAACAAGCCGAAGAAGAACGCCACCACCAACTGAAGCTATATAAATTTGTGCTGGATATGGGAGCAACGGCCATTTCTCCTGAAGTGACTAATATCAAAAATGAATTTAACTCTTTCCGGGAGGTTTTTGAAGAAGCACTGGAACAAGAAATTGCCATTACCCAATCGTTCAAAAATATAGCCGCTCGCTGCCATAAAGAGCAGGATTTCGTAACGATGGAGTTTCTGAACTGGTTTTTAAAGGAACAGCGGGAAGAGGAATATATCGCACGCCGCGCCCTGGAACTATTTGAAGTGATTGGTGAAGCTGGAACCGGACGCTGGGAAATTGACCATCACGTGGGACAAATCAAATACAACGAAGCCCAATAATAACGTAGACTTTAGCGCTTTCTAAACCCCCAGCAGTAACACGACGTGTACTGTTGGGGGTTTATTATTTCCATACTTTGTCTAGTGTGTGGAACACTTCTTTTTCTGAATACTCTTTTAGCCAGATATTTTCGGGCTGAATGGAAAGTATAGGGGCAAACTTACAACGGTCGCTGCATTCTATCTTAATTACTTCTACTGTGTCCTTTAAACCATTGTCTTTGGCATAATTTTTCAGGCTTTTGCACATATCCTTGCCTCCCCTTTTTCCGCACTTGCTGCCCACACATACATAAATAACTTTCTCAGGGATATGAAATTTGCTCATGGATTACGCTTGGTTAAAGTTGGTAGTCAGGGTATTACAAACTCATTTTCTTCATCTCTTTTACAGCATAATCTACTGCGCGGGCAGTAAGCGCCATATACGTAAGCGATGGGTTCTGAGTCGAAGTAGAAGTCATACAGGCGCCATCCGTAACAAATACGTTTTTGCAGGCATGGAGTTGATTCCACTTATTTAGCAAGGACGTTTTCGGGTCATTTCCCATCCGTACCCCGCCCATTTCGTGAATATCCAATCCTGGCGCTTGCTTGGAGTCGCGGGTTTGGATGTTCTTGAAACCGGCATTGGTAAACATTTCGGTCAGTTGTTCTATGTAATCCTTGACCATTTTCTCGTCGTTATCATCATACGACATCGCTATTTTAAGCTGAGGAATGCCAAAAGGATCTTTCAGTGTATCATCCAGTTTTACGTAGCTGCTTTCCTTGGGAATGGTTTCCCCCATCATGTGCGAACTAACAAACCAGCCTCCCAACATAGGATTGTGCAGGCTCTCTTTCAAACTTGCGCCTATGTCGTCCTGGTTAGAATACGGATAGCGGGTAGCCCCAAAGCCGGCGGCGTAGCCTCTTAAGAAATCCGTTTCCTGCTTGTATACATTTCTAAAACGGGGAATATACGGGCTGTTGGGGCGGCGGCCATCCATATTGGATTCCAGTAGGCCATCGTATGAAGCCGAAATACCTGCGCGGTAATTGTGGAAAGCCACGTACTTGCCCATCAGGCCATTGTCATTGCCCAAACCGTTGGGAAAACGATGGGAGACAGAATTCAACAAAATCAGATTGGTGTTTAAGGCCGCTGCATTCACGAAAATAACGCGCGCGTAAAACTCCTTTAGCTCCTTGGTATGGGCATCAATTACCCGCACACCCGTAACCTTGCCTTTTTTCTCATCGTAAATAATGGAATGCACCACCGAATCGGCACGCAAAGTCATATTGCCGGTTTTGGCCGCCCAGGGCAAGGTAGAGGAATTGCTGCTGAAATAACCACCATAAGGGCACCCCCTTTCACAGATGGTTCGGTTCTGGCACTGCGCCCGGCCTTGCTGCAAATGGATCGGATTGGGTTTGGTAATATGCGCCGCCCGACCCATAATCACGTGGCGGTCTTTGTATTTCTTGGCAATCTGATCCTTAAAATAGGTTTCTGCGCAATTCATTTCGTGCGCGGGAAGGAACTCACCATCGGGCAGTTCGGCCAGGCCATCTTTGTTGCCAGAGATACCCACAAACTTCTCCACGTAACTATACCAGGGAGCCACATCCTTGTAGCGGATGGGCCAATCGACGGCAAATTTATCGCGGGCGGGGCCCTCAAAATCAAAATCGCTCCAACGCTGGGTCTGACGTGCCCACAACAGGGACTTCCCTCCTACCTGATAGCCGCGAATCCAGTCAAACGGCTTATCCTGTACATAAGGCTGCTCGGCATCTTTGGCAAAAAAGTGGGTGGTTCCTTCATAAAAAGCGTAACATTTGCTCGCGATCGGATTTTGTTGGCGGACTTCCAACGGAAGCTGCCCGCGATGCTCAAATTCCCAAGGGTTTTTCCAGGTGGTTGGATAGTCAACAATGTGTTTCACATCGCGCCCCCGTTCTAACACCAGCGTCCGAAGTCCTTTTTCAGCAAATTCTTTGGCTGCCCAGCCACCACTAATACCCGACCCAATCACTATGGCATCGTAAGTCACTGCTTTTACTGCATCTATCGCAAGATTTGACATATTTGTTGAGAGGAAGGATGGAAAGAGTTATTTAGTAGGCACCGGTACGCAACCATGAAACCGAGCCGGGACAAATTCAAAGTGAGAAATATTCGTCATCACATATTCTGAACTCATGTAGCCACGAATAGTCAAATCTTTGACTAATGAATAAAATTTCTTTTGATCATCTTCGGTAGACTTCTCCATAGACTGGAGTATTTCCGTTCGTTGGGTGGTATCACAAGCCACGAATGATTTCCCAAAGCGCTGCTTGGCAGTTGCCTCCACCGTTTCCAGGCCTTTGGTCAGGATATGCTGATCATTTTTTTCAAAGCAATCAGCCACCATCGTCTGAATAAATGAATGAACACCCAGTGCTTTCGCCCCAGGCGTAGTAGTGGCGGGAATAATGGTTTCTACCAATTCGGCCAGTAAGGCGTCCTGGCTACTCGAAAGGTAGGAATGAGTAGATTCTACGGCCTGTTTATTCCAACTATTGGCCCAGCTAGGGAAGCTTATCAGGCTTCCGGCAACTAAGGCTATATTTCTAAGGGCTACTCGTCGTTCCATAACTAAAAAGTTGATTTGCTGATGGGTAAATTGAATCGATCAGTCCGCCGAAACAGGGCTGATGATAAGTCATTATAAGCAAATTTAACTAAAACACCACTAATGTAGCGGTAATTTAGC
>JAZKGK010000094.1:0-2370 GCA_040385915.1 Bacteroidota bacterium
CCTTAATATACTGCGGCAGGTTACAGAAAAACCCGAAAGATGGATTCTTGGTTGGTAACTGCGTAATGTATTTGATCTTAATATACTTGCCCTTCAATGATGGCGGAGGATAAGATTCAATTTCAGGTAGCAATACGTCATTCAGCGCCGAAGTAGGCACTTTCTTCATCTTGTTGTCGTATACATCCGATACGGTTTCCATCACCTGAAAAATCCGCTTTTTCTCAATAACCGACGTGAAAACAACTGGCATATAATTCATTGGAGCCAACCTTTCAAGGATGTCATCCTTAAACTTTTGGGCGGTGTTGGTATCCTTCTCTACCAAATCCCATTTATTTACCATCAACACAATTCCCTTCTTCCGCTTGTCAGCTAAGCCAATGATATTCAGGTCCTGTGCTTCCAGTCCACGCGTGGCATCAAGCATGATTACGCACACATCTGATTCCTCCATGGCCTGTAAAGAACGCAAAACCGAATAAAATTCGATGTTATTGGTAACCTTCGATTTGCGACGAATCCCTGCCGTATCGGTCAGGATAAACTCTTTGCCAAAAGCTTTGTAGCGCGTGTCAATGGCATCGCGGGTGGTACCAGCAATGTCAGTCACAATACTACGTTCTTTACCCAACAGCACATTCAGAAAAGAGGATTTGCCCACGTTAGGCCGCCCCAAGATGGCAATTTTAGGAATACCCGCATTCGGGTCTTCTACGCCTTCGTCTGGAAAATGCTTGATTACTTCATCGAGTAAGTCGCCCGTTCCAGCACCAGATTGCGAAGAAATGGCGAATATTTCGCCCAGCCCCATCGCGTAAAACTCAGCAGCGGCTTGCGCCTTCGTATGCGTATCGGCTTTATTAGCCACGACAATGACGGGCTTTTTGGATTTACGCAGCACTTTGGCAAAGTCCTTGTCCATATCCGTTAGTCCGGCATCGCAGTCTACCATAAACAGCAGAACAGACGCTTCTTCAATAGCAATTTCTACCTGCTCGCGGATCGCTCCTTCAAAAATATCTTCTGAACCAACCACATATCCACCAGTATCTACTGCGGTAAAATACTTACTAGTCCACTCGGCGTGGCCATAATGCCGATCGCGGGTTACGCCACTCTCATTGTCCATGATCGCCTGGCGTCTTTCAATTAACCGATTAAAAAGGGTGGATTTTCCGACGTTGGGCCGACCCACTATTGCTACTATATTTCCCATAATTAAGTTTATGAGTTTATGAGTTTATGAGTTTATAAGTGTGAAGAGTGTAGAAGAAAAAGCATTCCCTTCACTCATCAACTCATCAACTCTCAACTCATAAACTTTATTGGTCGTACCCGAAATTGCTTAGTTTATTTGCTTTGTTTCGCCAATCGGGTTCGATCTTGACGAATTGCTCAAGGAATACTTTTTTGCCGAAGAATTTTTCCATTTCCTCCCGCGCCTGAATGCCTATTTTTTTAATAGCCTTCCCCTGGTCGCCGATGATAATGCCCCGTTGGCTAGCCCGTTCTACCAGAATTTCGGAACGGATAACGATGATGTCTTCTTTTTCTTTGAATTCGGTAATGATTACTTCGCAGCTGTAGGGAACTTCCTTCTTATAATTCAGGAAAATTTTCTCCCGGATTATCTCCGAAGCAAAGAAACGCTCGGGCTTGTCGGTTAGTTCGTCTTTCGGAAAATAGGGCGGATGCACGGGTAGCCTTTCCAGAATCTGGTTAAATAAGGTTACTGTATTGGTCTCTTTCAGTGCCGAAATAGGAATGATTTCAGCCGTAGGGAAATGGTCGCGCCAATAGACTATTTTTTCCTGCACCTGTTCTTCCGTAGCCATATCTATTTTATTAATAATCAAGAAAATAGGGGCTTCAATCTTTTTTAGCTTCTGAATTACGTCATCTTCGTCATGCTTTTCGAAGATATCGGTCACGAACAGAATCACATCGGCATCATCCAGCGAGATATGCACAAAGCGCATCATGGATTTATGCAGCTCGTAGAGTGGCTTAATAATGCCAGGGGTATCGGAATAGACGAGTTGGAACTCCGCGCCCTCGTGTATACCGTTGAGGATCCCCATAATCCGGTGGCGGGTGGTTTGGGCTTTGGAAGTAATAATAGACAACTTTTCGCCCACTAAAACGTTCATAAGAGTAGATTTACCCACATTAGGTTTACCAATAATACTGACAAAACCGGCCTTATGTGTGGGAGTCTCCATGAATAGTTTTTAAAATAATTAAAATTTTCTGCAAAGGTAGTTGTTTTATTCTAAAAGCTCCTTACATTTGCACTCCAATAAAACCACATCGCGGGATGGAGCAGTTGGTAGCTCGTTGGGCTCATAACCCAAAGGTCACAGGTTC
>JAZKGK010000095.1:0-16078 GCA_040385915.1 Bacteroidota bacterium
TATCACTAGGTAGCGTCTTGGCTACTCATATCAATTGCTTCAGGGCTCTGTAGAGATTCCCTTCGTCATTCGAATGGTATCATCTACAGAGCCCTGAAGCAATTGACTGGAAAATTTGCCAGAGATCAATTTATTAACGGCGTCTACTTCCGTAATGCAATAGAAACAGATGGGGGCATTTTGGAACTCAAATAATAATTTTCGCCAACCTAAAGTTACCTGGTTGCCAAATACTATTCATATTTTCTCACCTATAGGACAGCAGCACCATAAGCGTTTACAAACAGTTTTGATGGTTGGGGTTGCTGACCGGATCAGCCCAATGGATTCGGATTTGGTGGTGTAATTCAACCCTTTATAAAGGCTATTTTAACCGATAAGTTTAACTCTGGCCGCATTTAATCCTTTTGGACCCATTTCTGTTTCAAAGGTTACTTGATCGTTTTCTTTCACAGAAGTGAGTAGCTCATTGGCATGTACAAAAATGCTCTCTTGGGTTTGGCTGTCTTTAATAAACCCATACCCTTTCGATTCATTAAAGAAGGTAACAGAGCCCGTTCTAATTAGATCAGCCGGTTCCAGTGTTGCTTGTCTGGAAATACCGATCTGTATATCTTCAATTTTTATCTTATTCATTTTCTTTGGATCGGGAGGCGTGGAAGAAAGATTCCCCTTATCGTCCACATAAGCGAACATGGTCTCCACGCTTTTTCCTTTATCAGAACCTGATTTGCGCTCTTCTTTCTTATGCTCTTTATCCTGCCTCTTTTTTAGCCTTTGCTTTTCTTTTTCTTTTTTATTATACGTTTCTTGTGATTTACCCATAGTTATTTTTAATTGGTTTTAATTTTAGTCTTATGCTTGCTAGTCTAGCATTATTTTATCTTTCATTAGTATTACTAAGGCCAAAATTTAAAAAAAACAGCCTTTCCATAATGTCTAGTGCCTGCACTGGCACTATTGTGACTAACACATCTGCACCAGTAATGAGTTCAATTAGTATTCCAGATGAGTTAGCTTTATTGGCCGCTACTCCTATAATGTGCCTGCATCTAATTGCTCCTAGATAAAATCAGGAGACGTTACACCACTGCTTGCCACAGGAGAAAACGTGTGCGTTCCTCCTGTGGCAACGCACCCTAGTTAGCTTTCTCCCCGAACCAATTGGTAAACTCCTGCATTTTTTCTTTATTAATAGATAGATGGACTGTCCTGCCATTCTTATTAGCTTCTACCAGTTCGCTATCAGTGAGCAGCTTGACGTGGTGGGAAATGGAAGGCTGAGCCAGAGTAGATAGCGCTATTGCTTCCGTAATTGTAATGCTTCCTTGCTTGGCAATTTCCCGAAGGATATTTAATCGATGACGGTCTCCTAAGGCCTTAGCAGCTTTAGCAATAAATTTTGCATTGTCCATTTTACTTGAAGTTTTAATAATTTAAATAAGCTGACTTTCCTGGTGTCATTCGGATATGTCACTCGACAATCAGTCTAACAAGATCCTAACACGTAAAAGGGATAGATAGGTTTAAAGATAGTAAAAAACAAATGCGGAGCTTAAAATAAGGGAGCTTAACAGCCCTGGCCGTGGGTTTTCAACAGTTAATATGTAAAAAACATATCCAAAAGAGAAACGGCTGTATAAGGCGGGTGCCTACTCCTCTTTTGAGCCTTGCCCATTTTTATTCAACGCCCCTTCGTACAGCGGATAAAAAACCACAGCTTGTAAGTAGAAGGTTTATTCATTATACGTTTTCAGGGCTATTGATGTTAAAAGGCTATTCATTAGAATCCATTGGTTAACAGTCAATAAGGCAATTCCTTTACTGGGTTGCTCAATAAGAAAAAAAATATTTCGTTAATCAAAAAAACTAGGGAATGCCATTGCATTTTGATAATACTTTTTCTAGATTTATTACCATTTTAACAAAACCCAAACTTTTATTTGCCGTACATACCGCTATTAACCAAAACCCTTAACCATCATAGTCTATTATTCAAACCCTTTTAAGAGCAATGAAATCTGGCAAGAAACCACTGACCAAGAACCTTGTGTATTCTAACTTTGACCTGACCGATGAGGAGAGCCTCGAAGATTCTCCACTCGACCCAAGAAGAGCCCCCAAACCTGTCAAAAAAATGCGTGATCGAACCGATGTAAAAGGTTTCAAAAGCCGGGGAGGAACCGTATGATTATACCGATGCGTCTCAGTCGCCCAGCGTAGTAACAGATTTTCTAATACAGGTATTTATCCGGTGTAACTTGATACAACTATCAGACCCTATTAAAAATGCCATACCCCTACGGATATGGCATTTTCTGTTTTGAACCAATATGGACTTCAATCCATATCTCTATTCGTCACCTTATTATTTCTTCACAGAGAATTTGTAAGCAGTAACGGTATGGTATTTTTCACCAGGCTTCAAAATCGCTGAAGGAAAGGTAGGCTGGTTAGGAGAATCAGGAAAATGCTGGGTTTCCAGGCAAAAGCCATAGTGTTTTACATACTTAATTCCATTTTTACCGGTGATAGTGCCATCTAGGAAATTACCAGAATAGAACTGCACACCTGGTTGGTCGGTATAGACTTCCATTACTCGTCCGCTGGTAGGCTCATATACCGTAACAATCTGAGAGAATTGCCCTTCAGGATGCGTTAGTACATAGTTGTGGTCATAACCACCTTTTACTTTTGCAAGCCGTTCGCCAATGGTATGCGGAGTAGAAAAATCCATTGGGGTGCCTTTTACCTCCTGAAGTACGCCTGTTGGAATCAGGGTAGCGTCCACAGCAGTAAATCGGTCAGAGGCAATTGTCAGTTCGTGTTGCAAAGCATCTTTCGCCTTACCTGCTGCCAGGTTGAAATAGCTATGGTTGGTTAGGTTAAGGGGAGTAGCTTTATCGGTTTCGGCGGTATACTCGATCTTCAATTCATTGTCGTCGGTCAGTGAGTAGACTACGGAGGTAGTCAGGTTGCCAGGATAGCCTTCTTCGCCATCTTTACTCACATAGGTCAGTTTCACACCAACGCCCTTTTCATTTTTTATCTCTTCTGCTTGCCAGATTACTTTGTCAAAGCCTTTTAGTCCGCCGTGTAGGTGGTTGACCTTGTTGTTGGTCGCTAGTTTATATTCTGTGCTATCTAGTATAAAACGGCCTTTGGCAATGCGGTTACCGTACCGACCTACAATAGCGCCAAAATAGGGAGCCGATTTAAGGAATTCTTTAGAATAATAACCTGGTACACTATCGAAGCCCAGGACAACATCGCCTGGCTCGCCGTTTTTATCAGGTGTAATAATTGAGGTAACCACGGCACCGTAATTGGTGATTTTTACGGTCATGCCTTTTTCATTCTTCAATGTGTACAGGTCAACAGCAGTCCCATCCGGGGCTTTGCCAAAATCTTCTTTGGTAATGGTCATAGAAGTAGTGATAGGAGCGGGAGCAGCGACTGAGTCGGTTTTTACTACTTCCGTTGTTTCTTGGGTGTTTTTTGGTGAACAACTAATTAAACTGAATACGCTGAAGAGCGTGAGGAGAGAAAAGGTTTTCCCGGTTGTTGACAATGATGCCATGCTTATTTGATTTTAGGTGTATGAGCGGGCAATATACAAAAAACGGATTTGATATACTTCTGAGGATGTATGATTAAGCGGTAATAATGCCCTTTATTCATCTAAATTTAATAGCAGAGCCCTGGGTAGCTAGAAAAAAGTGCCCATAGAAGCCTAAAAGTAAAAATGACGGTGATAGGTTACTTTCTACGCAAAGTGATAAAAATAGCATGGCGTATAGAGGTAATTTCCCAGTTGCATCATAACCAGCCTTATTCCTTTCCAGGATCTCCACCAAGTATCTGCATCCTAGTCTGTAGACAAATAAAGAGAATCCTTTCTCACTGTTGTCTCGTTAAAGGGGTATTACTCAAAATATAATTGCTATGGAAACGAAAAAAGAAAAATACGGCCTGAAAGATTTAATGATTGCTGTGCTCATTGCCATCCCAGTTTGGTTTATTATAGACGCAATATTTTTTTAAATGATTAATTATCAACAGCTTACCCATAGCTTAATTCAACAATAAAAGCCTCTCTACGTTACATAGATAGGCTTTTTTGTACCCCCGGAAGGGCTTGAACTAAGCAATGAGTAGTGAATAATGAGTCCAGCGTGGAACGCAATGAATAATTACGTATTTAACTAAAAATCAATAATTTATTATTCACTAAAGTGATGTTTATTTATAACTGAATGCTTAGTTTGTATAATTTTCCTTTATTATGCGAAAAGATACGAAATAGCCCTATTTAGCCTGCTCTTGAAACTGCTTGTATATAGTTTGGCAAAATTATTACTTATTTCACATTACACGTTGCTTATACCTGATTAAGTATAAATGGGTTATAAGCCGAAAGTTGACATGCATCCATATAAATAGGCTTTTATTATGGATTCATGCGGCAGAGAGAACAGATATAGCCGAGGGGACCAAATTCGTCTTTGGCTGCTGTTACGTGGATGTTGGCGGCGGGCTCCCACTTTTTACAATTGGAGCATTCAATCTCACCAGTTTTGGGATTAATAAAAAGGCCTATGCTGCTGGGTATAATTACAGCCTTGTCGTTGATTCGTTTTAAGCCTTTGGCAATATCAATTCGCATATCGGCAAAACCTGCCCAGAACTCTCCAATGACCGTTAATTTGGGATTACAATTTTTAACAAGCTTGGCTACTCCACGGTAGCCCAAATGATTTTCCCTAGGAGGCATTCGGTTGGTAAGCAATTCTCCCAGCGTGGGTTGACTGACGTGAGCAACTAAAATATCGCAGCCTTGTAAATGGTCTACCAACTTATCATTATCATATTTATCTATCTGCTCAAAATACTCGGTATCACAGGTAAAGCCGACAACTATCGGTTTGCCTCCATCAGAGGGTATGCATTCAACTCGTATTCCAAAGGCAGGAAAATCTTTTCCGTGCTTGACGCGGAAGAAATGAATTCGAAAAGGCAAACATTTATTTTTGTTCTCTCCCTGGGTTAAATCAAAAGATTTTTCTTTGTTTTTATAGGTACCAACGTCATTGTAGTCTACATTGAATATTTGTCTTTGGACGGCTTTCTTATTCAAGAAATCTTTTTTACGGGTTCCTTCATCACAGTATAAATTATAAGACCACTGTAATTTTGCTTCTTCATTTTCGGTACGCTTAGACATTTCATAGAAAACATCGTCGATGGCTCCCAAGTCAAAGTTATGATCGGTATGATCGTGGCTTATGGCAACCGCCTGAACTTCGCGCATATGAAAGCCATTTGCTCGAAAATTGTACATAAAATCCAGGCCCGGATCAATAATCAACCCTTTGTCTCGCCATTTCAAAAAATAGCCTCCACCCCGACACGAACTGGAAGCATCTTCTATCAGGGGCGAAGCAGAACCCCAGCCACGCAATATGGCCAACACATTCTTAGCTGAATTTTCTTCCTGTTCGTTTTTAGCGGCAAAGCGAGAGTTTTTCTTATCATTGTATTGATGATAGCGATCGTACTTGACGGCCTCAATCTGAGAAAAAATACGTTCTTCAGGGGTAGAATAACCGTCTGGCCCGGTTTCTTCCGGTGGCCACCACCGCAATAAAACCTCCTCATCAGGTCTACATTCAAATTTTGTTTTTTGGATGTCGCCTTTGGCTAACAAACGATTGGCAATACGAATCTTCGCATGGGTTACAGCGGCTTTTCTGGATTTACCAGTCTGATTTTCACCTATTTTATCGAAAGCATCAAATTCATTTTCTGCTTCTTTCCAGCATAAAATAGCCTTGCTTACTTCATCTATATTCCTATCTAGGGTAATTAATATGTAAGCCGTGCCCATCTCTCGTTTACAAGCACCGAGCATGTCATAATCATCTCCGGCTTCATCAAATGCCTGCTGAAAATACTCAATAGCTTTTTCATAATCTTTCTCACCGTCAGCATCTTTTTGGTCTAACGCCATTCTTCCCAAATTATACAAGGAGATATAGCGTGTGCCATCTTCGGCCTTGAGGCAATCCTGGTAAAGTTCATCAGCTTTATCGTATTCCTGTTTTCGGAAATAGATGTTGGCCATGTTATTCTGTGCCCAATGCCTTTTGTCAAATGCCGGCTCAGCTAAAGCATTTTCGTAATACTTAATCGCATTATCCTGCTTTTCTTTATCGTTGGATATGTATCGTTCCCGGTAAACTGAACCTAAGAAAAACCAGGCTATGCCTTTGAGTTGATTATCTTTATCACAAGCGGCCTGTTCAAAGTACCACATCGCTTCCTCGAACTGTTCTCTTAGTTCGTAGATGGCAGCCTGAACAATCAATGATTCTGCATATCGCCCATGCTTGCGAGCAAACTCTGCTACCTTGCGGTAAGCTTGTTCGCTTTCCGTTGGCAAGTTTTTGTGGGTTAAGCGTCGAGCCGCCCATATTTGCTGGATAATGGACTCTAAGATCTGCTTGGGATTTTCACCCGTAGTAGGAAACTCTTGTGCATTTTCCATAGGGATTTCAGATTATTTATTTCTCCAATGGGGCAATTGCGCTTACTCATCCAATGGGCAAGCATTTTTCTACCACTGACTTGGCGAGCTGCTATCATTGATGGTAATCAATAAATCCAATATCGATATCGGCCACTTTCCTCATGCTACGGCGAAAAACCCCAATTCCTTCACCCGAGCCGCCTTCGTTGGTATTGCCTTCGATGGTGACCAGTTTGCCACCTAATACCTGCTCCACCAGCCCGGTGTGACCTAAGCCTGAACCTCGGTTGATGCAAAAGAGCTGTCCTGGTTTGACGAGCGCAGGGTTATTGCGGGCTCTGGCTGCAGTAATTCGGGCAATTCCCGCCGTACCAGCCTTATTCCAATGGTCGAGTACGCCGGCTGTACGAATCATGGGATTGCGTATGCCCAGGTCGTGAGAGGCTTTTTGAAAGCACCAATATTGAAAGGCCACGCACCAGGCAAACCGGCCAGCGGGATCCAAGCCTACTGACTTGATGTACTCATCTACTTGTGGTCCCCGGTTAGACCCCCGTGGTTTTTCTTCTACACCGACCTGGGTGTCAGCTATCTGCAACACTTTTTTTAGCAAGGGCATTGAAGCATCTGGTTGCAGGGTTGTATCAACGGTTTGCTTCCCAAAGAGAGCTACCCAGGTAATGGCTCCAATAATGCCGTCTACCTTGAGGGGTAATCCATCTGTATCGGTAAATTTCACCTGGAACAATCTTACCGCCCGCTCGGTTTGGGTACCGAAATCGCCATCTACGTCGATAGGACCGCAACCTAATTCATTCAGGCGGCCTTGTACTGCCTTCACTATCTCTCCATTTCTTTCGCCTTTCTTAATGAGGCGACCGGAAAAGCTGAGTACTGCGCTGAGAGTAGCCGCCGCAGCACCACCAAATTCATGAGCCATATTCAAAATCGTTTAAATGAGATAAATGAGTATGTATTATGCCAGCGTATGTCAAAGGAGTTAGAAGAAAAGACACACAACTGAGGTATAGTAAAATGATTGCATAGCTTGGCCGTCCGCTAGCTTTCGTTGGCTAGCATACATAAAGAATGACCGATGTATTTAAATCGTTTTCAACTAGTTAGATGGGGAATTCCTTTCTTCTAAGCTAGACATTCAGCCATTGCTTGTCAATACTCATTTTTCAGTATTTTTCAATTTTGGGGTGGCAAAAGCGTGCGGGTGTAGGGTACTTATGATTTTCATCTTAGTTACCACTTAGTTACCTGTTAACAAAGCCTCTCCCTCTGAGGTAAGCATGTATTTCTGTAGGCTTGTCCCATTATCAGGCACAAAAAATATAGCTGCTTCGGTGTTTACTTTCTGCCAGCAAAAGCATCAAAGACAATGGAAACGCTGCTGTTGAATAACCAACGCCCTCATTAATAAACTTATACTCGCATCAGCCCAAATAAGTATCCCAATTATTTTGATAAATAAAATAAAAATATAGTTTTACGACAGCAATTCAAAGTGATACAAAGCTCAGGCAGTAGATCCTCGCTACTGGTATTCAACTGAAAAATTCCAACCATTGCTTTGCGTCTTCCGGTGGCCAATCTAGTTATAAAGGGCTGGCTTTTCAATGCGTGTAATTACTTTACAAACCGTAAATCTATCTCCTTTCTCAGTGTCGTCTTCATGGGATCACACTACTGAAAAATCAGATTTGCACCCAAATCATCAATCTCCTACTTTATAATTTCCGCAGTAGTATAAGCCAAGTTTGATCTAACTGATCATTCCAAGCTTTAGATCGTATTGTTTTTCTAGTGCCATCAGAAGTGTCGTTTCCGCCAGGGTAAATCTTAGCGCTTATATCGCTATGTGCCTTGTGCAGCAGCAACCGCCAATCAATAATAGTCCAGCCATTTATCTGAGAAAGAGATGATTTCACACGCCCTCACTATTGTTATCAACGAGTTGAATCAACACCTGGAAGTGTATAAGCTACCGGGTAGTCCAGCGGCGAAGGCTGAATTAGGCAATATAGCTGAGGGGTTTACTACGGGGTCGAATCTAAGAGAGCTGCTTATTCTGACATTAGTGAATATTAGAGAGGAGAAAGCCCTAAAGAACCTGCCCAGCTACGTACGGAATGAAGTAAAACTAAGCGCTTCGTATGAGAACCCGCCCGTTTTCTTGAATTTTCAGATACTTCTCACGGCAACGCACACGAACTATACCAATGCCCTATTATTATTATCGAGAAGCATCCGGTTTTTTCAGTTTCAAAACGTATTCACGCAGGATAATGTAAAGCCAGGTTCTCTTACAACCAACCTCCCTCCCAATCCACTTGACCAGCTAGAATCGTTTAAACTGATTTTTGATTTGTTTTCTCCTACGATGGAGGAAGTGAACCACCTGTGGGGAACGCTGGGGGGAAAGCAATACCCGTTTGTGTTGTACACGTTGCGCATGCTCGATCTGAAATACCGAGCTGTGCAGAGCGAAAGGGGCTTGATAACCGAGGTTGCCAGTGAATTTTATCATAAACAGCCCCTGGCAAATTAAGCTATGGCCGAACGAATCGTCATCGGATACAGACGCCTTTTTGAGGTAAGACTCCTGCACCACTACTGGCTAGATGAGGGACTGACCTTATTCGATGCCTTGTCTGATCAGAAGAAAGATAAATATTTACTGGCGTATGATAGGCGCCCGTTTCTGTCCGTTGTTCCCACTGCCGCCACGGAAAAGGTTTTGAAAGGGCTCCAGAGTGTATTCAAAAATACGGCTCTGGGATTCGTGGTGGCCGTTCCGAAGGCAACGTTGATTCCCGACGATGCCGTATTTGAGTTTGTGCTGACGGTGCAACACGCCGACTTTTTCAACTATACAGCCCTGACACTCTCCGAGCGGAAGATTTACGAACTATACTATCCACCAGAGAATAAAACCTATCGGTACAAGGAAAATGTACCCGTGTTGTCTAACCTGACCGGCGTATCGCGGGGAGCAGGCATTAACCAATCCCTTTATTTATCCAAGGAAATCCCGGTACTCCAACCAACTGACAAGGTAGAATCGCTCGTCTTATCGGGTCTGGCATTGCAACAACTCACGAGCGACCAACCGGGTGCGCTGACCCAGCAATTAAATGCCCAAGCGACTGCCATGCCCGTATTTGTTCATCAGGCCGATGTACCTGCCATTGTGCCACCGGCTGGCCTGGTTGGGACACCCGCCCGTGGCATTTTGCTATCAGACGATATTCCCGACAACGTCTTTGCGCTCATTCGCATGGCTGCCGTACGGCCAGGCAATGCCGATTTTAGTTGTACTACAGGTGGTTTGGCAAAAATAGCTTACCCAGTTTTCCAAATCCGCTTCAAAAACCGCTCGACTTTCTGGAAGTATTTCAACAAAAACACTGGCGCGCTGGTCTCAACCGTGCCTAATCCGCTTCCGCTTACCCAATTTGGTAATGCAGGCACCAAGCAAAAGCCCTCGGAAGGCATCATAAAGGTTTCGTTTGACAACGTTATTGCAACCAAAGTCACCGGGATCTTTTCCGAAATTTTTGAGTAACCCTTTAATTTCCAACAATTAAAAAATAGCACATGGCAGGCATCTATAAAACCCCCGGAGTTTATGTCGAGGAGATCCCGAAATTCCCCCCCTCTATCGCGCCCGTAGAGACGGCGATACCGGCATTTATCGGGTATACTGAAAAGGCGGATAATTTAGCGCCTGGTGATCTGATGAACATTCCGAAACGCATCGGGTCAATTGCTGATTTTGAGCTGTACTATGGCTTTGGCCACAAACCGGTGCTGACCGATGTAAAGCTTGATTTGCAGGGCTTTTTCAAAGAAGCCGCTTTTGAAAAGCGCTTTCTGCTCTACGACAGCCTCCGAATGTTTTACGCCAATGGTGGTGGCGACTGCTATATTGTGTCTGTGGGCAATTACGCTGCTACGCCCGACAAGACCCACTTTCTGAATACGAACACTGGCATTCAGGCCATCGAAAAATTTGATGAGCCTACGATCCTGCTTTTCCCCGATGCTGCCCGATTGGCTAATAGTGCACTGTATGAAATTCAGGCGGCGGCACTGGCGCAGTGCGAATTTTTGAAAGACCGGGTAGGCCTCTTCGACCTGAAAGAAACCGATGCCAAAGGAGACGAGTTTCGATCTAAAAGTGGTATCAACAGCCTGAAATACGGTATGACTTATACCCCCTGGCTCAACACCAGTTTTATCAAAGGATATACTTACCGGGATATTAGTAAGGCTGGCATCCTCCAAAGGTTAAATACAGCTCCGCCGCCGACGTACATCGCCATTTCCCTTAACTCGCTCACTGCCGATGCCAGTATCCTTCTCACCCTGACCAACCTGGAAAAAACCATGGTGGATGTAAATACCGTAAAGGCGGCTGTTCCTACGCTCGATAAACTGAAAGATAATTATAACGGCAAACGAAATACGTATTTGGGCGGCAAAACTGTTCCGAACTTCATATCTATTACTGATTTGCTGTTTGACATTGCTCGCACCATTGACGCTTTCGTAATGGGCGCGACACCATTAACTAATCCGAGCCTGGTTAATGCCGTAAAACTTGCTATTGGCAGCCTAAAACCCATTTATAACCAACTGATATCGTATGACTTGGAAGCAGAAGCCAAAATTTCGGGCGCTGCATATGTTTCTCAATACGATGTGGTAGCTGCTCCGACTGCGCCAGAATGGGGAACCATTTTCACAACACCTCCTGCTGCCAGCGCAGTAATGACGGGAGCCACCGATGCTGCCCTGATGGATAGCGTACTGGACGAATTGGATGCCGTGTTCGCACAAATCAACAGCATTGTGGTAAGTGCGGTAGTAGAAGCGGTTAATCAACATGAAAAGACGCTTAATGACGCGCTGTATACCTCTTTCCCAGAGTACAAGGCCATTATCAACGGCATTAATACGGCAGCGGCCACCTTGCCTCCGAGCGGAACAATCGCCGGTATTTATTCCTTTGTCGACCGTACCCGTGGCGTGTGGAAAGCGCCAGCCAATGTAAGCATTACGGGTGGCGAACCAGCGGTTACCTTCTCTATAACAGAGCTCGAACGCCTCAATGTGGATACGATTGCGGGCAAATCTATCAATGCCATCCGGCCTTTTACTGGCAAAGGCACGCTCGTGTATGGCGCGCGTACACTCGCGGGCAACGACAACGAGTGGCGCTACGTGCCGGTGCGTCGTTTCTTCAACTTCGTGGAAGAGTCGGTAAAAAAGGCCACCGAACAGTTTGTGTTTGAGCCGAACGATTCCAATACTTGGGTGAAGGTGCAGGCCATGATTGAGAATTTCCTGACTACACTCTGGCGGCAAGGGGCTTTGCAGGGAATCAAACCCGAACACGCCTTCTACGTCGCGGTGGGCTTGGGCAAAACAATGACCGCTCTCGATATCCTCGAAGGACGTATGGTTATCGAAATCGGCATGGCAGTCGTGCGGCCCGCAGAGTTCATCATCCTAAAGTTCTCGCACAAAATGCCCGAATCTTGATCAATTAACAATGATCAATTAACAATGAACAATAAACAGTTAACAATATGGCGCAAGAATATCCTTTACCTCGGTTTCACTTTCAAGTGGATTGGGGCGGTGCAAAAATCAGCTTTACCGAAATCACTGGCCTTGATATGCAGGTGGAAGTAATTGAATACCGGCACAGCGACAGCAAAGATTTCAACAAAATAAAAATGCCCGGATTGCGCAAATTCAGCAACATCACCATGAAGCGCGGCAAGTTCGAAGGCGACTTTGACTACAATACCTGGCTGGACGAAATTGCCAATGAGCGCGAGAAAGGTCGACGCACGGTAGTCATTCGGCTGCTCAACGAGAAACACGTGCCGGTGGCGGCCTGGTCAGCCATCGGCTGCTTTCCAGTAAAAGTCACTGCGCCAGACCTCAAATCTGACGCCAATGAGATTGCTGTGGAGAGCATCGAAATCGCGCACGAAGGCCTGAAATTGATGAAAATCTAAGTAAACCAGTGTTGACTTAGCTGATTACTGACTCTGTAATAGACTGACCAAAAGGCTAATGCCTAACAACTAATTACTAACAGCTACTTATTAGCCAATGGTTGACTACTATCCGCCCTGGGGATTTTACTACAAAGTGGAGTTCAGCATCAGCAAAAACAAGAACGACGTGCGCTTCCAGACGGTGTCCGGACTGTCGGTGGAATATGATATGGAGGAGTACAAAGAGGGCGGCGAAAACCGCTTTACCCACAAACTCCCCGTGCGCACCAAGTACGCCGATCTTGTGCTGAAACGCGGCATGCTCACCGATTCTGACGTGACTAAATGGTGCCTCGCAGCCTTTCGTGACCGCGACTTCCAGGCTGCCGACATCAGCATTATTCTCATGAATGAAAAAAGTGAGCCGCTGCGTACCTGGAACATTGCCCACGCCATTCCGAAAAAATGGCTGGTGACCGATCTGAACGCGAGCGACAATGCCATTGTGGTCGAAACACTGGAACTGATCTATCGCTATTTCACCATCAAGTAAGTAATTGAGATTACTAGATATTCTTTTACTAACATCATCTACATCCCCCTAACCCCCTTCAAAGGGGGAATTTGGACGAACGAATTCCCCCTTTGAAGGAGGTTAGGGGGATGTTTAGCGAGATTGAAAATCAAAAAGCAATCAGGGGCCTTTAACCACTTTCCTATGCCCATCGAAATCAAAGAACTGCACATTCGTATTACGGTGAATGCACCAGAAAACGGTGGTGGCCAAGCATCGCAGCCGAGCGCGCCGCCTCAGGCCGGAGGCGGAGGAACTGCTGATAAGGAGGCAATTGTGGCTGAGTGCGTTGAACAGGTATTGAAAATTATACAAGACAAAAGAGAGCGCTAATGGCAACCGGAGGGAAATTAGAAAAAATGCTCATTCTGGGTTTCAAAGACTCGAAAGAAGCCGAAAAAGGTACCAAGGCCGAAGCCATCAAAAACGGCGCGTACTTCGAGGCGCTCATCAATCCGGAGACCTATACGCACGAATACAAGCTCAAGTACGCGGAATCTGGTCAGGGACCGGGAACCAGTGGCAAAGAGCTGAAATACGAAAAGACGGAACCCGAGGAAATGACCTTTGACTTTCTATTCGACAACACCGGCATCATCGATGGCAAACGCCGCGATAACATTGCCGATGACCTGAAGAAATTCAAAGCACTACTAATCGAGTACAAAGGCGATGCTCACCAGCCCAATGTGATCAAACTGATATGGGGCGAAAACTCGGTATTCAAAGGTCGGGTGATGGAGTTGAGCATTACCTACAAGTTGTTCAATCCCGATGGCAGCCCCATTCGTGCGGTGGCGAAAGTGAAGTTTAAAAGTACGGTTGAAGAGGAGAAGCGAGCGAAGAAGGAGAATAAACATTCCCCTGACCTCACGCATCTCCGCCGGGTGAAAGTGGGCGATACCTTACCGCTCATGTGCTACCGTATTTACGGCGATGCCCGCTACTACCTGCTGATAGCAGCAATCAACAAAATAGGCAATTTCCGCAAACTGATTCCAGGCACTGAAATCGTGTTTCCACCCATGGACAAAACCTCTAACTAAAGCGCTACGTGGCCAACAATGCCCATTCATCCGCCATTCCAACAGCGGCAACGCCAGATGTCTGCACGGCTAAAATACTGGTGGCAGAGAGTGAAATTCCCGGTACTATTCACGTGGTGTCTATTGCCATCGTGCGGGAACTGAACCGGATACCGTCGGCCACGCTGCATATTCAGGATGGCGAAGCTTCGAGCAGTACATTCGCGGTAGGCAATGCGGATTATTTTGTTCCAGGAAAAAAAATACAAATCAAACTCGGTTATCGCGCGCAGGAGGAAACTGTGTTCAAGGGAATCGTCATTAAGTACAGCGTAAAAATCCGCAAAGGAGGTAGTTTTTTGATCGTTGAATGCCGTGACGAAGCTGTAAAAATGACCTCTGGCCAAAAAAGCCGCTATTACGAGGACAAGAAAGACAGCGACATCATGGAGGAAATCATCGGGCGATACGGACTCAAAAAAGAAGTGCAGGCCACCCGACCCGACCTCAAGGAAGTGGTGCAGTACGAAGCCACGGATTGGGATTTTATTCTGTGCCGCGCCGAAGCGAACGGCCTGCTCGTCATGGTGGAGGATGGCCAGGTAAAAATCGCCAAGCCCGACATCGGACAGAAGCCTGTAGTGAGTGCGGCATTCGGCTCCACGATTCTTGAACTCGATGCCGAGATAGATGCTCGCCTACAAAGCCCTGGCATCAAAGCCCACAGTTGGAATGCCACCGACCAAGAGGTAGTAGAAGCTGAAGCCGCTGAACCTAAAACAACCAACAACGGCAATCTGGCTCCTGCGGCGTTATCCGGTGTCATCGGAGGCGGCCTACACGAATTACGACACGGCGGCAAAATCTCGACTCCCGAATTGCAGGCCTGGGCGGATGGTTACCTACAACGGGAACGCCTCTCTAAAGTGCGGGGACGGGCGCGCTTTCAGGGATTTGCCTTGACGCCAGGAAAAGTAATTGACATACAAGGCATTGGTGAACGGATGCAAGGCAAGGTACTCGTGGCTGGCGTTCGGCATCAGTTCGCCGCTGGCAATTGGGAAACGGATGTGCAGTTCGGACTAAGCCCGGAGCCATTTGCTAACACATACAACCTGCGCCCGCTGCCTGCCGCTGGTTTGCTTCCCGCCGTGAGCGGTCTGCACACCGGCGTAGTCACTAAATTGGAAGGCGACCCGGATGGCGAAGACCGGATCAAAGTGCGACTGCCGCTCATTAGTCCGCATGAAGAAGGTACTTGGGCACGTATCGCTACATTAGATGCTGGCAACCAACGGGGTACCTACTTCCGCCCCGAAATCAACGATGAAGTCATTGTCGGATTTCTGCACGACGACCCGCGCTACCCCGTCATACTGGGGATGTGCCACAGCAGCGCCAAACCAGCGCCCAAACCACCTTCCGACGACAACCACGAGAAAGGGTACGTTTCCAGGGAAAAAATGAAAATGATCTTCAATGACGAGAAAAAAACAATGGCCTTCGAAACGCCTAGCGGTAACAAAATCACGCTTTCAGAAGAAGACAAAGCCATTAAAATAGAAGACCAGAACGGCAATAAAATCACGCTTGACGAGAAAGGCATCACCCTGGAAAGTGCCAAAGACCTAGTACTAAAAGCCGCGAAGGACATCAAAATAGAGGGGATAAATATAAATCTGAAAGCGCAGGCGGCCTTCAAAGCGCAGGGAACCGGAAGCGCCGAACTTTCATCGGGAGCCAGCACCACCATAAAAGGCAGTGCCGCAACCGTAATCCAAGGCGGCATAGTGCAGATCAATTAACAATTAACAATGATCAATAATCAATTAACAATGCTTGTTGATCTGTTCAACTAATGCTCTTTTGAAAACGCTAGTGGTGCCACGACTCTAGCGAGGACTCTAGCGAGGACGGTGATAGTCGT
>JAZKGK010000096.1:0-21156 GCA_040385915.1 Bacteroidota bacterium
GTAGCAGTAGAAGAATCTTGTTCTAAATATCTTCTTGTACCTGGAGTTAACCAATAGGCTACATCTTTCCATGAACCACCTTTGTAGACGCGAACATTGTCATCAATTAAAGAGTTATTGTTCTTTTTATCGTAACCAGTAGCTTTATCTAAAAAGCCATTACGACGAATAGGGTTCAAATCATCAAAGTCTTGGAAGGAAAGTGGACGATACACGTCATAAACCCATTCGTTGACGTTACCAGCCATATTGTAAAGGCCAAAATCATTTGGTGGATAGTCATAAATGCCGGCTGTAATTAAGGCGCCATCATTCAATTTGCCAGCGATACCAGCATAGTCACCACGGCCCCGTTTAAAGTTAGCCAGGAAGGTTCCCATCTTTTTACCATAAGGATTTCGCAAAGCATGTCCATCCCAAGGGTACAAGCGCTGATTCGTTTGGTTTTCATCGATGTACACAGTACCAATCAAAGCTTTTGCGGCGTATTCCCACTCAGCCTCAGAAGGCAAACGGAAGTTGGGTAACACAGCACCAGTTTCCAGCGGAATTCTGCCCTGGCCTTCAGCAATTTCCAACCCTGCATCTTCGGCCAATTTCTTGTTTACCACTGAGGTACGCCAGCTACAATAATCATTGGCTTGCACCCAAGTAACGCCAACTACAGGAAAGAAACGGAAACCAGGATAACGCAGATAATGGTCTACATAAGAGTCATTAAAGGCAAGTTCGCTTGCCCAAACGGTCGTATCGGGTAGAGCAGACTGGAAAAATTCTTCAGAAGAGTCTTTCTGTACATGAAATAAATACTCTAGCCAGTGAATATTACCGATTTCAGTTTCATCCATGTAAAAAGACTGGATACTAATCGTTCTTTCGACGTTATCGCGAGAACTCATTACATCTTCTTCCAGTGAACCCATTACAAAACGACCACCCTCAATAAATACCATATTGGGTGCATCGGGTTGGCCTTTGAAATCAGCTACCTGGAAACCGTCATCAGCATTGTATTCCATACCAGTTGCGGTACTTTCGTTGCCTGGATTTTCGGCAGTAGGGTTACTGCTTTTTTTACAGGCAGTCACCGAAGCAACTATGCCAAGCAAGAGCAATGCCTTTTTGAAAAGTTTAAACGTTTTTTTCATAACCTGTTTAATGAATAATAGATGCAACGATTTGGAATTGCTTTGAACGAAACTACTATAGTAAGATTTAGTGAATACACTTAAATAAGACGTACAAACAAATCTATCAATTTAAAGCCTAAAATTGGGGGAATGAAATTGAAAAATAAATCAAGAGTCTTTTCAAATAGAATGTATGTAATATTCATTCCGAATTAATAGTGAGTACGGATACAAGCTAGCCTATTACAGCCTCAAGTATTTCAATCGATTGTTGAATGGAGCGGATACTATCAAAAATAATCAATAGTTTACCTTTGGTTTCTTTGAGTACACAGTTTTTCGGGTTTTTCTGCAAATACTGTAATACGTTACCAAACTTTTCGGACTTAAAGTAAGCCTCGTTGGCACCTGAAACAAAATAGCCTTTCAATATATCATTTTTTAGCGTCAGCTTTTCAAAACCAATCTCTTCGGCTTTCCAACGGAGTTTCACTGTTTCAATAAGGTTCAGCACTTCCGCAGGAAGAGGGCCAAAACGGTCTATCAGTGTACTTTTGAATTTATCTAACGCGGCTTTATCCTTGATATTGTCTAGCTTAGAATAAAGGCTTAGACGCTCAGAAACACTAGAAATGTACTGTTCAGGAATAAGAATTTGCAGGTCGGTTTCAATAGCGCAATCCGATACCAGTGCTTTTACTGAAATTTCTTTTTGAAATAGCTCTTTGAACTCATTCTCTTTTAATTCCTGAACGGCCTCATCTAGAATTTTATGGTACATATCGAAGCCCAAATCGGAGATGAAACCGCTTTGCTCGGAGCCTAGCAAATTACCGGCTCCTCGAATATCCAGATCCCGCATGGCTACTTTAAAGCCATCGCCTAAGTCAGTAAATTCTTCTAAGGTGCTCAAACGCTTACGGGCATCGCTTGATAGCAAAGTGGTGGGGGGAGTTAGTAAATAGCAGTAGGCTTTTTTGTTAGAGCGCCCTACCCTACCCCGCATCTGATGCAAGTCGGAAAGGCCAAACATATGTGCTCGGTTGATAATGATGGTGTTAGCATTGGGAATATCTAATCCTGATTCGATAATATTCGTTGAAACCAGCACATCGTATTCTCCTTCAATAAATTTCATCATCACTTTTTCCAGCTTGGGTCCATCCATTTGACCATGGGCAATGCCAATGCGGGCATCAGGAACCAAGCGAAGGATAGTGTTTCCGATTTCAGTGATGTCTTCTATCCGATTATGAACAAAAAAGACTTGTCCACTGCGGCGGAGTTCAAAACTGACCGCATCGCGTATCATTACCTCATCAAAAATATGTAATTCAGTTGTAACTGGCTGGCGGTTGGGTGGCGGTGTAGCAATGACCGATAAATCGCGGGCGCCCATCAATGAGAAGTGCAGTGTACGCGGAATGGGGGTAGCAGTCAGGGTAAGTGCATCCACATTGATGCGCATTTCTTTCAGCCGTTCTTTTGTTTTTACGCCAAATTTTTGCTCTTCATCTACAATCATCAGACCTAAGTTTTTGAACTTAACATCCTTGCTGACAATGCGATGAGTACCGATAAGAATATCCGTTTCTCCTTTTTCTACGCGTTGCAAGGTTTCTTTAATCTGCTGGGTAGTTTTGAACCGGTTAATGTATTCTACTTTACAAGGAAATCTTTCTAGCCGTTCTTTAAACGTTTTATAATGCTGCATGGCCAGAATGGTCGTAGGTACCAGAATGGCGACCTGCTTGCTATCAGTGACTGACTTAAATGCAGCTCGAATGGCTACCTCCGTTTTGCCAAAACCAACGTCGCCACAAACGAGCCGATCCATGGGATGCGCTTGTTCCATATCTACCTTTACATCGGCAGTAGCTTTGGCTTGGTCGGGGGTATCTTCGTAAATAAAAGAGGATTCTAATTCGGCTTGCATAAAGCCATCTTCTGAAAAGGCAAAGCCAGGTGCAGCCCGACGTTTAGCATACAGCGAAATAAGCTCTTTGGCAATATCTTTGACCTGCTTTTTGGCCCTAGATTTTTTGTTTTCCCAGTCAGGGGAGCCCAACTTGCTCATTTGCGGAGGGCCACCTTCTTTACCACTATACTTGGCAATCTTGTGCAGAGACAGAATGCTGACATATAGTAAATCGTCATCGCGGTAAACCAGCCGGATAGCTTCTTGTTGGCGGCCGTTTACCTCCACTTTTTCTAGCCCTGCGAACCTTCCAACACCGTAATCAATATGGGTGACATAATCGCCAGGATGTAAACTTCTCAGTTCCTGTAGGGTAAGTGCTTTAGACTTAGCAAACTTTTGCCGGGCTTTGTATTGATGAAACCGGTCGAAGATCTGGTGATCGGTATAACAAGCCATATTGACTTGATCGTCAATGAAGCCTTCGCGAAAAGCAATACCCAACGGCTGGAACTTCACATAAGGGTTCAACTCATCGAAGATGGTATTCAAGCGTTCGATTTGCTTGAGCGAGTCAGCGACAATCACATTGGTAATGCCGTGGGTCTGATTGTCTTGCAGGTTCTCGATAAGCCGATTGAAATCCTTGTTGAAGGAAGGCTGGGGACGGGACTGATATACTAGTTTTTCCTGGTTCTTGAAATAAAACCGCTTGCCGAATTCAATGGTTGTGAATTGCTTAATTTTCTCCAGGAATGCTTTCCGCGTCTCAAACAATTCCTCTGGGCTGGTGATGACGTGTGAGTTACCACTTTGCTCCAAAATTGTTTGAAAACTCTGCTCCACTTTTTCATAATACTTCTGTATTACATCCAGTGTGAGGTCAATATCTTTAATCCACAGCAATGTGTCATCAGGGAAGAAATTCAAAAATTCTTCCCTTGTTTCGTACAGGAGCTTGGTCTGCACATTGGGGACGATGGAGAATTGCTTGACTGCTCCAATAGAAAGCTGGTTGAGTGGATTGAACGTCCGAATGCTTTCAATTTCATCGCCAAACAGCTCGATCCGGTACGGGTGATCATTGGCATAGGAAAATATATCAATGATGCCGCCGCGCACTGAAAACTGACCCGCTTCGTAGACAAAGTCCGTTTTCTCGAATTCGTAGGTCATCAGCAACTCACTTAGGAAGTTGCTATCTACCTTCTCTCCTACGCCAGCCGAAAAAGTATTCTCTCGCAAGGATCGTTTATTGATTACCTTTTCATTCAGGGCTTCGGGATAAGTGACGATAAGAGCAGGAGAAGTATTCTTTTGGTTGAGCTTGTTAAGGACTTCTGCCCGCATCAGTACATTGGCATTTTCGGTCTCCTCAAACTGATATGGCTTTTTATAAGACGCCGGGAACAGCATGACATCCTGATCGCTCAGCAGGTTTTGTAAATCGTTTTGAAAATAAGCCGCTTCCTCTTTGTCGTGCAAGATGAATAGGCAGCTTTGGGGGTGAATTTCATAAATGGCTGCTGAAATTACCGCATCCAAACTCCCGATCAATCCCTTCAGTTGTACTCTATGCGGAGAAGCTTGCCGGATTTGACCGGCGATGGTTTGAATCAGGCTGTCTTCCTGATATAGCTTTAAAAACTCTTTGACTTTCAAAAGCAGAGGGAAATAAATTATGCTGCAAAACTACGAAAATACTGGCTTTCGGGCGCTGAAGATAGCTAACAATTAAGGTACTTAAGGTACAATACAGCATTATTCAATGGTTTTGCCCACAACACTTGGCTAATATGGCCAGACAGGCGGTTGCCAGTATAGGTAATGGGGCATTATTTGTTGAAAATAGCTAGGCAGGATAGATGCATCAGTCCCCTTTTCTGCTTACAAAGAGGATACAAATGCGGTTTGCTGAGGAATCTTTACATGAGTGGGGCTAATCAGCCAAATGCAAAACCGGATTTTTTCTGAAAATTTTGGTGGTTGGATCTTCCAATTCAAAAAACTGCCGGTAATCATTCGGTAAAGCATCATAATAGCCGATGATAAAGTAGCCATCGTCTTTCAGGGAGTCGTAAAACAAGCGCAAGGCTTTCATTTTCAATACTTCATCGAAGTAAATCATAACGTTTCGACAAAAGATGACGTCGAATTGTTGGTTCATTCCATCTTTGACCAGGTTATGTTGATAGAAATGAAAATTGCTGTTATCTAGCCGATTGAAGTGCATATTGCCTTCTACGGTTGTATAGTAGTCAGTGAGCGCTTTTTTACCCCCAGCAGTTGTGTAGTTAGCATGGTAGGTTTTGATGTAGTAATCGGAAAATATGCCTTCCTGTGCTGCTTTTACCGATTGGCTATTCAAGTCGGTGGCTACTAATTTCGCCTTTTGCAGCATGTTCTCTTCCGAGAGCATGATTCCCATAGAATAGACTTCTTCTCCGGTAGAACAACCTGCATGCCACACAGAGAAATGATCTTTCTCTTGTAAGTCGGGTAAAATATCTTTTCGCAGCTTAATCCAAAAGTTGCTGTTGCGGAACATTTCTGTTAAACCTACGGTAATTTCATCAATGAAAATAAAGATAAAATCTTTGTCGTTGATCAGTTTTCGCCATAAGCCCAAGGAAGATTCCAGTTCATACTTATCAATTATCCGAGCCACTCGCCGCTTGAACGATAGAGGCTCGTAGTTGCTGAAATCCATTCCATATCGCGTATGAATGGCTCTATTAATCGAACTTAGTTCTTCATCACTAATAGTCATGCAGGCTAGCTTTTTAGTTCGGGTTCTACATTCATCATCAGCAGCAGCATAGTGAAGTAGTCTGACTTTTGATTGAAGTTAAAGCGGGGATTAATGAATATATTAAAGGTAATTATCTCATCGGGCTTGATTTTAAACCTGATTTTCATCTGGGTTAATTTGGGTGTAATAAGCATTTTTCGGAAATGCTGTACTTCATCCTCACTAGTAAAGTGGATGAGTTCATGGATCTTACTACCCATCAGTTCAATGCCTTCAAACCCCAAAATTTTAAGTACGGCATTATTCATCAACATTATTTTGCCTTGTTGATCCACCTCCAGGATGGGAATGTTCTTATTCTTTAATAGCTCGTCTATCGCTGCTTGGTCTTGGTTTTCTTCCAGTTGCAGCACGATGTCACCAAATTTTTCCACAAACTCATCTGTTGTCTCAGCCTGCATTTCCAGAAGGGCATTTTTTCGTTTTTCATCTGTCAGCAGCAGTTTAAGGTGCTCTTTCAGGCGGTGTTGTTCGGTAATGTCGATAAGGGCGAGCAGGATTTTGTGTACCTGACCAGATAGGTTTTTGGTGGGACTGAAATTGCTGATAAAGTACCGATCTTCCCCTAACTTAGTCTTGAAATTTATTGGGCGGGTAATGACATCACCCGTGTGAATGGAACGCCATATTTCGGCATAGTCTTCGGAGGCGATAAATTTCGGATCGAGCAGGCTGGTCAACTCCTTATTTCGAATATCCTGGCGCTTAAAACCAAATTCGCTCATAAAGAAAGAATTCGCTGTAATGACTATTCCTTGCAAATTGACCTCAATCATGGGAATGCATTGATTGATCGCATGGATTTTACTGCTTAGCTCCAGTTCTTTTTCCTTCTGTTCGGTGCTAAATTGAGCAAACTGAATAATTTTATAAGGTTCACCATTAATATCGAAAATGGGGCTATATGTACCGGTTAACCAAAGTTCCCGCCCGCTCTTACTTACGCGGCGGTATTCGCCCGAATTGAAAGCACCTGTTTTGATACTGTTCCACATCATATCGTATCGATTGCTGATCAATTCATCTTCGGCCACCAGGTTTTTCTCCATTTTGCCGATGATTTCGTCTTTCGTATATTCCATCAGGCTTAAGTAAATATCATTTACGCCAATAATGCGGCCTTCCATATCTAACTCCAAAGAGGCATTGGTTTTGTTGATGGCATCGACAATAGACGTAGTGAGCACCGATTCTTTTTCTATCTCCACGACCTTCTGCGCCAATTCTTCCTGGGTAGAAACCAATTCTTCGGTATTTTGCCTGAGTACTTCCTCTTTATCGCGGAGTTCGTTGGCTATGTGTCTTGATTCGGCTAGCAGTTGCTGGGTATGCGAGTTGATTTTTACACCCGTAATAACCGATGCAAAATCTTCACCGATGGTTTCTGCAAATTTGATCTGGTGCAGTTCAATAGGATAAAAAGAGGCAATTTCAATAACTCCGTGTACTTTTCCATTGGCTTTAACAGGAACAAGCAACAGGTTTCGGGGCGTGGCTTCACCCAAGCCCGAAGTCACTTTCACATACCCTTCGGGTACTTTAGTCATATAAATGGCTTCTTGTTCCAGAAAACATTGTCCCACCAAGCCTTGACCAAATTGAATGCTTTTCTGCTCGTATTTCTTTCTTTCGTACGCATAAAAAGAAATCAATTCAAGAAAAGGGGCTGTTGGAACTTCGTCATTGACTAAATAAATACCGCCCTGATTGGAGTTTAGGTACTTAACTAAATGACTGATGTAAGCATCAGACAAATCGGCTAGCGAGGATTGCTGTTGTTCGCGCAGGATTTCGCTGAATTTAGCTATACCATTTACCGTCCAGCTACGCTTGCTTTCCGCCTCCGCCACACTTTGCAGCTGATACCGCATATCAGATAAGGCTTTGCCTAATCCCTCGTTGGAGCATAGCGTTTGTAGTTGAATTTGGTACTTGCCTTCCCCAATTTCTTGGGCAAATATGGTCGCATCTGCTAGCTGGCTTGAGAGGGTGGTTAATTGCTGCGACAATTCTTCCAGTTCGCTTGCGTGAGTATGGGTTGCAGACTCACTATTGGAAAGGCCGCGGGCTACTGTTACTAATTGACCCAGGGGTTTGAGCCAATCCTTAGAAAAGAGACGGAACAGGACAAAAATGGCGGCTAAGGTTAAAATCAGCAAAACCGTTGACACATACCCGTTCCTGATGGGTACTAGCAGAAAATACCCGTATTGACACAGAATCAACCCGATGAGTATAAATATGCTCAGGTAAATTTTGATCAATGGTGTAAAAACTAAAAAATTATTTTCAATAGTTTTTTCAGGCAATGGAAGGCTAAGATCGGATTGTTGCACGGCTAACTGAATTTTGCTGCTTGTTAGGCAGATGAGCAAAAATAATTGGACATTTTAAGTTCGTAAGCTATTGAAAAACACAAGATTCAATTGTATAAACACTTATCTCTTAAGTAGACTCAGGTGGCTCCTGGCAGCAATCATTTGCTGGATAGCAACCAAAAATTCACTTTTGAAAAAACAGATGAACGAAGGCGACATGTTCGTTTCATAAGATTGAAACCGAGCGCGCACATTGATAATGACGTCATACTGTTCGACATTACTTTTTAGGTAGTTGAGTGTCAGGTCTCTGTTTAAATACCTGAGGTTAGGCACATCACCATAGATTGTGAGGCTTAAAAAATTGGATAGTTGCGTTACCATGGCAGCAGTAACGATGTTATCTAGCTCCAGCAAGACCGCTTCTTGTAAGACAGTTAGTTGGCCTAACTGGATTTCTGCTTGCGAAGGAGTGAAAATATGGAAGATTTTTTCGGCATCGCTGTGGTTGAGTAATAAATAGCTTTTGCCGGCCAACTTCCCAATAACATCTGTAGTCAGCACGTACCAATCTGTATCATTGGCATTGAGTAGTTGATTGTCCCAATGCGTTTTTTCCAGTATTTGTAAATCATAATCACGGATCAGCACTCTTTCGTTGGCCATCTTCGAAAAGGAATCTGCTGCGTTGGCCAACGCAATACTCATCAACTCTTTGGTTATATCTAATTCGTAAGACGATAACAAGGACATAGACTGGTTATTTAATGGATATGTGGAACGGTGTTATAGAATCAGGATTTATTTAATTTGACGTTTCGAAAAAGGAAGTTCATAATAGAAGGCGCATCGAGTACAAGGCATACCTTGCCATTCCCCATGATGGTTGCTCCACTTACAAACTTTACTTCTTCAAAAAACTGTCCCAGTGGTTTTTCTACAATTTCTTTTTGCTGAAGTAATTTGTCTACCACAAAGCCAACTTCCCGGTTGTTATAAGACACTACGATAACGTACAGTTTCTCCTCGTCCGTTACCCGGTCAAAAGATTGCTGCAAGGTGTTTTCTCCAATGATTGATTGGTTGTTTTCCAGGCTAAATAAATCATTGAGAAAAACGATGGAAATATTTTTTTTCAGGTGTTTGGCTAGTAACCCACTTCCCACCTTATGAATATCTTTTCGATACAGGGAAATAACGGCATCGGTATATACCAGCGGAATAGCAAAATCTCCGGCTCCCAATTCAAATAAAAGGGCATTTTTTACTGCCATAGAAGAAGGCAGAGACAGACTGATCGTAGTGCCTTCATTGACGATGGAATGCACATTAATGCGTCCTCCAATGGAATCGATGGCTTTTTTTACCACATCCATGCCTACGCCTCGGCCAGAAACGGCAGTCACTTGCTCTACGCTAGAGAAGCCCGGTTCGAAAATGAGCTGAATGATATCCTCATCGCTCAGGCTTTTTGCAATCTGTTCGGTAATTAAGCCTTTTTCTACTGCTTTCCGGCGAATCACTACTGGGTTTATGCCTTTTCCGTCATCCGAAACATCGATAATTACCTCTTCCTTTTCACTCCGGGCCGAGAGCCGAACAGTGCCAACGGATGGTTTTTTGGCTTTTACTCGGTCGTGTTCGGTTTCAATGCCATGGCTAACAGAATTGCGCACCAAATGGATAAGTGAGTCGCTGATAATTTGCAGCACATTGCGGTCAATTTCGTTTTCCGTTCCTTCCAATACAAGGTTCACCTGTTTGCCTTCCAGCGTAGCCACATCGCGGACAATGCGGTGGAATTTGTTAAATAAAACGGCCACCTGAACCAGGCGCACATCCATTACTGAATATTGCAGTTCGGAAGTAATGCGCTGTAGCCGGGCATAATCATTGGCTTTTCTATTGTTGTCCAGACTTAAAGCAATTACCCGATCTTTCTCAATAATGAGCTCACCTACCAGGTTCATCAAATCATCCAGTTTGCGAACTGGAATATGGATGTTTTCGGAAATGGTTATTTTGCTTTCCTCCATTCCGTTGGCCACATGCCAGGGCTCATTCGGTTCCTCTTCTAGCACCAATGTGTCCATTTCGGCCATTAAAGCCGGATTGGACTGGCCGTTGAAGCCACTGCCAAGGTCTGGAATGGATACTGACGCCGGTATTGCTGGGCTTGGTGATAGATGTATTTCGTTCCTTTCAAGGGGAATTTCTTTATTGGGCTGGCTGGTTGCAGACATAGAGGTCTCTGGCTCTTTGAGTTGTTGGAGCAGAACTTCCAGTTTTGTCTTTATGCCCCGGTACTTGATTTTCGGTCCATCAGGATGCTGAATTCTCTGAATCATGGAACCAAGAATATCATTGGTTCTAAACAGGTCATTGAAGAGTTCGGAAGAGATTGTCAGCCGATTATGCTTAATGGCGCTGAATACGTCTTCCAGCAAATGCGCCATGGTGGCTATTTCGTCGTATCCCATTCCGGCAGCATTGGCTTTCAGGGTATGGGTAATGCGAAAAATTGCTTCAATGGCACGTTTGCTGGTATGGTTTTTCTCCAGTTCTGTAAATAGCTTTTCCAGTTCCTGTTGATTTTCCTGGGCTTCGGCCAAAAACAATTCTTTAAATTCCTCTTCTTTTGATTTCATTTCGTTTCCATTTGAACGTGAAATGCATCGGTTCGCTCCTCAACCATTTCCCTTTAGGATAAGCAACTGACTACAAATCCAGGTATTTCTTGTAGCGGCAATACGTGTTGAATGGCACCCTTTTCGATCGCGGATTTGGGCATGCCAAATACCACGCACGTTTTTTCATTTTGAGCAATGGTCAGAGCCTTTTTTTGAAAGATTGCTTTCATGCCCGTGGTGCCATCTTTGCCCATGCCCGTGAGAATAATGGCAATGGCTCTGTTCCCATATACTTCCGCTACTGAGTGCATCAGGCAATCCACAGAAGGATGATTAAATTCCTGGAATTTATTATCCGTAAAATCAAGCCTTACCGAATCTTTGGTGCCTTCTGACACGAGTTGGGTGTTTTGGTTGCCTGGCGCAATGTAGACGGTTCCTTTCCTTAACTTTTCGCCCTGCTGGATTACTTTCACCGTCAGGGGCAACATATCGTCGAGGCGCTTAGCAAACAGCGGCACATAGTCAGCGGGCATGTGTTGGGCAATCACAATAGGAATGGGAAAATTGCTGGGTAAACGTTTTAGAATTTCCTCAATCGCTCCTGTGCCGCCCGTAGAAGCGCCAATGGCCAGGATGTCGTAGCTGAGATGGCTATCGAACGTGTGGGGATTGGAGTTTCTACTGGCTTTGTGCTGCAATAACCGACTACGATCGGCAACCGATGCCTGCCTTATCTTAGCAAGCAATGGTGCTTCTAAATCCCGAATACGGGCACTCATTTCGCTATAAGGCTTATTCATAAAATCATAGGCTCCTGCTTCTATCGCTTCAAATACTGCTGCTGTGTTGGTATTGCCCAATGAACTTAAGATGATAATGGGGGTTGGGCAGTGACTCATAATTTGTTTTACTGCGTACAAGCCGTCATAATCCTTCATAATCAGATCGAGCAAAACCACATCTGGCTTGTAAGACAGCGTTTTCTCATGGGCTTCCTTGCCATTTTCTGCCGTAGCAATGACCTTTATCTGGCTACTACTCTCCAGCATATCAGCCAATACCAACCGCATAAAGCTCGAATCGTCTACCAGAAGCAAATTGATCATAAGGGGTTAGGTTGTTAGTAGTTAGCTATTAGGATTTTATAGTAGGTGAAATTGTATATTCAAAACAAGTCATTTGTAGATCAAAAAAGTTACCCTCCCCAATACCTAATGGCTAAGAACCTAACTGCTAATGGCTAATGCCTACATTTTGTTGATTATTCCAATGAGTTGCTCACTGGTGAAAGGCTTTACTAGGTAATCGCTGGCACCCAGCCGCATACCCTCATCAATGACAGATTGCTGGCCAACGGCGCTGATCATCACTACCTTTGACCGTAGCTCTTCTTCTTTAAGCACTTTCAACACATCAATGCCCAACATATCGGGAAGAATATTGTCGAGCGTGATAATGTCGGGCTGAAGATCGAAAGCCATGTCAATAGCTGATTCGCCATTGGCTGCCATGCCGACTATTTCGTAACCCACACCCGAAAGGGCATCTTTGATGAGTGTTCTCATATAAAGAGAGTCATCTACCACTAATACTTTTTTGCTCATATCAATGAATTTAAATTTTGTTTGGCACTACTGATTGCAGTGCTTCTTTGGATACCACTTTATACATATCAATCAGAATAATTAACCGGCTACCCGCGCGAACAATCCCTTTGATATAATTACTTTCAATGCTACTATCGTGAATGATGCTGGGAGAGTAATCGATCTGGTCGCTGTTTACACTCAGCGTGCTAGGCACTTCTTTGACCATAATTCCCATCTTTAGGTTTTCGCTTTCCATCACCAGAATGTAGCTGGGCTTCGAGTCCGCTGTGGGCTCAGCGTCAGCGGCGAAACCAAATTTTTCGGCTAGGTCGATAATCGCTAAAATGTTTCCACGGACATTGGCCACGCCCTTTACATAAGGCGGGGTAAGGGGAATGCGCGCCACCGGCGGCATAATAACAATTTCTTTTACCTGCTTAATAGAAACGCCGTATTCTTCCCCGCCCAGTCGGAATACAATGAGTTGCTGGTTGCCTGTCTCTTTGGCATTTTCTTTGGCATCAATAGTAGCCATAGCCGGATCGGTCGTATTGCTCGCCGGGCTTATTACCTGATCTGCCATGTTTAGCTAAGTTTAAATTGAGTAATGCTATCTTTTAGTTGCTTGGCTACATCAGATAAGTTTTTGCCCGTATCCGATACCTCAGTCATCGACTTGCTTAACGCCTGGGATGAACTGGCGATTTCGTGGGTGCCAGTAGCGGTTTCTTCGGATACCACTACGATCTTTTCGATGTTCTTTACCACCACGCTGATAGAATCCTTTTGCTCTTTGGTGGCTTCCAGCACTTGTTTGGATAAGGTGAGCGTTTCGTTGCTAGAAGAATTGATGCTTTCAAATGCTTCTTCCGCTTCCTTCGTGGCAGTGGTTCCGCTTACGACACTCTCTTTCATCTTGTCAATGGCTTTGGTTGCCGAATTGGTGTCTTTCTGCACGTCTTTAATCACCTTTTCAATATCTACTGCCGACTTCCTTGAATCTTCAGCCAGTTTCCTGATTTCTTCCGCTACCACGGCAAAACCTCTTCCTGCATCACCGGCCCGAGCCGCTTCAATAGCCGCATTTAAGGCCAGTAAGTTAGTTTGAGAGGCAATATCAGTGATGACACGAAGGGTGCGGGATATTTCCTCCGAGCGGTTGGTCAATACTTCAATTGAATTAGACGTAATGTCAGCCGAGTTAGTAATTTCACTCATGTTGTTCACTACCTTACGAATAATCTTCAATCCGTCTTGGCAAGTCCTTTGTCCCCGTTCTGCGGCGCTGTTAATCACCTCAGCTTTGCTGCCCGTTTCATTCGCTGACTTAAGAATGCCTTCGACCAGTTTGGATGATTCGTCAATTCTGGAAGCTTGTTCTTGCGCTCCCTCCGCCATTTGGGAAATAGAGGAAGAGACTTCTGCCGTAGTGCTCTTCATACTTTCAGCTTTTTCCAGCATCTGCGTAGAAGAAGAGGCGATGGTCAGGGCATTGCTCTCAATGTGCCGCATCAATTTATTAAGGTTACCCATCGCAATGTTGAGGGCATTGGCCATATCCTTAATATCGCCGTTGGCTTGCATTTCAAAACGATTAGTTAAATCGCCCATCGATAAGGCCGTAATCAGGCGGTTGATTTCCAGTATGGGGTCGGAAACATTGATTAATAAGGAATTGAGTGCATCACCCAGGCCCTTCCACTCACCGGTGGCGGTGTTGATATTAAACCTTGCCCTTAAATTACCTTCCTGACCAGCCGCTTTCACCACATTATTTACCCCATTAATGACATCTTTTAAGGTATCTCTGAGCAAATACAGATCGCTGGTAACCTTGTGTAGATCCTTTTCCAGGGCAAGGCCTTCCAACTGCATTTGCGCGTTGAAATTGCCCGCCACCATCTCATTGATAAAGAGGACAACCTGCTGAAACCCTTGTTCATTTACTTTTTGTGCTACAGTAGCCGCCGTAATGTCAGTGGCGTATTTGACTACTTTGAAGGGTTTGCCATTCAGATCGAAAATGGGATTATAAGAGGCTTGAATAAATATCTTCTTACCATTTTTACCTATTCGTGTAAACGTATTGGCTACAAATTCACCTTGGTTCAGCTTTTCCCAAAAACTTTTATACGCTGGAGAATTAACGTATTCTCTCTCACAAAACAACTGATGATGCTGTCCCTGGATTTCGGCTAACTCATAGCCCAGCAAGTGTAGAAAAATCTCATTCGCCTTCATGACTGTGCCATCCAGATTAAATTCGATAATGGCGTTAGATTTGGAAATTGCCTCTAGCTGGCCTTCAAAATCCGCATTACGAAGTTTTTGAACGGTTGTATTAGTTGCCAGCGTAATTACTTTAATAGGTTTGCCTGCTAGGTTTAGTACGGGAGTATAGTTGGCGGTAAACCAAATCTCCGAGCCATCTTTAGCAATTCTCTTAAACTCTCCCACTTGGGCAATACCCGCCCTGAGGTTATTCCAGAAAGAGGTATAGGCCGGGGAAAGCGCTTCTTTTTTATCAACGAATATTTGATGGTGCTGCCCTCGAATTTCTTCAAATGGGTACTTCATGGCCAATAAGAATAGCATATTGGCTTGTCGTACTGTACCATCCATATTGAACTCAATGTATGCGGAGGTAGAATCGATGGCAGTAAACTGTCCGTTCATTTCGAGTTCTTTGCGTGCCATCTCTTCCTGCGTTGTTGCCATCTCCTCCATGTTCTGACGCAATTCTTCCTCATTAGCCGCAATTTGCTCTTGCTGTTCCTGTGCTTCTTTCAGGGCTTTGTTAATGGCTTCTTCTTGCTCTTTTTGGGCAGTAATGTCGAAACGTACGCCGATGTATTTGATGGGTTTGCTATTAGAACCTATCACTGGGGTAATGGTGGCTTCTACCCAGTAGTGGGATCCGTCTTTAGAGCGATTTTTTACTTGACCCTTCCAAACTTTGCCTTTGGTAATTGTTCCCCACAAGTCTTCGAAGACAGCAGCGGGCATATCCGGATGGCGGACAATACTCTGCTTTTGACCAAGTAACTCCTCACGGGTATATTTAGCGAGCCGGCAGAATTCATCATTCACAAAGAGGATATTGCCTTGTAAGTCTACTTCCGAGACGATGGCAGCATTGTTGAGCGCTGCATTTTGCCCCACCAGCTCCATCTCTTTGCGTGACATCTCCTCTTGAGTCGTCGCCATTTCCTCTAGGTTCTGACGCAATTCCTCTTCATTGTATGAAATTGCCTCTTGCTGCTGCTGCGCTTCTTTCAGGGCTTTGTTTATGGCTTCGTCCTGCTCTTTTTGGGCCGTAATGTCAAAACATACGCCGATGTATTTGATAGGTTTGCCATTGTCCCCCAGTACAGGAGTGATGGTTACATCTACCCAGTAGTAAGAACTGTCTTTGGCTCGGTTTTGTATTTCCCCTCTCCATACTTTTCCCTTGGTAATATTAGCCCACAAGTCGTCAAAGAGTTTAGTGGGCATATCTGCATGGCGGACAATGCGCTGCTTTTGACCAATCAATTCTGATCGACTGTATTGGGAAGTACGGCAGAATGCTTCGTTTACAAAAATGATGTTGCCTTGCAGATCTACTTCCGAAACAATGGCTGAATTATTCAATGCCTCAGTCAAGCCATGTAAATCCGTAGTCTTTTTAGCCATTGCTTCGTTGGCAATAGTTAATTCTTTCATTTTACTACGAAGCTCTTTTTCCATTGACTGGAATTGTTCCACTCTTTTATTCAAGAGTTCAACAGTTTCCTGATTGATAGAAGGGAGATTCGTCAACGCATTTTTCTCAATTGGCTCAGAATCGTTCTTTTGCGACTTACGCTTGGGGTTTGAAGGAGTGACAGGTGCTGACATGAGGGGGCTTATAATGTTTATGAATAAATGTTAAAAGCAAGATTGTTGCGTGTAAAGTAGGTAGTCATGTACATGTCATTGTGCTGAATGATCGAAGTGAGGCAAATGCGGTTTGAAAATGGTGTGAACATGGGCTATTTATAAATACTTGCTTTCCCCTAGAACCCTTATTCCAATGCCTTTCAACTACGCTCTGCTGCAACGTCTGGAAATACGTTCTGTAAAATCATATTTTGTTCAAATACAGGGTATAAAGCTAATATTACAATTCTGTAACTACAGCTTATAAATAGGTCTTATCTTACTTCGTAACGCTTTATAAGGAAATTACTGGATAGGAGTTAACCCTATTAAGCCTGGAAGGATTTCTTTTCTGCTGAAATGATTCAGAAAGGCATATTAATGAAGTAGGCTCTATAAAAGAGAGAAGAAAATTATTTTAGACTGATCTTGAAAGGAGGTGGTGAAATGTTGAAATTGGGCAGGAATTAAAGCAATCGCTTATAAGAATGGATGTTTCTTCGGCTAGCTATACATGATCGTTCTTTTTTTAGCCTAAAATTACCTTACATAAATGCAATTGCTTTGGTCTGAGAACGCAAGTAAATGGCGTTAATTATTTTTGTTCTCCAGTATGCGTTCTACTTCATTTAAGATTAACTTGTTGGAAGAAAGTATGTTAGCAATTAAAGGTTGTAGCGTAGATTGTTCAGTTGCGTGCCAAGCAGCGTTTTGCTCGGCCACAATTTTTCGGGCAATTAATTCCAATTCCTCTAGTAGTTTTTCTACCTGATCAGCCCCAAAGTAACGGAAGGCAGATCGGAGCTTATGGGCAACATCAGCCACTGTCTGCAAGTCATTATTGGCATAGGCTTGCACTATTATGTCCATGTCCAGCTGAGTTGTATCAGTAAACTCTTGGAGCACAGATAATAGCGCTTGGTGATCTTCTCCAACAATTTCTTTAATAATGCTTAGATTAATTCCCTGAGATACGGGCAGCATTACCTCTTCTGAATCAGTACTTGATTGGTGAGTTTCGCTATTTTTTTTAATTCCTAATTGGGTAAAGATGGTTTGTAGCAAATGATCTTTCTGAAAGGGTTTACTGATAAAATCATTCATCCCAGCTGCCATCGCTTCTTGTCTAGAATGTTCAAACGCATTGGCAGTGAGAGCAATAATAGGTATTTGTCGATTATCTATAGCCGTTTTTGGGGCATTCCGAATGAGTTGCGCTGTTTCATAGCCATTCAAGTTGGGCATTTGCAAGTCCATAATTACTATATTGAACGCTTGCTTGCCCAACCAATCTAATGCTTGCAAACCATCGCTTGCGCACTGAAAATTGGCATTCCATTTTTTAAATAACTGTTCATTCAGCATCCGGTTCACGGCATTGTCTTCTACTAGTAATACCGAAATGCCAGTCAAGTCATTGGCCTCCTCAACAGCGATAATTGGCGAGGTTAACGTCTTTTTTTCACTGATTTTGAAGGGTAATTGAAAGGAGAACAGGCTTCCCTTGCCAAGTTGGCTGGCTACTTTTATACTACCGCCCTGCATTTCTACCAGGTTTTTGGTAATGGACAAGCCTAATCCTGTTCCGCCAAATTGCCTGGTCGTGTGGGCGTATGCTTGAGAGAAGCTACTGAAAATGCTGTCCAGTTTATTTGCATCAATGCCAATGCCCGTGTCTTTTACTTCAAATAATAAAACTATGTCGGCTTTGTCGTTGCTAAGAGGGGAAATGGAAAGCTCAATCGAGCCTTCCTGTGTAAACTTAAGGGCATTGGATAATAAATTCAGCAAGATTTGATTGAGCCTGTAGGGGTCTCCAATCAAAATAGCAGGCACTTCCGTAGGCAAAGAAAAGTGCATCTGGATGGCCTTTTCGGTAACTTTAGAAGCAAAAAGATTATTTAAATTCTCAATCAAAGTAGACAGGTCAAATTCAAGCGCTTCGAAAGTAAACATGCCCGATTCAATTTTGGAAAAATCCAGAATGCCGTTGATGATCTTTAGCAGATTATTGGCCGAGTATTTTATGGTTCGGATATTATCAATAACCCGAGGTACCAGGGGCTCATCCAGGAGCATATCCGTGAGGCCAATAATCGCATTCATCGGCGTGCGAATCTCGTGACTCATGGTAGCAAGGAAGGCTGATTTAGCTTGGTTGGCCATTTCTGCCTCTTCTTTAGCCTTTTTAAGGGCACTTTCGTACAGTTTACGTTCGGTTATATTCAACTGTAAAGCCAAGAAGTTGATCAACTTTCCGTGCTCATCAAAAAAAGGTTGTACTTCTATATCAAGCCAGTATAGTTGACCACTTTTACTATAATTTATGATTTCAACTTTAAATGCTCGTTGCATCTTCAATGCCTCTCGCATAAATGTCACTGTAGCTGGATCGGTTTCTTTTCCCTGCAAAACAGCTCCCGGCTTCTTTCCCTTCACATCTTCCAGCGTATATTCACTAAATTGGGTAAATCCTTTGTTGATCCAGTCAATTCTTCCCTGAGGGTCAGTAATAATGACAGCATTATTAGTAGTGCTAGTGAAAATAGATAATTTGCTATTTTCAAGCGAAATACGCTTCACTTTTTCCTCGGCCAATTGAAGAGCTTTCGTATTGTTTGTCAGCAAGTGGTACAATTCCTGATTTTCTTTCAGTTGCTGCTCGTGTTGGTGGGTCAGGAAAGCCATTTCAAGCGTTAATCGCAGAATTTCCTTACTGACAGGCTTTCGTAAATACCACGCTGGGTTAATTGGAAAAGCTTCGTTAATGACTAACGCTTGATCAGAAAGATAAATAACAGGCATAGTCAGCCCATGAGGCTGTATCAATTCAATACCCAACGATTGCTGGTCTCCCCAGCTCTCAAGTAGAATTAAATCAGGCGAAAGCGATTCTTTTGTAAGAATGATCTCTTCTATGGTAGCTGCCGTACCCACTACTTCGAATCCCAAGCTTTTTATTATGTTTACCGTAAGAAAAGCGGCTCCTGGTTCATTCTCCACCATCAGTATTCGCATATAAAAAATATTTACGTTTGTAAACTTATTTATTGAATAATTCTTCGGTTATTAGAGTTGCTTTACTAAGTAACAGCTACAAAAAGATCAATTAGTCTTATTTATTGCTCGGTATTAAATCAACGAATAGACATGCCAGAAAAAACTACCGTTCCTACGGTTATGCTCATTGATGATAACCGTATTGACATTATTCTCAATCGGAAAGTATTAGAGAAGGAAAATATTGCTGAAAATATTCAGGTATTTGAACAAGCCGAGACAGCACTAGACTATTTGAAACAACTGGAAAAAGATCTTGATAAGAATACGAATCAAGTTCCCTCCATGATTTTTATCGATGTCGTGATGCCACAAATGAATGGTTTTCAGTTTATTAAAGCGTTTGATGCCCTTTCCCCCGCACTGAAATCAAAGATAAAGATCATTCTCATCTCTAGTGCTTTGCTTACTACAGAGCAACAAGCGTCTCTAAGCCAATATCAAGTGTCGATAGAAATGGTAGGCAAACCACTTACAAAATCTACCCTCGATAAATTAAGATAAGCCTTTTTCTCTTCCTCTCTTGGCTGCAAATGCCCCATTGTCCTTATCAATGAATGCATAGAGGATGGATTGATTCCAGAACCCCTACAATTTGAAACTTATCTAAAACATCTTCCAGGTGAGGGGCATCGGGCATTTCTATAGTCAGATCCCTGCCCGAATAAAGTTTGAAGTGTTTGCCGTTCTTAAAAAGAGGAGAGGCGGATACATCATAAATATTTCCCTTATAAGCAATCCAGCAGTCATTTCCAGAGAGGCCATTTCGCATAGAAAGTTGCTCTGCGTTATAAGTGGCTAGTGCAATCATTTTAATCAACTTTAGATAGGGTTATGGTTCCAATAATTAATGGATTTGAATGGAAGACCATAAGCAGAAGCTTTTTCATTAAAACCCAAACTGTTTTTGGCTACCGATCAAAGGTAAAAATTAAGAGAGGAATGCGAGTCAGCAAGAAATAGATTCGATCAAAGGGCGTACAATGGCAAGTATGAAATATTTTTATTCTTGCAGTAAAGGGAAAAAGGATGGAATTGGTCTTAAGGATATTATTATTATCTAAATAAGTAGAAAAGGTGAATGAGGGGAAACGCTAGTTGCTATCTTGTTTATTGAGATATGTATTGTGGTTAACCCTTATTGCATTCAACCTGCCTCATTCAAGTCAATAACCAACTTTTTCTAAAAAAACGCAAGGGTGACACTCATATAAACAGGTTAGTTAAGCCGATGATAACTTCTTTCCAGCGTTTAAGTAAATGCACGGCGATTGGTTATAAATGAAGAAAATATTCAATATTATGGTTGAGGTAAGAAAGCAGGACAGTTAATAATAAGTATAGAGACCCTTATGAAAGTGCTCCAAGGTGGAGTAATAATTGGTCAATGGGGTTATTATCAATCATTAAAAAGGTAGGAAGCGCCATTCTTTCATTTGTATTCCTCCTGTGACGATACAATACTCATATTGCTTTGTCACTTTGGTAATACATATCGTATTAAGAAGGGTTGAACAACTTATTCAATATCTTTTTAGTGTATGCTTCCAGACGACGGCTTCAATAATAATATCGAAATAGCCAATAACTTGCTATGGCTATTACTTATCTTACTTGGCTTGTGGGGCTTGTGGGAAATAGGACAATGGCTACTGTAGAAAAAAAGCCTGCTACCATCAGCAGCAGGCTTTTTGATCAAACCTAATTCTAAATCCTAAGATTTCACATTAATGCTTTTAGGACAGAAGAAGGTGACTACATATAACAAAAGAAGCCTTTATACGCTAAGTATAAAG
>JAZKGK010000097.1:0-2269 GCA_040385915.1 Bacteroidota bacterium
CGATTTTCAGCATTGGCTAGTTCCCAGGAACTTCGTTCTCTTCGGTTTTTCAATACAAAGTTTGAGATAAACGCTTTAATGATAGCCTCTTTATCAGTCATTTTTCAACCTTTTTTAAATCCAACAACATTGCGCATACATCCACTTCCTTATGGGTATTACCTACAATAATATAGATATATCATTGTACACTACTCAATAAAGCCCACCTCCGAAGAAGTGGGCTCCATTAATTTACGGGGAACATTGGGTAGAGTGAGTTTAGCTTATTTACAGTAAGAAGTAACTCTATCCCACACCACCGTAAGAATTTACCGGGAACCACGAGAGGGGGCTTTTTCAGTCTGCTGTCCTATCTTTAGACGATCCCTTTTCAGGGAGTGGTCCGCCGCCCAGCGGTCAAACGGTATCGACCGCCGCCCACATTTGCAGGTTGGATTGGTGAAGTAACCCCTCCACACACCACGGTAATAACATCGCAGGGAACAGTGAAGAGGGTATTTTTCGTGCTCTACCATCTGAGCTACTAGTGGCCTAAGCCACACAGGCTGGATTCGAACCAGCGACCCCGTCAACCCAAATGAAGTAACCCTTCTTCTACACCACTGCAATATCTTGATCTTCGAAGGCGTTCTGATGGCCTTCCAAAGAAGAAATATAGGTTATGAACTTTTCCGACCAACCACTCACTTCCGCCGTCCAGACGCCCTTGTAATTAATGCCACGTTTATGGGCCGATACATCCACGATGTAGTTGTATTGGCCAAAGGGCCGCGGTAATTGGTTGGAACTATCACAGTCTTGCGAATCAGAAAACACAATGATCCGATCGGGCTGCTGGCGGACTTGTCCTTTGATGTGCGCCAGGCATTGCCGGGTAAAAATACCCCCACCCCCGAGTTGCCGGGTCGCTGCTTCAATCTGCGCGATCAAGCCAAACCCTTGGCTGGGGTAATCGATTTTCTGAGTGGCATGGATGCGTTTGGTATCCGAGCCAGCCGTGGCGAAAATGTCCACTTGCTCGCATTGATTAGCGGCCAACACCGCCATGGCCGCGGCCACACTGGCGCGGGAAAAGCTGGATTTACTGGAAACCGGCGATTGCATGGACCCGGACACATCAACCACAAAGAGGGTATAGCCTTTCAGTTTGGGCAGCGAAGCATAGGTTTTCAGCATCAACGACTCAATATCCCGTTCAAACTCCGGAGCCGTTTTAAGGGCCGAGAAGAAGTTGAGTGGCAACAGCATCGCCGATTTTACCTGACCGAATCCTTGGCGAACGACATGGTGGTTCACGCCCGCCTGTTTCATATTCCGCAGGTTGCGCAAAAAGGCCAAGGCACCCAGCTTGTTCTCGGCTATCAATCGTTCCCACACGTGGGCTTTGTTTCCCTCTTTGGATACCGCCACTTCCCAGGTATCAGGAATGTCCAAGGTACGGTTGGCAATCCTTTGAAACAATTCCTCTTTGCCTGCCTCAGGCTTGGGATGCACCAGGAACATCACGTCGCGCAATTTGATGGGCGCATTCCGGTCATACTTTGCAAATTCGTATTCGGAGAAGCGGTTAAATGCTTCGGCTAATCCCTTCTTGGCTTGGGCCGGTAAGGGCTTCTTTCCTTGCTTCCAATAAATAGCCAGGAAGTCAGTCATCATATCCACCCGGGTAATCACACTCGATAGCACCCCTGCTACCCATAACCGGTGCGAGGAATATTTCAGCATTTCCGAAGCGATATAGAGAGGCACGTGCCGAAGCTTTTGCTGATGTCGCGCTTCGATAGCCAATTCCGCTACCAATTGAGGTTCTACCTGAGGAATCAACGCGGCCATATGGCCAGAATCACCCGACTCATAAGCCAGGTCTTCCCACAGCAAGCAGGTCAGTACCGCTCTTCGCAGTAGGGCATAGGCATCCTGTTGGGCCGCCTTCATTCCGAAACCTCCAGCTAGACGTTCGCTGGCTAATACGGAGGTTTCTTTTTTGGTGGGGTTCAGCTTTGACATCGTTTGATTCTTTTGTTGAGTCAAAGGTCTCTGCCTGATGCGCAGTCTATTTGCGTAGCTAAAAAATAATTTAAAAATATTTTATAACCCGTGTCTATGCCACAGAGGAGGGGCAAATGGAAAGTTTTTTCTTACATTGGGAAAATAAGCGATACTAGACATCGCATAGAGAACGGTTAGGAGTGATAAAAAAATGGGCTAGACTATACCGCAGGTTGCGTTAATTTTCGAGATGTAGGGGAATTTGTAAATTGGCTAA
>JAZKGK010000098.1:0-53104 GCA_040385915.1 Bacteroidota bacterium
AGTCGTGGCACCACTAGCATCTCCAATGATTCAAGGTGACAGAGCACTAGAGTTGGATGGGAATGACTGTAACGTGCATGTCAATATAAGGAGCGCACATTTCTACCGCCGGCATAATCTGGACAAGTAAATTTAGTGGGGATCAATCATTCATTTCGGGAGCAATCGCTGCCATTTTTCTGATTCAGCTACCTCTTTAATCAACTGGTTGCGTTCCAGTAAAAAGCGGCGCATGTAGTTGGTCAACACCAAGCGATTGAAGAGTTGCCCAAGCCAGCCCAAGGGAGATTCGAAGCAAAAAACATCCGTCATAACAGTCTTATTCCCTTTCTGTTCGAAGTGATGCTCGTGATGGATGCTTTTAAACGCACCTCGCAGCATTTCATCGCAAAAATAGACTGGCGACTGATATTTGGTTATTTTAGACGTGAGCCTTTGTCTGATGCCCAAGTGTTTGGCCTCCCAGGTCACGGTTTCTCCTAAGCCAAGTAAGCCCTCCGTTCGCCCAAATGGCATGCCATCAGCAATGGCCTTTTCGCCCGTTTTTGAAGTAGACTGCGTATGTAATTCAATGCTTCGCGATAGGTCAAAGCAACGCTCCATAGGCGCATCAATCTCACTAACAAGCGTAATGGTAGGCATGATTCAATTAACAATTAACAATTAACAATTAACAATTAACAATTAACAATTAACAATTAACAATATTTTTCTTTCATTAATTTATCAATTCGCTTTGCAGTTGCTTGTCGTACAGTTCTTTGTAAACGCCATTCAGTTCCATCAAAACTTCGTGCGTGCCTTCTTCCATCATTCGGCCATCATCCAGGACGATGATGCGGTCGGCTAGCTTGGCAGACGAGACGCGGTGGGAGATAATGATGGAAGTCCGGTCGGCCATAATAGATTTGAGGCTATTTAAAATAGCATTTTCTGTCTTGGTATCCACTGCCGACAAGCAGTCATCCAGAATAAGGATTTTGGGTTCTCGGGCAATGGCCCGCGCAATGGAAAGCCGCTGTTTTTGTCCTCCCGATAGCGTGATGCCCCGCTCGCCCAGTTTGGTGTCAAAACCTTCGGGAAAGCGCTCGATATTTTCATACAAATCAGCATCTCTGGCCGCCTGAACCATTTTGGTTTCGCTCAAATCAGGATTACCAAAAGCAATGTTATTACGGATAGAATCAGAAAACAAGAATACGTCTTGCGGCACATAGCCGATTTGTTGGCGTAAACTAGATAAGTTATAGTCACGGATGGGCACACCATCGATGGTCAGTTCACCGGAGGTTACGTCGTAGAGGCGGCAGAGCAGGTTCGCTGCGGTGCTTTTGCCCGAACCGGTGGTACCCAAAATGGCAATGGATTGGCCTGGATGCACTTCGCACGAAAAATCTTGCAGGGCTACCATCCCCGAATCGGGGTATACGAAGCGGACGTGCTTGAATTCAATATGGCCTGCAATTTCACGAACGATATTTTTCTCGGATACAATATCAGTACTCGTTTGCAGAAATTCATTGATCCGTTCCTGCGAAGCCGCCGCCCGCTGCACCTGGCTGGTAGTCCAACCCAAGGCTGCTACTGGCCAGGTAAGCATGTACACATACATGATAAATTCAGCAATATTCCCTACCGACAAATTCCCTGCAATCACCTCACGGCCACCAACGTATACAGTCAGGATAGTACTCAGGCCTACCAACGCCATAATGAGCGGGAAGAAAAGGGCGTTGACAAAGGCCAGATTCAGCGACTTTTGTTTATAAATATCGCTCTCGCGCGTAAAATTATGGGTCGAGTCCTTTTCTCTGACAAAGGCTTTCAGCACACGGATACCCGAAAAAGCTTCCTGCACAAAAGTAGACAGCCGCGAAAGGCTCTGCTGAATTTCTTCTGACCGTTTAAGAATAATCGTATTGACAAAGTAGATACTGACCGACAGGATAGGCAAGGGCAGCAACACATACAAAGTCAGTTTTCCACTCACCGATAGCATATAGGTAATGACCATCACAAACAGTGAAGCCAGGTTCATGCCGTACATAATGGCTGGCCCAAGGTACATCCGCACCTTGCTTACGTCTTCGGAGATACGCGCCATCAAATCGCCCGTATTGTTGCGGCGATAAAAACTCAGGGGCAAAGTCTGATAATGAGCGTAAATCTCATTCTTCATGTCAAACTCAATATGGCGCGACATGACAATGAGTGTTTGCCTTACCAGAAAAAGAAAAAAACCTTTCAGCAAAGCCATAACTAGTATCAGAATGCCATAAAAAAAGATACTGGTGGCAAAAACCGAGTAGAGTTGCGCCTGCGTGTCAAACTGGTTGAAAAGGAAATACAGGTCAATCGTTTCTTTTACCAGGTCAAAGGCATATCGCACCATTTGCGCTGGGATGATGCCAAACAAGTTGGAAATAATGGTAAAAAGGATGCCAAAAACCAGGTAGTATTTATACTTAATCAGGTATTTATTGAGGTAACGGAGTGCCTTCACATCATTGAAGTTTAGAAGATTGTCGGATATTTCCTGAATGAGTCAACATTTTTTTGATTGATTCCATTCAGAAAAACCTTAAATTTGCGTTTCGAACAGCGTTCAGCCATTTTTCATAAAAAAGGATGCCTTAAGCGGCTACGAATGATGAATAGATTGCTATACGGCTGTAAACGACTAAGCGCAATTTATAAGTTCTTTGCTTAATATACTTCATTCAGCGACTACATTTGAATTGTAAATTATTACTACCTGACACCATTTTATGCTTAACCGAAGGTCTCTGAGAATCAAAGTAATGCAAGCACTTTATGCTTTCAAACAGGCTGAAAAATCCAACTATTTGCTGGCATTAGATCGCATCGCCGAAACGTTCTCACCCGACCTGAACTCTATGCAGGTACAGGATATTCAAAAACTGGAAGGCAACCGGCAATTAGCCACGATTTTATTCGAAGAAAACTACTTAAATACCAATGCAGCTATTACCGATGAAAATGCTTCTCCCGAAGTACTGGTATCAGCAGCCAACGCCATCAATTTCTACCATCAGCAAGTGAAGAAGGATCGGCAACTTTCCGGTAAATCGATGCTTTCGGAAGTAGAAAAGATTTATGACCATTACCTGCTCATCCTAATGCTGCTGGTTGAGCTGGCCGATCTGGTTAAAAATGAAGAAGAAAGTCGGCAGCAGAAGTATTTGAAGGCCTACACCATTTTTCCTGGTGACGTCAAACTGTACAACAACCCAATTATTTGTGCGTTGAGGGAGTACAAGCCACTAGAAACAGAATTATTTAACCTAGGCTTGAGCTGGGCATCGGAAGGAAGCTTATTACGGAACGTGTATAATACAGTTCTGAAAAATGATCCGGTTTACCTGGAATACATACAAACGGCTGAATCATCGCCGGAAGAAGATAAGAAAATAGTCAACCATATTTTAAAAAACCTGGTTTTCAAACAAGAATTGCTTCGAAATTACTTTGAAGAAGTGGACTTGAACTGGACTGAAAACGGAGAAATTATCCGTAGCTTGTTGGCCAAAACCATTAAATCAATAGACCAGGAAGGCGAAACAGTAAGCGCTATTGAATTACTGACATTGTCGAAAAACTGGGAAGATGACCGGGACTTTTTCCTGGAACTACACCAGCACACCTTGGATAACGATCAGACGTACGAAAAACTGATTATAGACAAGGTACAAAACTGGGACGCTGAGCGGGTAGCTGTCATCGATAAGATTCTGCTCAAAATGGCCATCAGCGAAATGGTAACGTTTTCCAGCATTCCAGTTAAAGTAACGATTAACGAATACATTGAACTATCAAAATTATACAGTACGCCCAAAAGCCGGCAGTTCATCAACGGTGTGCTCGATGTAGTAGCCATTGAACTAGTGAACCGGGGAATAATTCGCAAAAGCGGACGCGGCTTGATTGATAATAAATAAATCCAGTTAACAATAAACAGTTAACAATGAACATTGATTATTGTTAACTGTTTATTGTTCATTGTTCATTGTTCATCGCAAAGTGTAACCAGAAATCAAATATATAGTATGAGTAAAAAATCGAGTACTCTTTTGGCTTTTATCGTTGGGGTAACAGCAGGTGCTGCCCTAGGCATTTTATACGCACCAGATAAGGGAAGAAATACCCGTGATATGCTAACGTTTCGGTTGGCAAAATACCGCGCCCGGTTGCGGGAATTGCTGGACGAGCTGGTAGAAGGCAAGCAAATGCAGGATAACGAAGCCCGCAGCGAAGGCAAAAGGGTGATTAATGATGCCAAGGAAAAGGCTGAAAGCTTGCTCCGCGATGTAGAAGAGTTGATGGGGCAAATCAAAGGGAAAAGATAAGTTGTTCAAAAACCGATGTGGTCTTGATCAGCCATTTTATTAATTTATTTCAAACATTTTAGTAAGCATACAGCCATGAAGGAAACGTTCTCGATTTGCTTTTCAGCCATTTTTGCTCTTGGATTAGTCGCTTGTAATCCAGACACCAGTAAACAAGTATCGCAAAGTACTGCTGCCACCTCTGCGGTAACACCCGATGCTTCGACTCCTACAGCAGATACCACCAAACCTAGTAATCCTGATGCGCCCTTAATGGCTTTTACGGAAACGGAATTTGACTTTGGAACTATTAAGGACGGAGACGTAGTAAACCATACCTTCAAATTTACCAATACGGGCAAGACGCCATTGATTATTCAAAATGCTACTGCTCCTTGTGGTTGTACCGTCCCCCAATGGCCTAAGAAACCGATCGCTCCTGGTTCTACTGGCGTAATCAGTGTTCAATTCAATAGCCGTGGAAAAAGTGGCCAGCAGAACAAAGTAGTGACCATTATTGCCAATACCGAGCCTATAGAATCTCATGTTACGATGAAAGGCAATGTAGAAGAAGGCGTAGCGGCAATGAACGGTCCGCTACAGAAGTAAGTCGGATACAAATTGAAAGAGGATACAATGGGCAGATTGAGCAATTAATTTCACAACTTTACACCCTTTCAATTTTACAATTTCTAATCCTAATAATTATTCACCTTATGTTCCAAGCGATTCTTTTACAAGCTAGTAGTAGTTCATGGACGTCATTCCTACCATTAGTTGCCATTTTTATTGTATTTTACTTTTTCTTTATCCGCCCCCAGCAAACGAAGCAAAAGGAGCAGAAGAAATTTAGGGAAAGCTTAAAAAAAGGCGATCAGGTAGTAACCATTGGCGGGCTGCACGGCAAAGTATCGTCCGTAGAAGGCGAGCAGGTGATATTGGAAGTGGACCGAGGAGTAAGGCTTACTTTTGAAAAATCGGCCATCTCTCAAGACAATAGTGTAAAGACGGCTCCTGTTCAGAAGATCGAAAAGACAGAATAATATAGGTTTGAGGGTTCGGGCATAGAATCCCCTTCTCCTGCCTGAACCCTCAAATATTTCAGCTCTTGGAACGCCTCAAACAAATATTTACCTGGCTGATTACCTGGCTCACGCCCAAGCGTAGCCAGGATGTGAAAGTAGTTGGGTTATGTCTACTAGTCGCCGCTACTTTCTGGTTTTTAAATGCCCTCAACCGCGACTACTCCACGCGCATCTCCTACCCTATCCGGTTCAACTTCGACGATAGCACCTATATTGCCACAAGACCCTTGCCTACCAAGTTGAGACTTAGCGTGACTGGTTACGGCTGGAACCTGCTAAAAAAATCATTATCGATTGATAGCGAACCCATTGAATACACTATTAGTAAGCCCTTACGCACAAAGTATATTACCGCCCCTTTTTTACTGACCGCAGTTTCTGAACAGTTACAGGGGCTGCGCATCAATTATGTCGTAGAAGACACCCTGCAAATGAGTTTCGACCGACGGGTGCGAAAAACGGTTCCCTTAAAGATAGACAGCGCCAGGATTGACTTGAATAAAAACTACGTGATTGCTGAACCCATTAACATCACGCCCTCTACAATCACTTTTGAAGGACCAGCTTCCCTGCTCGATAAGATAGGCCCCGCTTATGTCATACCCATTGCCGCCCGCGACATTGACGACGATTTCGACGAACGCCTGGAAATCCCCAATCCCGACAATGCGCTAGTGAATATGGACTTAAATAAGGCGGAAGTTCGTTTTAAACTTGAAGCGCTCATAACTGATTCAAGGAAAGTAGTCGTCCGCAAAAGCCATTTCCTAGCCAATAAAGATTCGGTCAATTTGCAGCGCACAGTCACCGTTACCTACGCTATCCGGCAGCGCGACGCACTAAAAGTAAGCGCCAATGATTTTAGCATCGTTGCCGATTTCAAAGATATTAAGGCACAAGACTCTACCATTGTTCTTTTCATAGAGAAACAGCCGTTTTTTATTCGCAATGTAAGCCTAGATAATCCGTATATCCAGGTAAAAAATGGCCAATAACCCTCCGCTTCAAATTGGTATTACAGGAGGAATTGGCTCAGGCAAAAGCCTGATTACCCGCGTATTTTCTGCCTTAGGTATTCCTATCTACGATGCCGATACGCGCGCTAGGTGGTTAATGACTCACCATATAGCCTTGCGCCAGGAGATAGAAGCACAGTTTGGTACTGCGGCCTATCTACCTGATGGAACGCTCAACCGTGCGTATATGGCGGCCAAAGTATTTAATCATACAGATAATGTAACGCGAATCAATGCCTTGGTTCATCCACGGGTGGGCGAAGACTATGCAGCCTGGGTACTTGCGTATCCGCACGCGCCTTACCTGCTGAAAGAGGCGGCGCTGATGTACGAATCGAACTCCTACCAATTGCTACACTACACCATCACGGTTTATGCGCCCCTGGAACTGCGCCTCCGCCGGGTATTGCAGCGTGATCCACAGCGGACGGAACAGGGAATACAAGACATTATTGCCAAGCAACTAACGGAAGAAGAGCGGTTGTCAAAAGCAGATTTCGTCATTTACAACGATGAATCGCAAATGGTTCTACCGCAGGTGCTTGCGCTACACGAGCGGTTTATCGCGGAGGTTAGGTAGGGTTACTGTTTGCATAATGTGTTTGCATACCTCATATCTGATTTCTTTGCCCAGTAATGGCTCTCTATTTTTTGTAGAAAAGACCAAATGCACCCAAATTTTCACAAACGACATAATGGCTATGTTTTTAGGCTAAAGCCCTATTTAATAAATCCTCTGATCGGAGCGTCAGCTAAAGCTGACGGCAATGAATGATGACAATACCGGCTTTAGCCAAATATCCCATCCTGAACCTTGCTACAGTCTTAAGGCACCAACACCTCCGTAAACTGGAAACTTTCGCCATCGAACAGACCTAGGTCGCTGAGTTTGAGGGAGGGAATAACCAACAATGCCATGAATGACAAGCTCATAAAGGGCGATTGCAAGGTGCTACCCATTTGCTTGGCCAATGCATCCAACCGAGCGTATTGTTCCGCTATCTGATAACCATCTTCGCCACTCATTAAGCCAGCAATGGGCAAGGGCAATACAGCCTCTTGCTTTTCACTCACGGCAGAAATGCCTCCCTGGGCTTCAATCAATACATTTACAGCTCTGGCAATTTGTGCATCGCTTACGCCTACTGCAATAATATTATGTGAGTCGTGGGCAACGGATGAGGCAATCGCTCCTTCTTTCAGTCCAACATTTTTGATAAAAGCCACTACTGGTTTTTCGTTGCGATACCGATTTACTACCACAATTTTTAGGATGTCGTTAGAAATATCTGGCTGAGCCAAGCCATTGTATACTGGCACCGTGGCTTTGTGTGCATAGGTAATTAGCTGACCATCGAGCACTTCAATCACCCGCACCTCGCAGTGGGAAGCCAAAGTATCAGCCACCGGCAATTGAAACTGGTCAGGCGTTTTCTGGAAAGTATTAAACTGATTTACCAATAGGCTGGGTAAATGCGGAATCAGTGTTACGCCACTGTCTGCCACCAGTTGGCCATTCACATAGGTTTGCAGCACATTCCAGTCAGTCAGGTTATCTACCACAATAAAATCGGCAGGGTCGCCAGGTTGTAGCAAGCCTACGGGCAGACCATAATGCTGTACCGGATTTAAGCAAGCCGCTTTGAGCACCTTAAACAAGTCAATACCTTTGGCCAAGGCTCGCTTTACCAACTGATTTATGTGTCCTTCTACCAAGCTGTCGGGATGTTTATCGTCTGAGCAGAACATCATACGGTCGGCATGACCGTGAAGTAAATCGACCAGCGCCTCAAAGTTTTTGGCTGCACTTCCCTCCCGAATCAGGATTTTCATCCCAAACCCTAGTTTATCCAAAGCCTCTTCCTTGGTAAAACACTCGTGATCAGTAGACATACCAGCGGCCACATATTGACGCGCCAGCTCACCCCGAAGCCCCGGCGCGTGGCCATCCACCGGTTTACCATAGCTTTGTGCCAAGGCTATTTTTGCCAGTACTTCTTTATCTCTGTGCAGTACACCAGGAAAATTCATCATCTCGGCCAGGTAGCCGACTTCCGGGAAATCTTGAAACAGTCGCTCAATGTCATCGACAGAAATGGTAGCTCCAGCGGTTTCGAAAGTAGTAGCAGGTACGCAAGAAGGGGCTCCGAAACAAAATTTAAAAGGTACCTGCTTGCCATTCGCAATCATATACTCTACTCCTTCTATTCCCAAAACGTTGCCAATTTCGTGCGGGTCGGAAACGGTAGCGACAGTACCGTGTACTACTGCTAACCGGGCAAACTGGATGGGCGTAAGCATGGAACTCTCAATGTGTACGTGGGCATCTACAAAGCCAGGCAGTAGAAAAGGAACATCATTATTTATGGTAGCTTGATTATCAGCCTCCCAGACAATTTGTTCAACCCGGCCTCCTTTTACCAACACTGCTCCCTGGCCTATGCGCTCACGAATAAGATCAATTACATTCCCGTGTATCCACGTACTATTTTCCATTTTTTACGTTTTAGCTTTCAATGATAAGCAATTATGTTGCAATGCTAAAGAATGAAAATGTATGAAAAAACTAATCGGAAAAGCCGCTGGTTGTTTACTACTCACTTTTTTGCTGGTATCATGTCATAGGGGTCGACATCCACAATCATGGGAACCCAAAAGTTATAAAAAGACTACCAGCAAAGCCCCAGCGGCGTACAAAAGACAAGCTTTTTGATAGGATCGTAGTCGATGAGCTACAGCCGACAGTCTATGTGTTTTTACTGTCGAATGTAGCCCATCGACTATTAACCAAAAGTCCTATATTTGCGAGGCTTTTCTGAGGTCTGGTCCATACTTTTTATCTAATGAAAGATTCCGAGCATACTACTTCCCCCCCCAGTTCCTCTTTGTATTTGTCTAAAAAAATAATAATTGCCATCGACGGCTATTCGGCTTGTGGCAAGAGCACAACTGCCAAACTTGTTGCCTCCCAATTAGGGTATACTTATATTGATACGGGCGCTATGTACAGGGCGGTAACCTTATATTTTCACAACCATTATATAGCGTTAGATAGTCCAAAGGAAGTTCAGACCGCACTGAACCACATCAATATCCATTTGGCTTTTAACCCCAAAACTGACCAAAGCGAAACCTTTTTGAATGGCCTGAACGTAGAAAAGGAAATTCGGAAGATGTACATTTCTGAGAAAGTGAGCGAAGTAAGCGCTTTGGCAGATGTGCGCAAAGCAATGGTGAAGCAACAGCAGGAAATGGGCAAAAAAAAGGGTCTGGTGATGGATGGCCGCGATATTGGTACCAAAGTTTTTCCAGAGGCAGAGCTGAAAGTATTTATGTCAGCAGACCTCCATATCCGGGCAGCAAGGCGGCAACTGGAACTGCTAGAAAGGAAGGAACTGGTCAATCTACAGGACATTATCGAAAACCTGGACATGCGGGATCGAATCGACACTACCCGCAAGGAAAGCCCTTTAATGAAGGCTGAAGATGCTTTTGAAATAGATACTTCTTTTTTGACTATTGAAGAGCAAGTAGAATACATTATCAACCTCGCAACAAGTAAAATTATTCTACTATCAGATCATCGGCTAACGGAATAAGGGTGCGCTAAATAGAATTTGTAAATGGTTACGATAGATAAAAATTCGGGATATTGTTTTGGGGTGGAATACGCCATTCAGATGGCGGAAGAAGAAATGAATACCACCAATACTTTATATTGTTTGGGAGATATTGTTCACAACAGTATGGAGGTGAAACGACTGAATGAAAAAGGGTTACGCATCATTGACCGCGAACAGTTTAAAGAATTACGCGATTGTAAGGTGCTAATCCGGGCACACGGTGAGCCACCTGAAACCTACCAATGGGCCATGGAAAACAACATCGAACTGATTGATGCTTCGTGTCCGGTAGTTCTTAAGTTACAAAATCGGGTTAAACATGCCTTTGATCAAATCACCAAAGAAGAAGGGCAAATTGTTATTTACGGACAAAAAGGACACGCAGAAGTAATTGGACTTACTGGCCAAACCAACAACAAAGCATTGGTAGTCACTTCTGAAGAAGACCTCAAAGACCTGGATTATACGAAACCCATTTCCCTGTTCAGTCAAACGACCAAAAGCACCCAAGGCTTTTACCGGATGAAAGAGCTGATTGAAGAAAACATTCAAAAAGCCAATCCTGGCCTCGACTCCAAAGCATTGGCTGGACAGTTAGACGCCAACGACAGCATTTGCCGTCAGGTATCGAACCGGGAACCCCAACTAAAGAAATTTTCCCTTGAACACGATGTCGTTATCTTTGTGAGTGGCAAAAAAAGCTCTAACGGAAAGGCCTTGTATAGCATTTGCCGGGCGGTAAATGAACGCAGCTATTTTGTGGAAAATGAAACCGAAATTGAGCCAGCCTGGTTTGAATCTACGACTAGCGTGGGCGTTTGCGGCGCTACCTCCACTCCCATGTGGCTCATGGAAAATGTTGCCCGACATATTGAGCAGTTGAAGAGTGTAGAAGTTAAAACTGTAGACTGACAAAAAAACTCATTACTCATTACTCATTACTCATTACTTAATCGCATCTAGCTTATTAATTTCTTTGCTCAAGCCTTCAATGGCTTCGTAGAAAACGATTTGAACCAGCTTAAAATGCTCTTTTACTTGCTTTGGATCAACAATGCCGGTAGCATCTCGGCCTTTGGCTTCCATCTCTTCCAGTACGGGACTTAAGCGAGTCAAGCCCAGAAAGCGCGCAGTAGATTTCAGCCGGTGTACAACTCTAGCCATGGCAAGGTAGTCTTCGCTTATGACGTGATCTTCCAACTCCTTAATTTCGAAGGGTGTTTTTTCCAGAAATTTCTGAATGATGGTTACAAAAGTTGCAGAATCCTCGCCCGATATTTCTTTTAGTAGCGTCAAATCATATAGTCCTTCGGTATTTTCAGAAATATCTGATTTTGTAAAAGACGAAGAAGGGAAATTCTGAGAACGCACCACTGCCTTAGTAATCTTATCAAACAACTGCTTGGGATCAAATGGCTTAGGAATAAAATCATCCATACCCGATTCGAACACTTTTTCTTCATCGTGCTTCAACGCCGAGGCCGTGATGGCAATAATGGGAATGCGTTGTTTGTCGCCATCCATGTCACGCCTGATAATACGTGTAGCAGTGTAGCCATCCATTTCCGGCATCTGGCAATCCATCAGGATCAGGTCGTAATCGTTTAGTTTTACCATTTCCAGCACCTCTTTCCCATTACCTGCCACATCGACATGCACCAATACCTGTTGCCACTTGTTCAACATAGTCAGGATAATGATGCGGTTAATTTCATTGTCTTCCGCCAATAATATCCGAATGGAGGCAGGCAACTCCGTTGGCAAGTCCACCGTTGGACTACCCGATGGAACCGCGGCCACCGTAGGCGACAATTTTTTATATAAAATAGAGAAAGTAAACTCACTCCCTCGACCTAACTGACTATTTACCAATAATTTACCTCCTTGCAATTCCACCAACTTTTTACAGATAGCCAAGCCCAATCCTGTACCGCCAAACTTGCGCGTTGTATCGCCAGTAGCTTGGGTGAAACTCTCGAAAATAACCATGAGCTTATCTTTGGCAATACCAATTCCGGTATCCTTCACCGAGAACATTACTTCTGTGTGCTCAGTATTGCTTTCATTCAGCTCTACGCTTACGCCAATGAAGCCTTCCTGGGTAAATTTCACTGCATTCCCAATCAGGTTGAGCAAAATCTGGTTTAGCCGGACTGAATCGCCCAACAGGCTTTCGGGCACATTGTCTTTTACTTTAGTAAAAATCTCTACGCCTTTTTCCTGGGTTTTTATACTAAAAATACCAATGACATCCTTTAGCACCTGCCTTACATTAAAGCGGGTTTCCTCGATCTGCAACTTGCCCGATTCTATTTTGGCCAAATCGAGTATATCATTGATAATTACCATCAAACTATCGGCAGAAAACCGGATAGCGCGCATAAACTGCTGTTGTTCAGTACTTAATTCCGTTTGCGAAAGCAAGTGCGTCATCCCCACAATACCATTGAGCGGCGTGCGAATTTCGTGGCTCATGTTGGCAAGAAACTCCTCCTTGATCCGCACAGAATACTCGGCCAGTTCTTTGGCTGCAATCAATTGTTCTTCGGCCAGTTTCTGCTGCGTAATATCGTGGATGATGCCCGTAAGCGATTTTATGGTTCCGTCGGACTTCCGAATCGGATTGGCTCGGTAGCGAACGTGTTTGGTTTCTTTGTCAGGCAAAACAATGCGCAGAGCCAAATCGCAAGGCTCTACGTGGAGAATCGTATTTTCAATGGCTTCGATAAACAACTCCACATCGCCGGAATGAATTTTCCGGGTCATTTCGGTAAATGTGAGGGAAGAAATCTCCGGATCTAGCCCTACAATTCGGTGCATTTCGGCTGAGGCGCTAAATTCTTGGGTATCCAAATCCAGGTTCCAGCTACCTACGTGGGCAATCCGTTGCGCATCGGCCAAACTCGCTTCATTTTCCCGGATTTTCTCATCGGCCAGCCTTCGTCCGGTGATGTCTTCATAAAGATGCAAATGAGCTACGTAGTCGCCCTTTTCATCCCTGATTTGTGAAGAAAAACGCCAGATGGTTCGGCCATCCACAAAAGCAACTTCCTCTTCAGTGGTACGCCAACCTTCTTCCGTCACCGGATACATTTCGTAGCCGCGCGCATTTTTCAGCATGTGTGATGCCTGAGGTACAATATCTCGGGCTCGCAACTCTCCTCGGCGCAGCAAGTCTTCCAGGTCTTCGAGATTCCAAATTTCGCAGAAACGATGATTGAAATATAAGATTTCTTCGGTGCGCGCATCAAACACGTAAAAGGCCAAAGGTGTGCTTTCGGCCATTTTGTGCAAAAGGGTATCTTTCAGCTTGAGATCAGCCTGAGCAGCTCTTACCTTAGAAATGTCCCGGGCAATGCTCATATAGCCAATCAGGTTTCCCTGGTCGTCGGTCAGTTGATTAGCTGAAAGCATTACCGGAATGCGGCGACCTGTCTTAGAAATATAGGCACATTCTATCTCCCCTTCTTCTTCTTCTGCCTCAGTCCTTAAAAGGAAAAAGTCGGTTGGATGCATAATTTCCTTTCCCGTTTCAATAGCAAGCACCAGCGAGCGGGCTTTGATATCTTCTGGGTCAAACAGCACCTGTACACTAGTCTTCCCTATCACCTCGCCAGCTTTATAGCCGAGCAATTTTTCGGCTCCGGCATTGAAAGCCTGAATTACGCCTTGAATATCGCACGAAATGATACTGTAATGGGTACTGCGCAGAATAGCCTTTTGCAAGCCAGAGGTACGACATAAATCTTCCTGCAATTTTTTATATTCAGTCACATCAAGGAAAGTAAGGCTTAATTCATCGTTTAGTTTCACTGCCGAAATTCGAAACCACTGGTTGGTTATATTTCGGCTTACTTGGTATTCAAACACCTGTGGTTTTCCCGTTTCGACTACTTCTATATAGTTAGCAAACAAATCCTGAGATTGTTTATCTAGCTTTTCGCCTAACAGCATTTTACCAATCATTTCCTCTGCCGAACGGCCAGTTAACTGACCAGCCTCGTGATTTGCTAGCAAATATTCGAAGTCAATAATTTGTTGGTTAATATCTCTGATAGTTTTCAGGACAAGAACACCCATCAAAGCTGAATCAAGCAGATGAGAAAAGGACTTTTCCAGCAGTACTTTTTCGTTTTTGTCGTTTTTGCCTTTTTTATCCCCGCTAATTTTTCTTTCTGCAACCTCCCGAGAAAAGGATTGTATTTTTTGTTCCTGCTTTTCCGAAAACGACTCCCGATCGAAAACAGGTCTTAATAAAGTTTCAAAACAAATATAATCCCCGCTTTTTTTCTGGATACGGTACGTGATCCGGCTATGCCCCGCCACGTTTCCTAGCCCTTCTAACCAACCTTTTTGCGCCAGCGCTAGGTCTTCGGTGTGCAAAAGGGCGAAGATAGAAGTACCAACCAGTTCGTCAACCGTATACCCTAATAGTTGGGTAGTAGACGGAGACAGATAAAGCAACGTACCATCATGTTCGTGTAAACACACTAAATCAGAGGCACTGTCAGCAAGAATCCGGTGGACTTGCTCGTTCTCTAATGGCTGGCTTGTAGTAGAATTACGCATTAACTTTAAATGGCTTCATTTAAAATGGTAGGTTGCAAAACGCATTCAGATTTAAAAATTCAATCTACCTTTCTATTATTCAAAAGTTTGGGTAATAAAGTCAATATTTGCACGTATGTATGATTTCATACACCTTTGAACCTATGAAAATTGATTACCTTATTATCGGGCAAGGACTCGCTGGAACAGTGCTCGCTTATACCCTTCAAAGCCGAGGATTACAGGTAAAAGTGGTAGATTCGCAGAGTCTTCCCTCCTCTTCGCGGGTGGCTGCAGGCATCTTTAACCCAGTTACCGGAAAACGCCCTGTGAAAACCTGGCAAGCAGATGTTCTGTTTCCTTTCCTACTTACTTTTTACCGTCAGATGGAAGCGGATTTGAACGACCATTTTTTCTACCCAAAGCCAGTTTTTCGCCCTTTCCTATCTATTGCAGAGCAAAACAGCGGTTTTGCTCTAACCGACTCTCCAGACATCAATACTTTTCTGGAATGTAAAACTTCTTTTCAGGAAATATCAAATTTTATAGAAAATAATCTGGGAGGGCTACAAACAAAACATTCTGGCTATTTGGCCGTTGATTATTTACTTACCAGCTACCGCCATCGTTTAATCCAGCAGCAAGCATTAATCAATAAAAATCTATCTTTTGAAGACCTGGTTTTAAAGCCGGATGGGGTAGAATGGGGAGGCGTGAAAGCCCGTAAGTTAATTTTCTGCGAAGGCATACACGCCATGCATAATCCGTATTTCCAATGGCTTCCCTTCCGTGAGGTAAAAGGAGAAATATTAACCATAGAAATTGATGCCCCCATACCCGACTATATTTTCAAGCAAGGCGTGTATCTGGTTCCTAATCAAAATAATACGTGTAAAGTTGGGGCTACTTACGACCGTTTTGACCATAGCTGGGATATAACGGTGAATGCACAAGAGGAAATGACTTCCGTATTAGGCAAGTGGCTAAAACCACCCTATCGGGTAGTGGATCAACAGGCGGGCATTCGGCCGGCTTCACCCGACCAAAAGCCTCTTATTGGACTGCATCCGGAATATCCTACCTTGGGAATTTTCAATGGTATGGGGAGCAAAGGAGTTTCTATGGCGCCTTATTACGCCCAGCACTTTTACGAAATGCTGGAATGCCAGAAAGAATTGTCCGAGGCGGTTAATATCAATCGCTATTTTTCTTTACATTTCAATAAAAATCTTTAACTCTTCGTCTGTTTTTATGCATATCCGATTCATAAAAAGTTGTGTTCTGGCTACCATCTTTATGCTGGGCGGTATTCCCTGGTCTGGCCTGTGTTCTCTCCAGGCACAAACAACGCAGGAATTATTTGGAAAAAACCGCTTGCAATTCAAACAGTTTGACTGGAAGGCCATTTCTACGACCAACTTCGAAATATTTTTCTATCAGGACGGAAACGAAGCAGCGTATCAGGCGGCTCGGTATGCCGAAGCAGACTTCGACCGTATTGCCGATTTACTTGGCTATACGCCATATTCCAAAACCAAAATTTTCCTCTATAATTCCTCTGCCGACCTACAGCAAAGCAATGTAGGCATCAGCAATGATGATTTGATGAGCGGTGGCCAGACCAGCTTTATTAAGTCACAGGTAGAAATTTCGTTCAATGGCAACCAGGTGAATTTCAAACGTGATTTGAGCAATAGCATCTCTCAAGTTTTCATTTCTGAAATGATGTTTGGTGGAAGTCTGAAAGATATGCTGCAAAGCTCTCTGCTGCTCGCCTTGCCCGACTGGTTTATGTCAGGTGCAGCGACGTACGTTTCTAGCGGTTGGAGCCTGGAAATGGACGATTATATGCGCGATGCACTGCTGAACAAGAATATTAAGAAGCCTTCGGTACTTACGGGCGAAAAAGCCACGCTGGTGGGGCAATCTATCTGGAACTACATTGCCGAACGATATGGAAAGTCGAACATATCTAATATATTAAATCTTACCCGCATTATTCGGAACGAAGAAACCAGTATTGCCAGCACTTTAGGCATTCCCTATAGCCGGTTTATGAAAGAGTGGAAACAATATTATTTGGATATGGCTACGGAAACGACAGGTAGCTATATCGTTCCGACCAATACCTTTCAGGTGAGAAAAAAGAACCGGAGAGGCTTTATTTACAACCAGTTGTCTATTAGCCCGGATGGCAAGTACCTGGCTTATTCCGAAAACCGAAAGGGCATTTATAGAATAAAGGTAATTAATACTGAAACCCAGCACAAAAGAACCATTTTCAGGAGAGGGCACCGGGTTATTAACCAAAGGGTTGACAAACAAATCCCCCTGTTATCCTGGCAAAACAGCCATTCTCTCATTTTCACTACGGTAGAACAAGCCCGTAACAGACTATATATATATGATCTGGAAAAACACCGAGTCAAATCCAAGCGATCGCTGGATAATTTTAGTGAAATACTGGATTTTGATGTTTCTGACGACGGTAATACATTGGCCTTGAGTGCCAGCAAAGACGGACAAAGTGATATTTTCCTCTTTAATATCAGCCGTAATTCCTTTAAGCAACTGACCCATGACTTGTTTGATGACTTACATCCTCATTTCCAGACTGGTTCATCTACTGCTTTGGCATTCAGTTCTAATCGACAAAACGACTCTATATCCATTGCCAATAAAGATTACCGCAGTATTCAGGATAATTTCAGCCTGTATCTATACAATGCCAATGATACGACCGCTGTTTTGAAAAAGCTGGGTAATTCGGTAGGCAATGCTACTCACCCTGTATTTTCCAGTAGCAATACGCTCTTCTTTTTAAATGAAGAAAAGGGCATTCAAAACCTGTATCGCTATGACTTGGAAAAGAGAACGACTAGCCAGGTATCTAACTTCCGGCAAGGTATCCGCGCATTTGACATCAACTATGCTAACAAGTCCTTGGCCTATAACTCCATATTTGACAGCCGCGAATACGTTGGATTTATAAAGCCCTTCAATTTAGACCAGACTGTAAATCCCATTTATACGAAGCGCAATGGAGCCCAGGAAGAAAAAGCGCTTCAAATAAAAGCTATTGAAGAAATTGAACTGGATACCCTGCCCAACAATGCCACCCCTGCAGCCAAGAAGAGCACAAGCGCATCGGGACACTTGGAACCTGGGGAAATCGATATTGACAATTATCAGTTCGAGTCAGATTTAGTTATTAATGAAGAGAAAGAATCCCCAACAAAAAGCAGGGGCAATATTCTGCAAAATGCCGCCAAAACTGCTAAGAAAGACAATATTGCCATCACGGGGCCATTCCCGTACAAAAATCGCTTTAGTACTAATAATGTGGTGGCCACGCCACTTATCAATCCTATTACCGGTTTAGGGGTGCAATACGACATGAATATGAATGATCTGCTGGAAGATCATATCGTGAGATTGGGTGGATTGCTCAACTTGGACTTTCATAGCAACAACTTTTATGGTGAGTATAAGTATTTAAAACACCGCATTGACTTTGGGCTTCGATTGGATCGTAAACAAATTTATTTCTCTAACGAAATTGGAGAGCAAAAATATCGATTAAACGAGGCTGCGCTTTCTGCTTCATACCCTTTCACGGTCTCTAGCCGCATTACGGTCTCTCCTTTTTACTCCAGTACTGCATTTAACCAACTTCCAGCACCATCCAGACCCCCATCCTTGCTCCAGGATGCCTCTACCGAATACGGTGGCCTTAAGATGGAATACGTATTTGATAATACCATTGTCAATGGTATGAATATGATTGAAGGAACCCGGATGAAAATCCATTATGACCTATACAATGCCTTTAGCTCATCACAAGAAAGCTTTAACCGCTTTACAATAGATATTCGTAATTATAAAAAAATACACCGCGACATTATCTTTGCTACCCGTTTATCCTTCGGTCATACTGGCGGAAAAGGGGCTGCCACAAAGAAATTTCTTTTGGGTGGAATGGACAATTGGGCGTTTAACCAAAAAATAGAATCTGAAAATTATCCATTGCCTGGTGCCGACAAACGTGACTACTATTTTTTATCTTTTATCACTAATCTTCGTGGCTTTGATTATAATAAATTATCAGGCTACAACTATGGACTTTTCAATGCTGAGTTACGACTACCACTGGTGAAATACTTTTATCGGGGACCTATTACGTCTAACTTTCTGAAAAATCTGCAGTTCGTTGCCTTTACTGATATCGGAACTGCCTGGAATAAGGACAGCCCTTTGAGTCGTCAGAATGATTTAAATACAGAAACCAGACAAACCCAAAGCGGCCCGTTCCGAGCCACGGTTATTAACTTTAAGAATCCCTTCCTTATAGGATATGGCTTAGGCGCAAGAACCTTTTTATTAGGCTATTACGTAAAATTCGACGTCGCCTGGGGGGTAGAAAATTATATTGTAGGATCTGCCTGCTATTATCTGACCTTGGGCTACGATTTTTAGCGGCAATACCTGGGTAACCACGCTAATCTTCCCTGCTTGGTCAATAATTTATGGTCTTTCTAGATAAAATCTATAACTTTCGACCATTATCCATCTGCCTTTTTATATTATCCTATGAGCAAATTAGAAGTTACGCTTGGCATTGATATCGGCGGCACAAACACCAAGCTGGGCTTCGTAGACAAGCAGGGCAATACGCTTACCGAATCTTCTATTCCTACGCATGCAGATCAGCCTGCCGAGTTTTTTGTGGCGCATCTCCACCAGGCTATTCAAACACTTTGGAACACGCTGCCAGTAGAAGTAAACTTAAAAGGTATCGGGATGGGCGCCCCGAATGCGAACTACTACCGAGGCACCGTTGAACAACCCCCCAATTTGAAATGGGGTTTAGAAACGCCTCTGGTGGCGATGATGAAAAAACACTACGATGTGCCCATCGTAATTACAAACGATGCTAATGCAGCAGCGCTGGGAGAAATGAAGTTTGGCGTAGCACAAGGAATGAAGAATTTTATTCTGATTACTTTGGGTACGGGTTTGGGAAGCGGCATTGTGGTGAATGGAGAACTGGTGTATGGGCACGATGGTTTTGCCGGAGAATTGGGTCATACCATTGTGAACATAGACGGCAGGTTCTGCGGTTGTGGACGAAGGGGCTGCTTAGAAACCTATGTATCGGCTACTGGCATTCGCCGAACAGTGTATAAATTGCTGGCTGACTATACCGAAGACAGCGAAATGCGCCGGGTAAGTTTCGATGATTTATCAGCCGAGATGATCACGGAAGCGGCTTTGCGAGGCGATAAAATTGCCCTGGAAGCCTTTGAATACACCAGCCGCATACTAGCACTCAAACTGGCAGATGCCATTGCTCACACGAGCCCTGAAGCCATTATCTTGTTTGGTGGACTGACAAAGGCAGGACAAAGCTTGTTTGGTCCAACCCAAAAATACCTGGATAACTATATTCTGAACATCTATAAGGGCAAAGTCAAATTACTGCGCTCAGGCATTATGGACAAAAATGTGGCTGTATTGGGAGCCAGCGCTTTGATCTGGAATGAGTTAGAAAAAACAGAACGGGTTGATAAACCTCTACCTGCTTAAGAAGCTTTTCCTTTCCTGCAAAAAGTGCCATACCAGTCAAGGATGGCACTTTTTGCAACTGTATGTGTCCATAACTGTATATGTATATCGACCAATGCGTATGCACAATTACCCATCTGTTGACCTTTGAAGAAATTTACCGGAGCCATTCTTATTTTTGCAACAGCCATTTGCTTTTCGGCCAAGGCAATTATGATCAAGCTGGCCTTTCGTTACCAAATCGACCCTTTATCCTTGCTTTTTCTGAGGATGGTATTTTCATTACCATTTTTCGTGATCATTCCATGGATACTGAACAAAACTAAGCCCGTCGAAAAACCGACTACCAAAGATTTCCTGCGGGTTATCCTCCTGGGCGTATTAGGCTACTATTCCTCCAGTTTACTCGACTTCCTGGGCTTGCAATACGTAACGGCTGGTTTGGAGCGACTTATCCTTTTTATTTATCCTACCCTGGTGGTAGTACTCTCTTTCCTCCTTTTCAAAAAGCCCATTGGCAAGCGCGAACTAGCCGCCTTGACGCTAACTTACCTTGGCATTGCACTCGTATTTGTTAATGACAACCTGCTGGCGCAGAAAAATGTAGGGCTGGGTGCCTTACTTATTTTCGCTAGCGCCTTTACCTATGCAGTCTATTTAATCGGCAGCGACCGGCTTATTTCGCGCTTCGGGTCAGTACACTTTACCGCCTATGCCATGATTACCTCTTGCGTATCGGTCATAATCCATTATTTGTTTTCCCATACCACCTCCATTTTTCATCACCCGCTTCCGGTATATGGCCTGGCGCTGTCTATTGCCATTTTCTCTACCGTTATACCCACCTTTATGATGTCCAAAGGTATCCAACTCATTGGTGCCAGCCAAGCTTCGATCATTGCCAGCGTGGGTCCCGTTTCTACCATTATCTTAGGCTTTTTTATCCTGGGCGAAGTAGTTACCGGCTTCGAAATCTTTGGGACAATACTGGTGCTGGCGGGAGTATTGTTGGTAAGTGCAAAAAAATAAATTGAGGGATGCGACGGTGCAATACTGCTGTGATTTCTAACTAAACCTTTTCCACATGCTAATTAGCTTCACTATCTTGCCACCATGTTTCATGCGTTAAGACCTATAAATTTCACTTTTATCACTAATTAATCCTTTATGAAGTACCTTTTTCCACTATCCTTTTTCTTTCTTATCTTTCTTCTGTCAGCTTGTAATAAGGCTGATCCTGGATTTGTAAAGGTAAAAAATACCGGTTTTGAACTCAACGGAAAACCTTATTATTACTTGGGAACCAACTTTTGGTATGGCCTAAACCTAGGCTCCAAAGGGTCAGGAGGCAACCGAGAAAGACTTGTCAGAGAGTTGGACAGACTTAAAGCATTAGGTGTGACCAATTTGAGGGTAATGGGCGGAAGCGAAGGCCCCGATACCGAACCCTATCGCATGCTGCCCTCCTTGCAACCAAAACCTGGTGAATATAATCAGGATGTATTGGATGGCCTCGACTTTTTGCTGAGTGAAATGAAAAAGCGCGATATGTACGCCATCGTTTGCCTCAACAACTTCTGGAACTGGTCAGGTGGTATGGCGCAATACTTGGTATGGAGTGGTGTCGCCGACTCTATTCCGTATCCGCCTCCCCATCCTGGTGGTGACTGGGACAGATACCAGGATTTTACTGGTCAGTTTTATATCAATCAAAAAGCGATGGATATGTTCAACAAGCATATCGAATTTATCGTGAATAGAAAAAACGCCTATTCCAATGTGGATTATAAAAATGATCCGACCATTATGGCCTGGGAACTAGCCAACGAACCTCGGGGAAATAAGCACATAGAAGCGTTTTTGAAATGGGTGGATAGCACTGCTGGTCTTATCAAAAAGCTTGACCCCAATCACCTGGTAACGACTGGAAGCGAAGGCGCTACCTCCTCACCTTTCGCCGGAACTGACCTGGCAAAAGATCATTCCAGCCCCCATATTGATTATACTACGATCCATATTTGGGTACAGAATTGGGGCATTTATAATCCCGCCAAAGCTGACTCAACCTACGAACCTGCGGTAAAATATGCTTTGAATTATCTGGAGGAACACGAAAAAGTTGCCAGAAAAATCAATAAACCGATGGTACTCGAAGAGTTTGGTATCTCTAGAGATTTAAACAACCACGATCCTGCTTCAGCCACCACCATCAGAGACAAGTATTATACCCGGATATTTGAAGCAGTATACCAAAAAGCCAACCAAGCAAATAGTGTAGTTGCTGGTTGTAATTTCTGGGCCTGGGCTGGCGAAGGTAGACCAAGACAAGCCGAGGGTTTGTGGAAAATGCATGATGATTTCATCGGAGATCCGCCCCACGAGGCGCAGGGCTGGTATTCGGTCTACGAAAAAGATTCTTCTACCAATGTCATTCTAAAGGAATATGCCCAAAAGATGGATGGCATAGGCAAAAATAAATAAGCAGCCCAGAAGCAAATGACATGAAACAATTAGGGCTTGAATTTCGACTGAGTAAAAAGTCGAATCAAGCCCTAATATTGTCTAACAATCGTTACCTACAATCCACCAAAGCAAGCGACAAATTCCGCCATTTTATCTTTGTTGATCATTAGATGGACGGTACGCCCCTTTTTTTCGATATCAACCAGTCCGCTTTCGGTTAACTGTTTGATGTGGTGCGATACCGACGGTTGGGCCAAGCGAGTCAATTGAGTCGCTTCGGTACAGGTAAGACTTCCCTGACTGGCAATCTCTCTTAAAATAAGTAGACGATTGCGATCTCCCAAGGCTTTTGCAGCCTTGGCGATAAATTTTGCATTTTCCATTAAGGTTATCGTTTATTAAATACTTCTTACCGCCAGGGGACAACTATCCACCTGTTTGCCCCGATAAAGCAGCATTTATACTTGAGTATACGTAAAAGTATAGATTAATTGAAATTTTCCAAATAGCTCCGCCATTCACCCTTACCCAAACACCCTACAATAGAACTATCAAAAATAATTGAATAAATTTCATAACATACTAAAAATAAGAAAGTTACTACTTTATATGTACCAACATTATTCTTCTTTTTGCTCTATGAAATAAATGACTAAAATGAAAATATTTTGTTACACTTATTCAAATAACCTCTTTTAATGAATAGGAAAGGCCTTTTTCACTTTTGATGTGCCTCAATGGTAAAATTTTTTATTTTTATATATTTTTTTAGAAAAAACTTTTTAACAAGCCTACACACATTCCTTAATCAAAATAAATGAATAACCGAATGATGGCTTCGCAAATAAGAGTAGCCGCAGAAAATAAATGGGCTTACCCTCAAATAAGACCCTAAGGCCATAATTTTTACTTTAAAAGGAATGAAAGTAGACTTGGGGAATTGTGGGAATCCTCTTACATTTACGCCCGCTATTCGTCCACGTGGTGAAATTGGTAGACACGCCACCTTGAGGGGGTGGTGCCTTTAGTGGTATAGGAGTTCGAATCTCCTCGTGGACACAACAGAAAGCCTTCAAATGTCAACATTTGGGGCTTTTTTTCATTTTGGCTCCACCTCTGTTTAAATACCCTGCATCTCTTAGTCCAACATTGAAAGTGGCTGTATACGTAAAGTGCCACCTCAAGACCACCCATTTAAACCTTGCCAATAATACTTCGGTACCCATGCCTCACTACTTACTTATCCTGGAAAGAATATTTCGTAGAAGGAAGAAAAATGCCGCAATCCCCCCCTTAATTTGCCGTTTCTGCCCCCTCCCAAGTTTCAAACATAATGTATCTTTGTAGTCACAATTGTATCTCAATAATTGCAATTACTTATCAGTCTTATGCGAATGAATCTGATTATAGTAACAACATTCCGGAAAGGGTATTCTAATACTAGATAGGGCTAACCCCGTCCAAGCTTTTACGTATCTGGGTTTAGTAGACAAATACCCGTTTGGGTCTGTTCCAGAAAGTATTCATTCAGTTCGCTGGGGACGGCTCTCTCCAGCGAGGCAGATCGGTTTGTATAAGTGATGCATGTTATTAATTGACTAACAGTTGATTGTATCCATTATATGCAGAAATTATTTTCATCCTTCTAGTTAATTATTATCTCCTAAATAATCTTATCATGGAAAAGACAATAAAAAAATCGATCAGCATTAGCGCTCCCAAAGAAAAAGTTTGGGATATATTGACTAATGACAAATTTACACGAATCTGGTATGCAGAATTTAGTGCAGGTTCGCATGCAGAAACGGATTGGAAAGTTGGTAGCAAAGCTGTGTTTATCGATACTAATAAAAGTGGTATGGTAGGCAAAGTTATTGCCAGCAAGCCTGGTGAAGTTCTTTCAGTGGAATATGAAGGCCTGATAAATGCCGGTATTGAAGATTATGAGAGTGAGGACGCGAAGCAGGTGAAGGGCGGGCGTGAGACGTATCTATTATCAGAAAAAGATGGTATTACGAATTTGTCCATAGAATCAGGTATGACTGAGCAGTATTTTGAATCCATGTCCTTGGCGTGGGACAAAGCCTTGCAAAAAATTAAAGATTTATCTGAAGGTAAAGAGAAAAGCAGAAGTGCAAGCCAGTAAATGGCTCAAATAATTTCAATCAACAACAATCAGCCATTAATTGATTATAAATAAATCAATTGCATAGCGTCAATAAACTGATCTACCTCGCTGGCGGAGAGCCGTCCCCAGCGAAGGGGTGAGTATCTCTGAAGAAACACCTCGCGATCCTCCACGAGGTGTTTCTGCAGAGATGGCTTCTCGGGTTAAAGAGCTGAAAAAATTAGTTTCAACCCATATTTAACAACCCAATCCATACAAACATGGCAACAGTAAGTCCTTATTTAAATTTCTTGGACAATACCGAAGCTGCTTTTAATTTTTACAAGTCAGTGTTTGGGGGTGTATCTTCATTTGTAAAACACAGCTTAATTGACGAATATCACCTTTTTATTAATCCGGTTGTTTTAGGGAATGGACTGCCTATCTGGAAAGAAATTAATGACAGCGCTTCTTTGAAACGAATGAATACAACCGTGAGTAATACCGGGATCGTGGTACTCTGCTATCAGCCAGCAACATAAGCCTGACAATCAGTGGCCAAAAGTGATCTCAGGAGTATAGGCAAAAAAAGGAACGGGTTATAAGAGGCTTTTTAATGCCTACTCCTGTTATCTAAAAAGCTGTTGGACAGCTTGCCATAGATTTATTAAAATTTCATAAAATTTGAAAAGCCGCTTTCAAAATCGAAATTCCAGTGCCACGTTAACCTCATTCTTTCAGGAAAAATTACGCTCTGAGGTATTGCAAAGAGAAAAACAACGGGCTGCGGTGCTATCAGCCCTATTTGGCTTTGGTTTTTTGTTAGCTATATTGGTACTCTTGCTGTTTGATTTACCTGATTTAGACTTTCATAATTTACCAATAGCCATTGGTTTTCTAGGTTTTCTGGGATTGTATGAATTCATTATTGCGGTATTTTTCAAGTACCTGATTACCAAACAAAACAAGCCAGCTTCTCCCATAGGCAATTTGGCCAATGCATTCATAGAAATTTCCATCATTTCGCTCGCCTTATTCTGCATTTCCGACGGCCTTCCTACGCCAGTTGTCGTTCTGTATACCCCCATCGTTTGGATGTATTTTTACTTTATCATTCTGTCTACCCTCCATTTAAATTTCTTCTTATCTTTATTTACAGGTTCGGTAGCGGCAGTACAATATCTGGCACTAGGCTTTCTTTTCCTTCGAAGCGAACAAGACCCAACATTGCCCTTGCTCATGCAACATCATGTGATGTTTGTGATCAAAACCTGTATTTTACTATTCAGTGGTTTGGCGGCGGGTTATGTGGCTCGTCAAATTCAGCAAAGTATCCAGCGCTCAATCGAAATGCTGGAACAACAAAACCGAATTGTCAATTTATTTGGCCAACAGATTTCCAGGGAGGTAGTGAGTGAAATGCTTCGTCAAAATGGGTCGCTTACCAGTTCGCTGCAACGGGTTACGGTCATGTTTATTGACATTCGGGGGTTTACCAGCTATGCCGAAACCCGCACGCCGCAGGAAGTGGCCGATTATCAGAATGCCTTCTTTGGAGTTATTATTGACGTTGTTAACCAACACCATGGCATCATTAATCAGTTACTGGGCGATGGTTGTATGATCACTTTTGGGGCACCTGTTCCACTGGAGAATAGCACCCAAAATGCCGTGCAAGCGGGTCTGGATATTCTATCTATGATTGAACAGAAGGTAAAAAGCGGCCTTATTCCACCTACTCGCCTGGGCATTGGTTTGCACGTGGGCGAGGCCGTTACCGGCAATATTGGCAACGAAACCCGCCAGCAATATTCCATTACAGGCAACGTTGTGATCACCGCATCGCGCATTGAGCAACTCAACAAACAATACAATTCTCAGATGCTCGTATCAGCAGATGTGGTTGAAGCGCTTCCAAAGGATTTTATCTCTACCGAATGGGTGGGCTTGGTGCCCCTCAAAGGTCGCCAGGAAAAGATTTCCCTCTATCGGCTAGTGTAACAAGCTTATGATCAGCACCTAATTTATGCATCAGGAAACTGAGTTAATCACAGAAACCCGCTTATATGCGGAGCAATTACTACAGAAGTGCAGCATGGGCAAATTCCCTTACCATAACCAGACCCATACCCACACCGTAGTAGAGGCCGTTCGGGAAATTGGAGAAAAAAGCGGCTTGAGTAAAAAGGATTTGGAAACCGTAGAAGTAGCGGCTTGGCTTCATGACATTGGCCTTACCAGTGGCAAAGCAGAAGGACATGAACAGTTGGGTGCAGAGATGGCTCGAACGTTCTTGGCCGAGCACCTGGTAGGCGAACATCGGATCGAAAAAGTAGTCAACTGCATTCTGGCGACCAAAATGCCGCAGCAACCCGAAAACCTGCTGGCCGAAGTCCTTTGCGATGCGGATCTGTATCACTTATCTACGGATATTTACCTGGAAAAAGCTGAATTGCTACGCCAGGAGTTTTGTATGGTGAAGCAAGGAGATATTAACGAGAAAGATTGGCTGAATACGAATATTCAGTTTTTACAAAGCCACACGTATTTTACTGCTTATGGCCGCGAAACGCTACAGCCTCGACAAGATAAAAACCTCCGAAAACTAGAGAAAAAAGTAAGAAAACAACAGGAGCAAGCGTCAGAAGGTGAAAGCAAAAGCAAGTGGGAAAAGAAAAATGAAGCGCTGAAAGCCAGATTAGAACAAGAAAAACAGGCTAAGCCGGGGCGCGGCGTAGAAACCATGTTTCGTACCACAGCGGCAAACCACCTGCACCTGAGCGAGATGGCCGACAACAAGGCCAATATTATGATTTCTATTAACTCGATTATCGTATCGTTGATGGTAACGGTGCTCATTCGCAAGTTCGAGGAGTTTCCCAACCTGATTATTCCTACCGCCATCCTTACCATCGTCTGCCTGGTTACCATTGTATTTGCCGTGCTGGCCACCCGGCCCAATGTTTCCTCTGGTCGTTTTACACGGGAAGATATTCAGCAGAAAAAAACCAACTTACTGTTCTTTGGCAATTTTCATCAAATGAGCCTGGAAGATTACGAGTGGGGTATGCAGGAAACCATGAAAGACAACGAACTGCTTTACTCTAGCATGATTAGGGATATCTATTTCCTGGGGAAAGTGCTGGGTAGAAAATATTACTTGCTTCACATTTCCTATACCGTGTTTATGTTCGGTTTCGTACTATCGGTGATCTCTTACGCTATTGCGCTCATCTTTTTCCCAGTCGTATGACATTATCTTCCATTCCAAAATCCTCTTTTCAAGTTTGTTATGGAAGAAAGGTTTTATTCTCCTATATCAATTCAGCTTTTTATTTAATTGCCCTCTACGTGCTACTATCAGCTTGTAGTCAATCACGCAAAGACAAGTATGCAACAGACACTATGAAATATGACCTAAATCACCCCGACGAGAAGTTTTTTATGCCCGAAGACCTCAATGAGATTTCCGGACTATCCTACTATCAGCCCAATCAACTGGCTTGTGTTCAAGATGAAGAAGGCCTCCTATTTATCTATGATACGCAACAAAAGCGTGTGGTGAGGCACGTACGTTTTGCCCATCAGGGTGACTACGAGGGGGTAGAAGTGGTGAAGGAAAATGTCTACGTTGTCAGAAGTGATGGAACACTTTACCGCAGTAACCTCACCGACTCAGTGGCCACAGACGTTATAGAAACAACGCAGGTCATTACTACTCCCTTGTCGGTCAAAAATGATGTGGAAGGTTTAGGCTACGACCCGACCAAGAACCAACTGTTGCTTGTCTGCAAAGAAAGCCCGACACTAGATGGCTCGCCTAGCAAAAGCAAAGCCGTATATGGGTATGACTTAAGCCAGAATCAGTTGATAGAAACACCTGTTTTCGAAATAGATGTAAATGCATTGGAGAAAAGGCTACAGGAAGCTTCTGGGAATGGCAAAGGAAAATTCAAATTCAAGCCCTCTGGCCTAGCCTTTCACCCCATCGATCGGCAGTTTTATATGATTGCTTCGGCAGGCAATCTGCTGGTGGTACTCAACCTGGATGGAAGTGTAGAGACGGCTGTCCCTCTCAATCCCAGCATATACCGGCAACCAGAAGGTATTTGCTTCTTTCCAGACGGCACCATGTTTATCTCTAGTGAGGGAGACGGAGAGACTGGCTACATCCTGCAATTCAATCAACGGTAGGAGCTATTAAAATGAATAAACGTATACTGCTTATTGGTTTAAATCTTTTGCTTTTAAATCGTATTGCCTGGGCGCAAGTGGCTACTCAGCAGCCGCTGCCAAACCAGCCTTCCTTTACTGTGTTCCTCATTGGCGATGCCGGAGAGGCCTTACCTGATGGAAAAGATCCCAACCTTCAGCTCCTGCGTAAGCAATTATTAGCCGCTGGTAAACAAAGTGCCGTCGTGTTTATGGGCGATAATATTTATCCCAAAGGCTTACCCAATGAAGGCACACCTGGACGGGCATTAGCCGAAAAACGCCTCGTTACTCAATTAGAGGTACTGAAAGATTACGCCGGACAAGTGTTCATTATTCCCGGCAATCACGATTGGCAACGAAGTGGTGCAGCAGGTTGGCAATACATACAAAACCAGGAAAAATTTGTTGAGAACTATCTTAATCGCGGCAATGTATTCCTGCCTGATGGTGGCTGTCCTGGCCCCGTAGAAATCTCCCTCAGCCAGGAAGTCACCTTGGTAATCCTGGACACAGAGTGGTTTTTACACCCCTGGGATAAACCTGGCGAAGAGGCAGATTGCGACACGAAGGACGCTGCCGCCATCGTTCTACAACTGGACGATATCTTGAGCCGGAACCAACACAAGCAACTGATTGTGGCAGCCCATCATCCTATGTATACCTATGGTCCGCACGGGGGATATAGCACCTTTAAGCAGCACCTGTTTCCTCTGACAGATATAAATAAAAATGTATACCTACCTCTGCCCATCATTGGTTCCTTGTATCCACTTTACCGCAAACTGCTGGGCGATCCGCAGGATATAGCACATCCGACTAACCGGCTCATGCGCCAGTCGCTGATGGCTATTTTTCAAAAGTATCCTGGTTTGGTGTTTGCCAGTGGCCACGAGCATGCCTTACAACATATTGAAAAAGACAGTTTGCATTTTGTGGGCAGCGGTTCCGGTTCCAAACACACCATTGTAAAAAAAGGAAAATATGCCAAGTTTGTTGATGATAAGGAAGGATTTGCCCGTTTGGATTATGGACTCCATCGTGCAGTAGACCTGACGTATTGGGAGCCAGCCTTTTCAGAAACGAAACCTGTGTACACAAGTCAATGGGTAACGCCTTCGCATCCCTTGTTGCCTACCAATGCAGAAGCCAGCTTTGCCGATAGCGTGGCCGTAGTCAGGGCTAGTGAACAATATACTGCTGGAAGATTGAAAACCTGGTTAGTAGGAAAAAATTACCGGCAGGAATGGCAGCAGCTTCTGCAAGTGCCGCTATTTAATATTACGACTGAACAAGGCGGGTTAAAACCCTTGAGGCGAGGAGGAGGCTTACAAACGAAATCACTGCGCCTGGCAGCAAGCGATGGAAAGGAATACGTCCTCCGTTCGATCGCTAAAGATGCTACCCAAGCCGTTCCTGCCCCCTTACGCAAAACACTGGCCGCCGACATTGTGCAAGATCAAATTTCAGCAGCACACCCTTACGCTGCCATCACTATTCCGGTGCTGGCCGAAGCAGCAGGAGTTGCCCATACCAATCCACGCATAGTACTGATACCCGACGATCCACACCTGGGCGAATATCGTAAGGTCTTTGCCAATACCTTGGCGCTGTTCGAGGAAAGGGAAGCCAATCCGCCTGCTGGCTTTATAGGAACGCTCACGAATAAATCTTACAGTACGGCTAAGGTGTTGGAAAAGCTACAGGACGATAATGACAACCGCGTGGATCAGCACGAAGTATTGCGCGCTCGGCTGTTCGATATGGTCTTGGCTGATTGGGACCGGCACGATGACCAGTGGCGTTGGCTGGCCTATGAGCGTAAGGACGGCCTGCTGTTCAGAGCTGCTCCCCGCGACCGGGATCAGGCCTACTTTGTCAATCAAGGCGTGTTGCCCAAGCTCGCCAGCCGTGAGTGGCTCTTGCCCAAGGTGCAGGGCTTTGATACCGATTTTCAGAACGTGAGCAGCTTTATGTTTAATGGGCGCTATTTCGACCGTTCCTTCCTTACGGAACCGTCCCTAGCCGACTGGCTGGCCATGGCCGATTCCCTCAAGCACCGCCTCACTGACGCCGTAATAGAAAAAGCCGTTCACCAATGGCCCGATTCCTTGTTCCGCTTTTCTGGTTCGGTAGTCATTGCCAAACTGAAGGCTCACCGGGACAAACTTCCGGCCTATGCCCAACAGTATTACCAATTCCTGGCTAAAGAAGTAGAGGTAGTGGGCAGTGATAAACGGGAATATTTTGAGGTAATCAGGCAGGACGATGCGCATACCAAAGTCATGGTATATAAACTGAATAAAAAGACCAAAGAAAAAGGAGACATCATGTATCAACGGGTGTTTCATACGGCAGAAACCAAGGAAATCCGCTTGTATGGATTGGGTGGCGAAGACGTGTTTGAACTCAATGGTACTGTGAATAAAGGAATCCTGGTAAGGATAATTGGCGGAAAGGGTGAAGATAAAATCACCGATCTATCTCAGGTAAAAGGATTGGGAAAGAAGACATATGCTTATGACACGCCTACTGGTAACGACATTAGCCTTGGTTCGGAAGGCAAAGACCTGACCTCTACCGATCCGAATGTAAATCAGCACGACCGGATGGCATTTCAATATCCATACATCGGCCCTGTAATTCCCTTTAACTATAATGTGGACGACGGTGTTTTTCTGGGTGCTGGTGTACTGATTCGGAAGCCAGGCTTTCGGAAGAAACCATTTGCCGCTAGCCATAAAATTCTGGCAAATGTAGCCTTGCGCACGGCTGCTTATAATTTTAGCTATGAGGCTTACTTTACTCAAGCACTAGGAAAATTCGATCTGCAACTCAATGCCGATGTGCAGGCACCCAATTTCCTTCGTAACTTCTTCGGCCTCGGCAATCAGAGCGTTTTTGATGAGGAGCTTGACATTAGTTATTATCGGGTTCGTTTTCGCAGTATTGCCGTAAGTGGCTTATTGCGCCGAGCCATGGGAAGCCATCAACAGGTATTTTTTGGCCCCACTTACCAAAATATTGAGGTAGATAAAACCCAAGGGCGATTTATAGATCAAGTGACGGATAATCGGCTGAATCCTGCGATGCTTTTCAACAACAAGCAATATGCTGGTTTGAAAGTGGGACACGTGTTAGACAACCGCGACAGCAAAGCATTAACCACGCACGGAGTTTACTGGCACACCGAATTCACAGCCTTGCGTGGAGTAAATCCGGCTGCCCGGAGCTTAACCCAATTGAGTTCTGACTTAGCTTTCTATTGGAGTTTCCGTCTTCCGGTGCGCGTAACCCTAGCTACCCGGTTTGGTGGGAGCATTAATTTTAGTGGATTTGAGTTTTTTCAGGCCAGCACTTTAGGTGGACTTTCCAATCTGCGGGGTTACCGGCGCACCCGCTTTGCTGGCAAGAGCAGTGCCTACAACAATACTGAAATTAGAATCAGGCTGGGCAGCTTTAAAACCTACCTATTTCCAGCCTACTTCGGCATTCTGGGCTTTCATGATGTAGGCCGCGTATGGCTGAATGGAGAAAATTCCGATGTCTGGCATCAAAGTTATGGCGGTGGTATTTGGCTCGCACCCTTCCAGCAGGTCGTTGTTTCAGCCACCTATGGCATTTCGAAAGAGGAAAGACTGCCACTGATTCGATTGGGATTCTTCTTTTAAGTCGAGCATAAGCGTATGAAAAAGAGCATCATTAATTTATTTGCAACAAGCCTTACTGTTTTCTTTAGTCTGTTATCTACGCCGATCGATGCGCAGGTTCCGGTCTCTGCCGAGAATAGATTTCCTGTTTCACCAACAAAAGGCTTTCCCTTCTTTGCTAAGGAAGACAGCACACCTTATAAAATAAATATTGCCAAAGGTGTCCCTATTGTAGCTAGTGGAACGGCTTTAACGCTCGCTTCTATTGTGGTACGAAGCCATCGTGCTGCACTTACGCTGGAACAAGTCAATGCCCTCAATCGGAACGATGTTTGGTCAATAGACCGAAGCGCAGTTGATCATTATTCCCCATCAGCCGCCCATTTGAGCAATGTATTTTTGTATAGCTCCATGGCAACGCCCTTTCTTTATCTGATTCCCTCCAAGACACGGCACGATTTCGGACGGATTGCCCTCATGCAGTTTGAGTCAGTATTGTTTGCTTATGGCCTAACCTCCCTCACCAAGAGTATAACCCAGCGAGTTCGGCCATTTACGTACAATCCAGCCGTGCCTTTGGACGAGAAGCTAAGCAAAAATGCGAATGAATCCTTTTTCTCGGGTCACGTGTCTACCACAGCGGCCATGTCGTTTTTCATGGCCAGTACTTTTTCGCAGTATTATCCTGAATCGCGACTGAAGCCCTTGGTCTGGACATACGCAATAGTATGGCCAGCCGCTACGGGCTATTTGCGGTACCGGGCAGGTGCGCACTTTCTATCCGATATTGTAGTAGGATATGTGGTGGGCGCAGCTACTGGCATTATCGTGCCTAAAATCCACCAGAAACTGAGGCGCAAAAGAATAAAATAGCTGTCGGAATACAGGATTAGATGAAACGCTTTTCAATAAAGGAACAGTAATTATTTGACTCCATTCCAAGATACTGCGGTAGTGGTTGGCAATCGGAACGCCCGCTGCGGCGTTCCGACCCGGATTTTTCCAAAAAACTGGGAGAGTAAGGCAACAGGGAACAAGCAGAGAGATTGTGCTTGCTTCAAAACGGTAGACATGACCGTACCCATTTGGAAAGCAGCACAAAAAAACTGCACTGTTCAAGAGGTATGATAGCAGCTGTTATTGGCTATAAAATGTAAAATAAAATGTGTAGATACGGATTCTCTGAGTATAAAAGCATTTATGCCTGTTTCAGATGTAGAAAAGGGTTTAAACACAGATTAGATAAAGATTTGCGTTCTATAAAAGAGTTAAAAGCATTGAAAGAAAACCGAGCGAAACTGCTTGTACATAAAAAACAACCTTTGGAAAAATCTCTGGTAATCAAACAGGTAAAGTGCCCTGATTGCGGAAACCAAATGGCCAATTTAGGAAGAGACCTTCGATTGCCCAAACGAGATAAAAAAGAAGAATGGTTGGCTATCGAATACCTAAAAAACAATAACTTTAACTTTTTCTCTTGTGGCTGTACTGGAATCGGCGTTGTTCCGCAAAACCTTCAAGAAGCGTATCTGTTAGTTGAGCAGTACAGTAGAAAGACCGAGGGTGAGATATTGTTGCAAAAATTGCAGAAAAATAGCACCAAGAATGACTAAAAATGAGAAATCAACTACTGCTGATATTGGGGTTAAGTATGGCTATACTTCAAATTGTCGCAAGGTATAGATAGTTTAGGCAACACATCACTCTATGGTGCATTCAATCCCCAGGAAGTACAAAAGGCGTTTCAATCTTTAGGCTCTATTCATTCCCAAATTCCAAATATTACTTGAATTATGGGCGAAAAAGCACATGGCTTTTGAATGCCCTAACAATGGCTTAGTCCAATTTCCACTCATCGAGAATAACCGTCCATTCACCGAGAAAAGTCCCCTCAACCAGCTAATATTTTCCTCAGCCTCCCTGTTTCCAACTACCTTCCCCTATTAAATAAGCAGTACAGAAACAATCACAAATCATTTACAAATCGATAAATTAGGTTTTTTCATACGCTGCTATTCAAAACCTCGGTTTATTGATACGGAAACTTTACCCAAATAAATCTTATCCCATGAGAGCACTTTACCTTTTTATTGTTAGTATATGTCTTCTAACTGTGAATACCAGTTGGGCCGTTACCAAGCAGAGCACCCAAAATGGTGATTGGAATACGGGCTCTACTTGGCTAGGAGGCAGTATCCCTAGTGGCAGTGATAACGCCCTTGTGCAACATACGCTTACTTCTGCATCAGCCCTTTCTTTCTCCGGCCAAACCATTGACATCACCGGTAGCTTAACTATTAACGGCAACCTTATCTTAACTAATAACTCAGTGCTTACGGTTACGGGCGGCCATCTGACTGTCAATGGCACTTTTGAGATAGCCGAAGGGGCTAAAATTTTACTCAACGGAGGTACGGTCTTAGTCACTGGCAATAGCTTTACCAACGGGGCTGCGGGAGGATTCTTCGATATTCAAGCGGGTACGATGACGGTCAATGGCACTACCCGCATCACAACAGTCTATAGCTCATTCAATAACCAAGGCACTTTTAACAGTGGTGCCCTGACAGTAGACGGCGACGGAACTACTTTTATCAATTCCGGTACCGTCAATATAACTGGCATGTCTACCGTGAATACTGTCTTCACTAATACGGGCAGTTTCAAAACCACTACTGACCTGATTGTCAATTATGCGGGCAAAATGAGTACCTCTAATCCTGGTACTATAACCGTAGGCCGTGACATGCTAGTAGAAAACGGTGGTGGATATACCATGAACAGCGGACTTACTCAAATCACTGGCCACCTGAATGTGAATGGCGGAAGTAAATACACGATGACTACCGGAAACACCAACGTAGGCGGCAATATGGCGGTAGATTCGGGTGGTAGCTTTATTATGGATGGAACCACAACCGTATCAGGCACTTTTACTAATACGAACGCTACGGCTACTATTGGGGCGAATAGCGCTGCAAGTACTATTTACGCCAATCACTCTAACCTGGCAACAAACGGAATGAACAACAATGCCACGATTAATGGCAAAGGCTGGCTAGCGTGGAAAGGGAACTTTGTCAATTACATCGGCTACGGTGGTCATATTTACACTGTGCCGGGTCCTGTAGTGGATGGCCCCAGCCTGCCTCCTACAAACCCTTTCAGCTTAAGCGGATTAAGCATAAGCTCACTGCCCATTCGGTTAGTAGCCTTTCAAGCCACACAACAGGACAACCGCTGTGTACTTACCTGGGCGACCACGCAGGAAGTAAACTTTGATTCCTTCGTTATTGAAAAATCGACCGATGCCAAGCGCTTTCACGAAATTGGTCGGGTTCAGGGGCAAGGCAATAGCAACAGCCGGCGCAATTACAGCTTCGTTGACGCTGAAAATGCTTATGGCATTAGCTATTACCGATTAAAATCATTGGATTTGGACAACTCAGCCGAATATTCTAAAGTGGTTAGTGTTCAGGCCAGTGGCGTGGAGGGTTTCCAAATGTATCCTAACCCAGTGGAAAACCAGCTTCTAAAAGTAATTATTGGAGACAACAGCGGAAATAGTCAAATCAGGTTATTCAATAAGATGGGTAAACTGGTATGGCAAGCGTCTTTGCAGCCTGGTTTGAATCAGCTAGAATTGGACACGCAGCTAAGTCCAGATGTATATTACGCAGTCGTCACGACAGCGCAAGAGCTATATAGCAACCAACTTGTAATCAAATAAGCGGAATTTCCAGGTAATCGGCAGCGCTGACGTCTCCTTTACCATAATAACAAAAAAGCCTGTCTGGATTACCAGACAGGCTTTTTTGTTATTGAATGAGTAATGAATTATTTCACTGCATTTTTGAAAGTCTCGGAATTAGCATAAGCATTGAATTCCAGGTCTTGTAATGCCTTAGCACGCAGATCGCTGTTCAATGAAATGGCCTTGGCCAGAGCAACAGTCAATTGATCTTCACGCTTCAGACGAGCCGCAGCAATGGCCGCAACATAGAAACCTAAAGCATCTTCAGGATTAGCTGTAGTTACTTCAGTAAAAGTAGCCAGCGCTTTGTCATATTCTTTGTTCAGAACCTGAGCTAAGCCTTTGTTAAACAATACGTCAGAAGATTGACCAGCGTTGGTAAGGGTAGCAATGGCTTGAGCATACTGAGCCGCTTTGATTTGCAAAGCACCTTTCGCACTATTAATGCTCTTGGTTACTTCGTCTCCGCCACCTAAGCCAGCAGCTTTATCAATGGCAGTAGCCGCTTCTGCTTTTTGGCCTTTCATTGTGTAAGCTACAGCCAGGTTATTAAAGGCTTCAGCATTTTCTTTTTTATTAACTGACTGCTGTAAATGAGTGATAGCAGCATCTACCAGTTGGCCTTTTTTGGCTGCATCGCTTTCTTTTTTAGCTAATTCCAAATGCATAGCACCGAAGTTGTTATGTGCTTCCCAGCTATCGGTTTTCTTCATCCAGGCTTCGTAAATAGCTTTTTTCTCGTTCAAATCAGGCGTCAAGGTGGCAGCATAACCCAATTCTTTGTCATTCAAAGTATCAGCACTTGCACCTCCACTGGCGATTTGGCTTGCTAGAGCAGAAATTTCAGCATCTGGTCTTTTAGGAACCAAACTCAAAATTTCTGTTTCGGCAGTACGTAGTTTAGGATACACATCCTTCATCAACTTAGCATAGAAAGGAAGTTTTTTCAATTCTCTTTCTTTCTCAACAAAAGAACCGGCGCCACCGTCAACAACCGCAGCAATCTGGTCTTTTTGCTCTTGTGTAATTCCGTTGTAAGCCGTTAAGGTATCCTTAAACATTGTCCAGTCTTGTACAATGGCTTTGGTTACAAACTCAATTGAATCGGCAGCTTTCTTATAGTCAAACTTTTTCAGTTGGCCACGGTAAAACTTTTCGATAGATTTAGCCCGTTCGTCAGCCAGTTTCTCGTTAATGGTTTCTTCTCCTTCAGGAGAGTGAGTACCAGTTAAGGTTACAGTCTTGGTAACGTTCTTCTCAGCAATGAAAGCATTCAGGAAACCTCCACGCTTGCTTTTGGTTTCAACAGGCCGCAATACAGAGCTACCTTGCAAAAAGTAAAACTCAACGGATGTAGGCTCAAATTCAGGCTGGTTGTTGTAGCCATGGTCAGCTAAAGCAACCACATTGGCATCTCTCACTAGTTTGGACGTGGTAATAACACCCAGAGCCACAGACATTTCAGGCGTTTCTTTGGTTTTAGTGCCTTTGCCTGCTATGCCTTTTACCATCAACTCGCCCCTTTGCATGGCATCTACGTAAGCAAAAGTGAGGTCTTTAGAAACTTTAGGCTGTTCTTTTTTCGCATTGGGAAAATCTTCTGCCTTGAATTCAACATTACCTACTTCCTGTCGTTGGTTGCCATAAACATAGGCCACATTAGCAGTGTAGGTAGTTTTCTTCTTGAGCATTTTTAAAGGCAACGTGGCTGACATATTAAATTTTACTTCATCAGCGTGCACTTCCAATGGAGAGGGTGTTACGGTTAGTTCTTGTTTTTTAGCCAGCTTCACCATCTTGCTGAGGGTACAGCTAGAGAAGGCCAAAGTGCTAGCAAGAACGATCACTGAAAGCAAGTTTCTGTTTTGAACCATGATTTGATAAATTTGTTTTAGGTTGCGAAATTATTGTTATATTATTACTATCACAATTCTGGGTGATTTTTTTTGTGAATTCCGAATTTTTTAAGATATTGGCTTTTTGTTTAACCTGGGTTTTATGAATAAAATTCAAGCATTCTTTGAAAATCAGGCCTTTGGTGTATGTACACGCTTAGGAGAAAAAATGCACATTTCTACGTGCAGTATTCGTCTTTTTTTTATCTATGCCTCCTTCCTGACCTTTGGTTCGCCATTAATTGTTTATTTAAGTCTGGCATTTGTTATCAATATGCGGAAGCACCTTCGACGCAATCACCATCCTACTGTTTGGGAACTATAGTTTAACCAAACAATTCTTTAAAAGTATTTTTACCCTTTACAAAGTGTTCATAAACGACGCTTTTTTCGTATACCCCTTTTATTTCCGTCGACTTTATCCTTGCCAGATTTGCCTTTCGTTTGGCTTTCCAGGTAGACAGGGTACGGTAAAAAGCGGCGTGAGCCTTGATCACTGCCCAAAAATCAGCCCGGTTGCCTTCCAGAAAAAATTTGATCCCTGCTATGCCATCCAGCACTAAACGGATGAAAAAAGTCTGGTAAAAACCCTGTTCCGGTAAATTTTTGTATAACAAGATTAGCCCGTTTCTGAAGTTGAAGAAGGTTTTACGGGGATTAGACTTGGGTAAGGTACCACCACCTACGTGAAACACTTCACTTTCGCCACAATAATATACCTGATATCCAGCATGCTGAAGACGCCAACACAAGTCAATTTCCTCCATGTGAGCAAAAAAATCGTTATCTAATCCTTCCAGCTCGTGATATAGAGCGGCTCTGACCAACATACAAGCGCCAGTAGCCCAAAAAATCTCTTCCGTGTCGTTGTACTGGCCGGAATCTGGTTCTAGCACCTCAAACAAGCGCCCTCTGCAAAAAGGGTAACCCCACTTATCTAGCCAGCCACCTGCTGCGCCAGCATGTTCAAAATGACTTTGCTGATAAAAAGATTTAATCTTGGGTTGCACTGCGCCTGCACGGGGATTGGCCTCCATTAGCCTGACCAGTGGCTCAACCCAAGCTGGTGTCACTTCGACATCAGAGTTGAGTAATACATAATATTCAGCATCAACCTGTTGAAGAGCTAAATTATATCCTTTGCAAAACCCTTCATTTTTTTCAAGTCTTATTACGGTGACTTGATGAAAATTGTTTTGTAAAAATGTTACCGAGTCATCAGTAGAACCATTGTCAGCCACAAAAATCCGATACCCAATACTGTTCCGGATTACACTTGGAATAAATTTCTCAAGAAGCGACTTACCGTTAAAATTAAGGATGACAATGGCAACTTTATCCATGCTTACACCAATCCGGTCAAATCCAAGCCTGGAATATTAGGCAAAATCCCCTGCGTAGATTTCTTCAATTCTTCCTTGATTTTAGCATCAATTTCGTTCAATGCCTTGTTGGTAGCAGCCACAATCAGGTCTTGTAATACTTGTCTGTCAGTGGGTTTAATAATATCTGGATCAATTTCCAACTTGATCACTTGCTTTTTCCCATTCACTGTCACCTTTACCAGCCCAGCACCCGATTCGGCTGTTTCGGTCAAGTATTCCAGTTTATCTTGGGATTCCTTCATCTTGGCCTGTAACTCTTTTACCTTGCCAAGCATATTCATCATATCGAACATAGAAGTTTATGGGTTTTAGTAAAAATTAGTCAGAAAAAATATTGTTAATTGATTAAAGTAAATACCTTATTCACTTTGGTTGTTTTGCCTCGAAAATCGGTTGCTTCGATGCGGCAAACGTACGTAGAAGGCGGTGCTGAATTACCTTTATACGTTCCGTCCCAGCCTTTGTCTATCGCATCACTAAAAAATATCAACTCACCCCAACGGTTAAATATCTGCATGCGAAACTTCTGGATAAATACTCCTTGGGCAACATAAGTATCGTTCAATCCATCTTGGTTGGGCGTAAAGCCATCGGGTAAGTAGATCCGCAATTGTTGTATGTACTCAATCACATTAGAGTAACTTTCTAAAGGAAGGCCATCATTAGAAATCGCTTTAATTCGGAAATACAGCACTTGCTGCACAGTATCCAATTCCTTTTCCGAATACTTTAAAACATTCCCCGCTGCTACCTCTTTGCGTATATTTCCCTCTTCATCCAACCATTCTACCACATAAGCACTTACGCCAGCCGGCCAGTTGTCATAGGCCGTCCATTCCAGTTGGTACGGATCGGTACTAGACGGATCGGCTACCCTTTTTAGCCAAATAGGGCAGGCTATGCCAGTAGGTTCAGCTACTTTACCACACGAATCGGTATAACTTACCCGATAACAGTAGTGAGTCGTGTCGTTGGATTGCTGATAATCAGCAAACTGAACCGGATTTGCCGCAATCTGCGAATAATTTTCAAATGCACCACCGTTTACCGCACGCATAATGGTATAATTTCTTACGGCAAACTTGGCAGGCTTTTGCCAGGTAAGTACTGTTTTCCCATTAACGACCGAGGCAGTCAGGTCAGTCAGCACGGTTGGCTTATCGTCGGAAATGGCGATTACACAGACGGGCAGCGCAACGGATTCTATCGTTCCAGCCTTTACTCTTAATTGATAGCAGTACTTCTGCGAACACCGAATATCTTTATCATAATAGGATATGGCTGGAGAAATACTGGAAAGAAGCGTTCCATCGCGGTATAACTCATACGCTGGAGAGCCGGGTACGGAGTAGGTAAGCCAGGTTATTTTGTTCCGATTATTCTCGGCTTTAGCAGTCAGCCGTTCTGTACAAACTTCCCCCATCTCATCATACTTCGCCCCACAGGCATCTGAAGGCACTATTTTAAAACAGTAGGTAGTCGTTTGGGTATTTAACTTATCAATATGGAGCGGTTGCCCGATGGGTGGATTGGTCAACTGCTGGATTGATTGATAAGCCCCTGGCGGTATGCGCTGCTGAATATCATAGGTCGGGTAATCAGCGGTGGGGGTAAAAAATAAATCCACAGAAACAGTGTCATTCACTACCAACTTGTTCAGCGCTGGCCGATTGATTACGTCTACCGGAGTAACGGTACTGGTAGCGGAATTGCCACAACCAACGGGCTTATACCGCCCGGTAACAGTCACCGTTTTTGCGCCTGCCAGTGTATACTTGTACTTATAATTGACTGCTACAGCAGGAGAAATCACCTCTGATACACCATCACCCCAGTCGACCAAGTATTCATCATATACATTGTTAGGGTTATCGGAAGGGATGTTCAACCAAACGTTGTTGCCATAACAAGTAGACAGGCTGAAAACGGGAACTGGCGTGGGTAACACTACAATTTGCTTATAAAGATAAATACAAAAAATAGGCGCATCACCTGATCCACGCTGAAGAATAGTATAGGTTCCGGGTTCGGTATAGGTATGGGTAGGAATAGGTCCTGACGTTTCTTCTGAAGGTTTTTTATCATCAAACAAATAGACAGAATTACGGATAGGTGTAGGTGTAGATGGACACTCTATCAGTTTTATTTTGGTTCCTACACATATTCTTTCAACATCGGGGTAGGAATAAGTAAGGCCATTGTCGGTGGAGGCATATATTGTAAAACATCCAGGAGCAACAGATCCAGGATCAGGATTTGTTCCGCAGGGTGATTGCGCCTCAGCAGGTTGAAGTAGACAAAGAAATAAAAGGCAAGGAAGAAAAAGATAGTTTTTTAAGAAAAACAAGGCTGACAAGGAAATAGACAAAAGTGTTTTATTCATACAAAACAATTACCTGATGTTGAGTCAAATGGCTGGCTACCAAACTTTCATTGGTGTCCAGGTATGTATAGGTTTCTTTGCAAGAAACGAAATAATTGTCAGGTAATTGCCACAAAAAGGAAAAGTCAGTGGGTACAGACCAATCAAAGAAAATAAATTTATTGGAATGAACCCAAGACCTGCGTCAAATCCAAGCATACTGCACAGACCTTACATAAATGAATACCCTGAGGCAACTACCCTCATCGTTAGCTCCTCTGCGATCGGCTTCATGCGACTACAATCGTCTGTATATTAACAAATTCCCGAATACCCAGGTACGACAATTCCCTGCCATACCCTGACTTCTTGATGCCGCCAAAAGGAAGCTTGGGATCAGACCTGACCAGGTCATTAATAAACACATTTCCCGCTTCAATTTGTTTAGCTATTCTTTCCCCGGCTGCTGCATCCTTCGTCCAGACCGAAGCGCCCAAACCATAGCGGGAATCATTGGCTACAGCAATGGCCTCGGCTTCATCTTTCACTAGTAGAATAGTGGCTACAGGACCAAATAGTTCTTCTTCGTATGCAGGCATGCCGGGTCCTACTTGAGTGAGGATGGTAGGTGGGAAGAAAAACCCTGATGCTGCGGGCAATTCGGCTTCATATACCACTTTTGCGCCCAGCGCGACGGAACGCTGTACTTGCTGGCGGAGTTTTTCGGTCAGGTCTTGCCTTGCCAGCGGACCATAATTGGTTTCTTCTGCCATAGGATTACCTCCTTTGAGCTGCTGCATGTGTTGTTGGAATAAATGAATAAACTCCTCTGCTACACGCTCCACAACAATAAAGCGCTTGGCACAAATGCAGCTTTGTCCAGTATTAAGCATTCTGCCTTTCACGGCCATCTGTGCGGCATGTGCCAAATCAGCATCAGCCAGCACAATAAACGGATCACTTCCGCCTAGTTCCAGCACTGTCTTCTTCAGGTTCCGCCCGGCGATACTGGCAACCTTGCTACCAGCCATTTCACTGCCCGTAAGTGTAACGGCATGCACCACATCACTGGCTATTACGTTTTCAACTATTGCAGGCTCGATAAATAAATTAGTAAAAACACCTTCGGGGAAACCCGCTTCGCGAAAAATGGCTTCGATCGCCAGCGCGCATTGCGGAACATTGGGTGCGTGCTTCAACAGCCCGACATTGCCTGCCATCAAGGTGGGGCAAGCAAAACGAAACACCTGCCAAAAGGGAAAGTTCCAGGGCATAATGGCCAACACAGCTCCCAAAGGTTGGTAGGCAATGATACTTTTACCCACTTTCGTCTCTACCACTTCGTCGCATAGCAATTTCTCTGCGTGATGGGCATAATATTCGCAAGCCACAGCGCACTTTTCTATTTCTGCTACAGCCTCTTTGAAAGGCTTACCCATTTCCAGGGTTATTAACTGGGCAAATGCCTGTTTTTTATTCAGTAGAATAGTAGCACAGGCCAGCATTCGTAGGCTTCGCTGCTCGAAAGTGGTTCGTTTCCATTCCTTAAAAGCGTTCGCAGCCTTTTGAAGCAATTCATTTACTTGCTTCTCCGAATGGTTAGGAAAAGTTTGAATCAATTGACTAGTATATGGATTCAGGGTTTGGAAAGGCATAAGGTGGATGGGTGGATTAGTAGATGTGCGGATTAATAGATGAGTCGATTGTTATTGTGTTATGTTTGAACAGTTATTGAAATACAATATTTTAGCAGACAATCCGCTAATTGCCTAACTGCAAATCCGCAAATTAGCACATCAATCCATCACCATGTACTCGTTAAAATCATTGATTGTTTTTATAAAAAGAAAAATATTCCGTAATAGCCGCGACCGCTGGAATTATCAATACGAAAAAGGCAAGTGGGAATTTCTGAAACAACCCGATGAGGATGAACGCTTTCAGACGGTTATCCGATTTATTGAACAGTACAAACTCGGCGGCAACCTGCTTGAAATCGGTTGTGGCGAAGCACTATTACAGCAAAAAATAAATTCCAATCACTATGCCCATTTCACAGGAATTGATGTCTCTGATATTGCCATTGAAAATGCTAATCGGTATAAGAATTCCAAAACGGCCTATTGGGTAGCGGATATGGAAACATACGTTCCCAGCCATCTGATGGACGCCATTATCTTTACTGAATCGATCTATTACAGTAAAAACCCAGCCAAGCTATTGCAAAGATATCGGCAGTTTTTGAAGTCCGAAGGCATTTTCATCATCTCCATTTTCGACTTTAAGTACAGTACCAAAGTCTGGCAACAAATAGAATCTATCTGCCTAGTACTTGAGCATACCAGCACGACCAATTACAAAGGCACCTGGCAATGCAAAGTTTTGACTCCTAGGTAGTAATGTAGTAGGGGTCACCAGGGTGGCTCCTACTATTCATTATATTGACACAAGAATAGCATTACATCAATTCATTTGCTCATTTATTAACCCTGCCAAGTATTTTTTTCATTTCTGTGTCTGCAATTTTCTTTACATTTAATTAGAAAGAGGCTTCATCGCCTTTTGATTGCACAACTTTATTTACAATTTTCAACCTACTTCTATGAAAACCACCGAGCAATGGTTGAGCGAATACGGGGAAAGTCATCGCAACCATACTAATAAACTCATTCACTGGCTATGTGTACCAGCCATCATGTTCAGCCTGATTGGCCTACTTTCTTCTATTCCTTCGGAAAGCCTGGCCTCACTGTTTCCAGTGCAGTTGGCTCCTTTTGCTAATTGGGGAACTGTATTTCTGGTTTTTGCCCTCCTTTTCTATTTACGCTTGTCGTTCGTCATGTTTCTGGGAATGCTGATTATTGCTACGCTTTTTGTGTGGGGCAACTACCAACTGAGACAATTCAGTCCGTTATCGCTGTGGGCGACCTCTTTAATCATCTTTGCTGTTGCCTGGATCGGGCAGTTTATCGGGCACAAAATCGAGGGAAAGAAGCCTTCCTTCTTCAAAGACCTGCAATTTCTACTCATTGGCCCAGCCTGGTTGCTGAGTTTCATTTATCAAAAGCTGGGAATAAGATATTGAGCTATGAGCTTTAAGCTGTGAGCTATAGGCTTTGAGTAATATATTTGCCCACCGCTTCAATCCAGCTCAAGGCTCACGGCTCATAGCTTAAAGCTCAATGCTTATTGATAACTTTGGTGCATGCAACAGGATTCGCTCACGATACAGAAAGTACTGGAAAAATTAAAAATCACTTCCTTAAACGACATGCAGGTAGCTTCTTTGGAAGCGAATACTACAGGAAAGGATATTGTACTTCTTTCGCCTACCGGCTCAGGCAAGACTCTGGGATTTTTACTGCCTATCTTACAAACCCTTGACCCGGCGAAACCGGGCGTTCAAGCGCTTATTTTGGCTCCTTCCCGTGAATTGGCGGTGCAGATCGACCAGGTATTTCGGATGATGGGCACCGACTTTAAAGTTAACTGCTGTTATGGCGGCCATTCGACTAAAGTGGAAAGGAACAACCTGGTTCAACCCCCAGCGGTACTGATTGGGACGCCAGGCCGAATTGCCGACCACATTCGCCGGGGAAGTTTCGAGACTACTGCTATTCATACGCTGGTGTTAGATGAATTTGATAAGGCATTGGAATATGGATTCCAGGGAGAAATGACTTTCATTATCGACCAATTGCACCGTTTGAAAAAGCGGATTCTAACTTCAGCCACACCCGCAGTCGAGATTCCATCTTTCACGGGCGTTACTTCTCCTATTAAGCTAAACTTCTTAGATGAAAGCATAAGCCTGCCACAAAGACTTACGTTGAAAGCGGTGATATCGGAAGGAAATGACAAATTAGAAGCCTTATTTCGGTTGATTTGTCAAATCGGCCACGAAGCGACCTTGATTTTTTGCAATCATCGTGAAGCCGTAGAACGAATAAGCGAACTGCTACACCAACAGGGCGTAGTCCACGATATTTTCCATGGCGGCTTGGAGCAAGAAGACCGCGACCGGGCTTTAATTAAATTCCGCAATGGCAGTAACCGCTTGCTTATCACCACGGATCTGGCTTCGCGGGGACTGGATATTCCGGAAATTAAGTCGGTTGTTCACTACCAGTTACCCACCAATGAAAATGCTTTTGTGCATAGAAATGGCCGTACTGCTCGTATGACAGCCGAAGGTTCGGCTTTTTTAGTATTGTCAGAAAATGAAGCCCTGCCACCATTTATACAAGAAGCACCAACAACGCAAATACTCGCTGAAATAGCGGTTTTACCAGAAAATCCGATCTGGGTAACGCTCTACATTGCAGCCGGAAAAAAGGATAAGATTAATAAAACGGACATTGTTGGACTTCTTCTCCAGAAGGGGAATTTACAAAAAGAAGAATTGGGGCTACTGGAAGTACGGGATTTTTACTCTTTCGCCGCCGTAAACCGAAGCAAAGCTAGCCGCGTGGTTGAATTAGTTAAAAATGAAAAGCTCAAAAACCGCAAGGTGAAAATTGAAATAGCGAATTGAGTTGATAAGTATAGAGTTTAAAGTCTAAACTCTATACTTTCAACTCTAAACTTTCAACTTTTAACCTACCTGACTATCATATTTCGGATTACCCACTTCCCTCCTATTTGTACCTGCAACTGATAAAAGCCTGCCACCTGACTAGATAGATCGACCTTATACAAGTTAGCTTGGTCCGTTGGTGAGACAGGGAGCGTTATTTGTCGGCCAAAAGCGTCAAATAACCGGGCAGCGCTGGCTTCTTTTTCGTCTGGTGTCTCAATGTATACCACGCCTTCCGTCGGATTAGGATACAAGCGAATAAACTGATGAGGCTTCTGTTCTAATTTGACTGATATGCCTACAGGCGCCTCTACGTAGACCAGTTGTTTAAAAGTATCTTCGCAGCCCATGGCATTGAGCGTCGTTAGTTGCACAGTATATTTTCCCACCTCCGCATAGGCGTGATCAACAGCCGTCAGATCGTGTACGATGGTTCCATCGCCCAAATCCCATTTCCGCCAAACCGCGCCTGGTGTGTGGTCAGTCAGCCGAAGCGTTTGAGCAGAGTCCAGGTTGATTTCAGTGCTGCTTACCTCAACAAGCGTCCGGTAGGGCTGAATATGCACCGCAACTGGCTGACTCTCGAACAAGGAATCGGTATTGGTTACGTAGTAAGTCGCTTCTGTGTCCGTGGAAGTTAACTGAAAAAGTGCTCCTTCGGCCAGGGGCTTGGTTAGTGGTAAGGCTTTATACAGCCGGAAGTTTGTTCCGTTGGCCGGACTAATCACAAAAGGGGTATCGCGGCAAACGGCCTGACTGATTACTGCTGGCAATGGGCTGCGTTTCAGGTCTACGAACTTGCGGCGAGCCATGGCAGCATTGGCTTGCAAATCGGCCAGGTTGTCGCCCACCAACATAGCAAAAGCAACCACGCGGGTTTCGCCCTCTTGTATATTATTTAAGGTGGCCGCCAGGGTATGCGCTACATCGGTAGCTTCAGCTGTCGTCTGTGAATAGGTTATTCCTGCCGACATGGCTTGGTATTTTTCAGCCGTCGTAAATCCGTCGAATGGCTGAACTGGAGATTGGTGGGTATTATCCAATCCTACATAATTGAAAGTTTGGTCTGTCAGCAATTGCACACCCGCATACAGTCCGTCTTGCTGACGGTTATAAATATAGCCCAACTGATTCGCTATATCCAGGCCAGTCTGGTTATTGGTGGCTCCCTGCACGTCCCAATTGGCATATAGACCAGCCTGCAAATGTTCAATTGTAGCGCCACTTACATTTTTCACGTGGTATTCTATGATCACGTATTTGCCATCGTTCCATGTATATGGATTATATTCTACCTCCAAACCAATTTTTTCAGGGTTATTGAGCGTATCACTGAAGGAGCCTGCCATCGCTACATCTTTGTTCGCCACTTGTACCGTACGCAAATCTTGTAAAGACGAAAAGGTTATTAACTTCTCATTCACGTTCTGCGCCTTCGCGTTGTCTACTACGTTATTGGATACTTGGGTAGTGTTTATTCCTAGCATCAAGCCAGCCCCAGCCAACAAATCCTGGCCTTTGTACCGAAATCCTTCCTGGCGGGCACTGGTCAATGACCGATTACTTTCGAAACCAATACTACCCTCATTCGTAAGTGCCAGTGAAATCAGGTTATTTTGCAATACCTGATAGCTGGGATTGAAAACAACGCGAAACGACTCTGTTTCTACCAGATTTCCATCCTTATAAGTAAGCCTGAATTCAGCCAAGGAATCAGCAGGAGCATCGGGCGAAATGAGTACTTGAAAGGCATGCAAGCGATTATCCTTCAAGCCCGCTAAAGCGATAGCCCCCAAATGAGTCGTGTCTTTGCTCACCTGAATATAGGGAGACGTAGTAGAAAGGGTAGCGACCAGATTATTGAGCTGCGCTGACTTACATGTAACTTGTACCCAGACGGAAGCCGTATTGCTCTTTTTCGCACCGCTCTCTGATTTTACCAGACCAAAATCTACCAGTTTGACTACCCTTTGATAACCCTCCGTCAAAGCCCGGTAAATGTTCAGGCGACCAGACCCTAGCTTTCCGGTATAGGCTGAATTTAAAGTATTAATCTTATCGGTAGTTTTTGTCAGGAGCATCCTAACCTGATCGGCAGAGAGTTGCGGATACCGGGAACGTACCAAAGCAGCCGCTCCAGCTACCATCGGCGAGGCGAAAGAAGTACCCGAACCAATAGTAGCATAGTCGTTGGCAGTAACAGTAAAGATTTTTTCGCCGGGCGCGCAAATATCCACTTTATCGTTATAATTAGAACCAGACCATTTCACATCATTGGCATTGGTTGCCGCCACCGAAAGAACGTTGCTATACGAAGCTGGATAGAAATATGCCGCGCTACCATCATTGCCCGCGGCCGCTACCAGCACCACATCTTTCTGCAACGCCGCATAGTTGATAATGTCTTCCTCATAAGCTGATGGCGCTCCCCTCCTGCCCCACGACATATTAATTACTTTACAGCCGTGGTCAGCCAGGTAAATGATGCTTTCGTAGCCCCGAAATCCACCTGTGCCATTTACTTTGGCTGGCAAAAACCGACATTGAAAGCCTATACCGGCTATCCCCTTGCGATTATCGGTACTTGCAGCAGCCAATCCGCTTACAGACGAGCCATGCGTTTCTCCATTCAATACATAGTCATTGTCCGACAAATCCCAGCCAGCATAATTATCAATATAACCATCCTCGTCGTCATCTACGCCGTTGATAGGATCAGCCAGGTTGTACTGCAAGTTGTCTTTCAGATCTTCGTGCAAAATAGAAAAGCCATAGTCCGAAATGCCAATGGTTACATTCGGATTGCCGGTTTCTACTTGCCAGGCATCATACGCCCGAATGGTATTGAGGTGGTATTGGTTCACCAACTTCGCATCATTCGGTTGGTAAGCAGTGCCATACTTCAGGGAATGACTTCTGTTATCCGCAGCGTCGGCCAAATTTTCATTCGGAGCTAGACTTTCGTAATAGTATACAGGCTCAGCGTATTCTACCTCCGGATCGCTCAACAGTTGATTAATTACTTGTTCCAGGTGTTGGGCAGTATTGGCTTGCGTTACTTTATCGAATTGTAAACGGTATATTCGGGACAAATTTGGGCTGGCTTGCTTAGTTTGCCCATTGGATGAAAGGGATAGCGCCGCCAGATTTTGTGAGGTAACTACATTTGCAGGCGCTACCTTGCCAGGAAAAGCCTGAAGCATCCGTTTTAAGCCCATTTTATCTAGCAAAGGTTGCTTGGTTCTGAGGATCGACAATGTCTGCTGCGTACTTGTACTCGGCTTCAATTTGAATTTGACCACGATCTGATCAGACGCATAATCCCGGCTGGTGGTGCCTTCAGGGAAATGGAAACTACGGGGAGATTGTGCTTGCGAAAAGGCTTCGGTACAACACAACAAGCTTACTAGAATTCTAACTACTCCTTTCATATGACTACGCTGGTGGTGACAAAATCACTCACCTTTTATCTTTCCATAACTCATACTAAGGTAAATACTAATTCAGCTAAGTAATTATTTACCAGTAGTTTCTAAGCAGTAAGACCGTGGTTTAAGATGTAAGAAGGCTGCGTACTCAAGCGAAGCTTAGCTGTTTATTAAGCATCAATTTTTTAAAATATGACATTGGCTTTTCGGAGAAAAGGGTAACCGCTAATTACCTACTTTTCTAAGCGTTTGCCCTGGAAACATGTAATGAAAACTAGCCTGAGCGATCATTCACATTTTTTGATACATTTCAGCAAAGGGATTCCAAAAAAGAGAAGAAAAGAGGAAGGAAGAATAGAAAGCTAAAAGTCGTTTATATACCAGTACAACGGTATCGAGAAAAATAGCTACATTTTCGAATGCAGTTTTTCTATCATTTCATACAAAGCTTCAGAAAACCCGATTTACCAAAAAATGCGCAAGTTGATCCGATAGTGAGCGAGTGTATTATTCCTATTTTCGTTACTTCACCTACATACAGCCGTAGAAAACAAACTAAGAATGTTGGCTGGAAGTGGCATCATGGCTATCAACTTATATTATTTATCAGAAAAAAATGGTTTCGCGTCGAGCTGAACCAACATTCCCCGATTTTCTCTTATTTTTGGGCATTCATATACGCTTTAATCAATGACAACATCCACTATTGCTACTTCGAATGCAGATTGCCGCCTTGTTCACTTCATTGCTATTGGTGGCAGTGTCATGCATAATTTAGCTATTGCACTTCATCACAAAGGGTATCAAGTAACGGGCTCGGACGATGAGATTGTAGAACCTTCCAAAGGTCGCTTGCAGCAATTAGGCCTGCTTCCGGCTGAAATGGGCTGGTTTCCTGAGAAAGTCCATGCCGGATTGGAAGCAGTAATTCTGGGTATGCATGCCCGTATTGATAATCCTGAATTGCTAAAAGCGCAGGAGCTCGGCATTCGCATTTATTCTTATCCCGAATATATTTATTCGCAGTGCGAAGACAAGCAACGGATTGTGATTGCGGGTAGCCATGGCAAAACCAGCATTACGTCTATGATTCTGCACGTATTGCAATACCACAACCGCAACTTTGACTATGTGGTTGGTGCGAAACTAGAAGGCTTCGACACCACGGTAAAATTGACTGAAGATGCGCCTATTGTCATTATTGAGGGTGACGAATACTTGTCTTCTCCGCTGGATCGCAGACCGAAGTTCTTGCATTACCGGCATCATATCGGACTGATGAGTGGCATTGCCTGGGATCATATCAATGTGTATCCTACTTTCGAAGAATATGTCCGGCAATTTGAGGAATTTGCTGATGCCTCGCCCAAGAGCGGTACACTCATATTTGATGAGACAGATGACTTGGTAGCGGTAATTTGTCGCAAAGAACGGGAAGATGTTAGCAGCATAGAGTACAATATGCACCCACACGTGGTTCGCAATGGCCAAACGTACCTGATTACGCCTGAGAATGAGCAAATTCTCGTGCGCATCTTTGGTGAACACAATATGAAAAACCTTAACGGAGCAAGAAATGTGTGTAATCGCATTGGCATCAGCGATCAACGTTTTTACGAAGCAATCCAATCATTCAAAGGCGCTGCCAATCGGCTGGAGTTGCTGGGCGAAAATGCGCATACCACCGTTTACAAAGATTTTGCTCACGCTCCCTCTAAACTAGAAGCCACCACACACGCAGTAAAAAACCAGTTTCCCAACCGAAAATTGATCGCTTGTCTGGAATTGCACACTTTTAGCAGCCTAAACAAGAATTTCTTAGGCCAATACCGCGACACGTTCAATGATGCAGATGTGTCCATCGTATACTATAATCCGCATACCCTAGCGCATAAACGGTTAGAAAATCTCAGTGAAACAGATGTTCGTACCGCCTTCAACAACCCGCAATTACAAGTGTTTACCGACAGCCAATTGCTAAAAGAATACTTATTGAAACAAAGCTGGTCTGATAAAAACCTGCTTCTAATGAGCTCCGGCAATTTCAACGGCACAGACATGAAAGCATTCGCTGCCGAAGTACTAGCAAAGTAAATGTGCAAACAGATCGTAGAGCAAGAGCCAGCCTTACCTGTACAGTGTTAATTGATCATTGTTAATTGTTAATTGCAATATATGTCCTCTACTCAACTCCCCTTGTTCTCCGGCCCCAAGCACCGGCTGAAATTAAAAAAGCCGCTTGCTATTTTTGACCTAGAAACAACCGGAATCAATCTGGTACACGACCGGATTGTGGAGATATGTATTGCCAAGGCAATGCCCAATGGCGATGTGGTTATTAAGACCCGTCGAATCAATCCCACCATCCCTATTCCAATCGAATCCAGCCTTATACACGGCATTTACGACGAAGACATCAAGGATGCGCCCACCTTCAAGGCTGTCGCACACGTACTAGCTCAATTTCTGGAAGGCGCTGACCTGGCAGGTTTTAATAGCAACCGTTTTGACGTACCGATGCTGGTGGAGGAATTCTTACGGGCAGGCCTGGACTTCAGTATCCAGAACCGCCGCCTGATCGATGTACAGCGCATTTATCACCTAATGGAGCCGCGTAATCTGTCGGCAGCTTACAAATTTTACTGTGGCAAGAATTTAGTCGGAGCCCACGGTGCTGAAGCCGATACCTTGGCGACCTTTGAAGTGCTGAATGAAATGGTACAACGCTACGAAGGCGTAGTGATCAAAGACGTCCGTGGCCACGAAAGCATTCCCGTACGCAATGATATGGATGCCTTGCACGAACTGACCGCTTCTAAGATCGTGGACTTAGCCGGACGGATGGCGCTTAATGATAAAGGAGAGGAAATCTTCACGTTTGGTAAACACCGCGATAAGCTCGTAAAAGATATTCTGGAGAAAGAACCAGCCTATTATGACTGGATGATGAAGGGCGATTTTCCGCTGGATACCAAACGCAAACTGACCGAAATTAAGCTACGCATGGCCTTTAGTGGCAAGAAGTAGATTTACGACGCACAGCAAGAAAAAAGCCTTCCACTAGTGGAAGGCTTTTTTCTTGCTGTGCG
>JAZKGK010000099.1:0-3735 GCA_040385915.1 Bacteroidota bacterium
TGCCGACCTTCTTAGCCCGATGTTTTTGTTGAGCAGCTCCCCGTAGAGCCGTTGCATGCAACGGCTCTACGGGGAATGGCATCAATTTCGAGCGTATCCCTACCTTATTGATTAGGAAGGTCAAAAACGTCCAGGAAAATATTAAACGTCAGCACAACAATGAGGAGGTCATTATCAAAAGGCAGGTTCAGTTTAAAGTGATTGCCCATATACATTTTCTTCAACCGTTCAATCACATCGGGATTAAAATAGCCTTGCCGTTTTATTCTATCATACGAAAGCATATCATTAATCCAGGGGATATTATTTTTCAACAACTGGGGGCTGTCGGGCGCAACAAAGCTGAATTTTTGTCTTTCAGTAATGGTTCTGGGAATGTATTTCTTGGCCACCTGCTTCAGTACGTATTTCTCTACCAAGCCATTCAGTTTTAAGCCTGCCGGAATCGTTTTAATAAAATTCAACAGATCAATATCCAGAAACGGATAGCGTCCTTCTACGGAGTTGGCGTAAGCGGTCCGATCGCAGTGATCAGAAATTAAGTGATCCGACAGCCGGAGCTTGAGGTCGAGGTAAGAGCGGATGTGAAAATGGTCTCTATTGGCCAGTCGGTCCTTGTTGATCTCTAATTTTTCGACGCTATCAAAACTAGCATATCCTTTATTGACTTGGTCGGAGTACAGTGCTTGTTTGGTTTCTTTAAATTCAGAGAAATCTCTCTCGTAAAAAAAAGTAGGATCGCCCCATAATTTGGCTCTCACCTGCTCTTCCAGCAATTCAGACAGATCTTTTCTACGAGCAAATTCATTGCGCTGTTTGTCGAACCGGTAGCCAACGTAGCCGCCCAATAACTCGTCGGCTCCTTCACCAGACAAAATCACCTTTACGTTCTGGCTTTTTACAGAGGCTGACAAAGCCAGGGAACAGGTATTATAGCTTTCTTTCAGGGGCGACTCGGCAAAATAAATGGCCTCGCGCAACCGTTTGTCTACCTCATTCCAATTAAACTCAATCTCATGGTGAATCGAACCCGTATGGCGCGACATCATGCGCTGGTAGTTTCTCTCATCGTAATCATGGTCTACCACATTGGGAAAACCTACGGAAAAAGAGCGGAAACGTGTTTCTGGCTGTAGCTTTTTCATGATGCCGCCCACAATCGACGAATCCAGTCCACCACTCAGGTAAAAACCCACCGGCACATCGGCATTGAGCCGGTACTTAACAGAACGGGTCAAATATTCGTCCAGGCCATCTATGTAATACGACTCTGGCTTATTGCCGTAGTCGTAATCCTTATCGGGGTAGTCCAAATCCCAATACTCTTTTTCTACAAATCCATCTTTGGTCACCACCAGGTGATGCCCCGGCTTTAAACTGCGGATGCCCTTGAACATGGTGGAAGGACTTACCAAGCCTGGGAAAGTAAATACTTGATCCAAGCCGGTCATATCCACTTCTCTGCGTACCAGCGGGTGTTTCAGGATAGCCTTCACTTCCGAACCGAAGATAAACACGCCGTCTGTTAGCGTGTAAAACAAGGGACATATCCCAAACTGGTCTCTGGCTAAAAACAACGACTGCTTATTCTTATCAAAAATGGCAAAAGCAAACTGGCCGTTCAGCCGCTCGACAAATTGCTGACCGTAAGCTAAGTACAGGTGCAAGATGACTTCGACATCGCAATTGGTCTTGAAAATGTACCCTTTGCCCTGCAATTCTTCACGCAGCTCTTTGTAGTTGTAAATTTCGCCATTGCAAATCAGCACGACAGACTTATCGGCGGTAAAGAAGGGCTGGTGGCCATTGGCCAAATCAATAATACTTAACCGTCTGAAGCCAAAGCCCAAACTGCCATCGATGTAGCACGAATCTTCATCGGGCCCTCGGTGAGCGATGGCATCGGTCATCCGTTTGATGGTCTCTTCTCTGATTTCTTCTTTGTTCTCTGGATCAAAAACCCCTGTTATTCCGCACATGGTATATTTATTAAAATTAGGTTTTAGTGATTAGGTTGTAGGTTGTTCCATGGCGTTGTTACAATTCTGTCATGGGTAGAATTTGATTTTTTTCAAAACGGTATTGGGCCGTTTCGTAGGGGTTGGGCTTGCCCGGGGCACGCTGCCCCTGCCCTAGTACGTGATGTGTATTACCCTTGCCCGTGATGTGGACCGAGCGGACCCTGCCGCCTAGGTCTTACGATTAGGACACAACTTAAGAGTTCGCCTGGTCTTAGCGTCCGCTAAGACCCCAAAACGGTTGAGCGTCCGCTCAAATGATCACAACCCAATCATTTTTATTGAAGTGTTCAAAAAGGGCTGGTTCTGTAACTTTTGTCGGGTAAACTAGCCTATTCAAGCGGACGCTTGAATAATTTTGGGTGACCAGGCGGAGTGAAACATAACCGAGTAGAAAAGGAAGCTAAGTAATGAGTAATGAATCCGGCGAGGAATACCGCCGCGACGGAACGCTACGCTAGCAAAACAGGGTTTAAAACTGAATTACTTTCCGCATCTTCACAACTAAAATTAATACTTCCATTTTCATAATCCTCAATTTGGTAATTGATGTTCTCTAAACAATTTCCTGAAACATCTATAATGTCAAAACCAGAAACTTGATGTAATCCCGAACCATCAACATCAAGTTTTAGATTAGATATATTTTTAAAATTGATTGAAATTTCAAAAAATTCTTTAGAAGTATCTGGCCATACTTTTACTGTACTTCTTAGTTAACAATAAAAAATTACACCCAAATTATTAATTGACCATTCAAGGGATTTTATAAAAGCTATATCTGATGGTTTCCAAGTAGTATAAATACTAGTGATTTTTTCTATATTTTTTATTTGTCTCATCTTTCAAAAAAATTAGATACTGATTTTCTCCCCGTGGCTGATGTCCTCACGGGGTGACAAAAGCAAACACACCTTTAAATAGTCAATTGAAACCGTCTACTTTTTAGTCTTTAGGTTAATTTCATTATTGGTGGGGAACCATTTTTTTTTACTTTTTCAATAGCCTCTAGCCAATATTCCCAAAATGCACTATCACCTGGCATATCTTCTGAAATATAACTTCCTCCTCCTAGTATATCGGTAATTTCATTAGAGCCTGTAAGTTCTCTGTATCCTTCAAGCATATAAAGCATTGCTTCATATCCTTCTTTTTCTGTAATCGTCTTATCACTACTTATTTTTTGCCACATTTATTTTAATCCTTGAAGTTTAAAAATATCTATAGGAGTGGGGTTTATTCCTGCCCCTTTAACTAGACTATTTTGAGTGTAACCATATATTTGAGTTCCATTTTCTATTGTTCTCGCATACCAGCTTACGCCATATTTACTTGTTCCTAATAAATTCCCGCTATTATTTGTCAAGTCACTAATCAAAGCTCTATTGGCTGGATTATCTACAAACTTATTTAGTTTGCCCGAAAAAATATGATTAGCCAACTTTCCTTCAGGTATAACATTCGTTCCAGTCCTAGCCGCTATCAACCCACCCTTCGACAAGCCACTGGGATCCACGAAGTTTACCGGATCGTTGCCACATGACATCCCCACTCCAGAAGCCTATTGGGTCTTCAGTGGTCCAGCGGCCAATGTCGGCGGAGTAATCCCGGGCACCAAATCGGACCAGGTCGGTGCGGCTGTCGTAGAGGCCACCGGCAAAACCGAAGGGCGTATAGCCGGGGCTAGTGTCAGAAAGGACTTTCCCGAAGGCATCGT
>JAZKGK010000100.1:0-22475 GCA_040385915.1 Bacteroidota bacterium
CCAGCATCTGCCAAACTGAAATATCGAAGGTATAGGAAGCCGTATAGGCAATAATTGTATTAGCATCTACTTGCAGCTCGTTTACCTTGGCCCACAAGTGGTTAAGCATTCCCTGGTGCTCCACCATCGCGCCCTTGGGCTTGCCCGTCGAACCCGAGGTGTAGATCACATACGCCAGTTGAGTGGGCTGAGGTAGGGAAGCCACGGGTGTGGGGGGCTCTTTAGCCAATTGGTCGGCATCCAACGCCAGTACCGGAAGACCGGTATGCGCCAGTTTGGTTTTTCCGTATTGGCTGCTAACCACGAGGGTCGCCTGGCAGTCTTCCAGCATATAATGGAGGCGTTCGGCAGGATACTCCGGGTCGATGGGTACGTAAGCGCCCCCCGCTTTCATAATACCCAACACGCCAATAATCATTTCCAAGCCCCGCTCCAAGCAAAGCGGCACCAGCGTATCGGCCTGGATGCCTTGCTTAATGAGATAATTTGCAAGCTGATTGGAGCGTTCTTCTAAGGCCTGATACGTCAAGGGCTGATCTCCGAAGATCAAAGCAATGGCTTGCGGAGTGGCAGTCGCTTGGGCAGTAAATAAATCTAGGAAGGTCTGTTCCGAGGAATAGACTACTGCCGTATCATTGAATGCAACCAATAACTGCTGACGTTCAGCATCCTTCAACATCGAGAAAGAGCCGACGGGCGAAGTAGGAGATTGAACAATGGCGTACAAAAGCGATTCGTAATGACCGACCATCCGTTCAATGGTTTCGGGGGCAAACAAATCCACGCAATATTCCACGTAGCCACTCAATCCACTGGCCTCTTCTTCCAAGCAGAAACTCAAGTCAAACAAGGTAGTGGTATGGTGCAGCTTTTCCTGGTCTAATGTCAGATTGCCTAATCGCAGTGCCGGAATCGGTGGCGTATTATACAACTCAAACATCACCTGGAATAAGGAAGAACGGCTTATATCACGGTCTTTTTCTACCGCCTCCACAATTTTCTCAAAGGGCATTTCCTGGTGCTCGTAGGCATCCAGCGTCGTATCTTTGACTTGTTTCAGGAATGAAACGAAAGAAGGATTGGTGCTTACATCGCTACGCAAAGCCAAGGTATTGACAAAGAAGCCAATCAGCTCTTCAAATTCTTCGTGGTTACGACCGGCAATCGAGGTTCCTACGCAAATATCCTCTTGTCCGCTGTAGCGCGAAAGCAAGACCTTGAAAGCCGCCAGCATGGTCATAAACAGGGTGGCATCCTGCTTGCGGGAAAGGCTTTGCAATTGAGCAAACAATTCCCGGTTCAGGTGGAAAAAATGCTTGGCTCCTTGGGTACTTTGCACGGCTGGGCGGGCAAAATCAGTGGCCAGGTTGAGTGGTTCCACGCCGTCCAGTTTTTCTTTCCAGTAAACGAGTTGTTTGGCCAGCACCGAACCCGTGAGGTAGGAACGCTGCCATACAGCGTAGTCGGCAAACTGCTTATCCAAGGATGGTACGAGCGGCAAACGGCCTTCTATCTCTGCGCCATATAATTCTATCAATTCCTGCATCAACAGGTAGGCCGACCAACCATCGAAGGCCACGTGGTGGATGGTGAGTACGAGGATATGTTCTTCCGAAGAAAGCCGGATCAGTTGGGCCCGTAACATGTGATCCTGAGCCAGATTGAAAGGAGTGTTCACCAGAGAGGAGATATAAGCCTCCAAGGCCAAAGGATCTTTTTGATACCTCTCTCCTTCTACCAGCGTCAAAGTCCACTTATCTTTCGGCAGCACGAACGGATACGGATGTCCTTCTTCCTGCCGGATAACTGTACGCAATACTTTGTGACGATTGACAATGGTTTGCAACGTATGGCTTAAAGCAGCGGTCTGCAAGGCACCTTTGAGGCGGTAAACCACCCGCTCGTGGTAGCCAATGCTCCCGCCCATCTGATCAATGAACCATAAACTCTCCTGACTGAAGGACAAGGGAAGATGGTTGGCTGAAGCATTTTCTTCAACGAGCGATGGGACGGATAATGATCTGCTGGCCAGGGTCGATTCCAACGCAATAGCCTCACTTATACCCGACGGTTTAGGCAAGAAACCAGCCTGTTGCAACTCCCGGACACTTTGCTTAATGGCCTTGGCAATCAAGGCAATATCTTCATCGGTATGAGCCGTCGATAGGAAACACGTCCGCCCTTCCCAGATATAGACGCCCTTCTCCAATAAATGGTAGAAGAACAAATCCATATTACTGGTGATAGAAAAATAAAACAGCGAGCCAAAATTATTCACCTGCATGGGCACCTCATTGGCTGCCAGGAACGATTGAATGTCTGCCACAAAGCGAGTGGTACGGGCATTCAATTCTTCCTGTAAAGCTGGCCCTTGTGCTTGCAATTCCTGGAGCAGTGCGCGGGCAGCAGCCAGACTTAAGGGGTGCTTGCAAAAGGTTCCGGCAAAAAATGTCGTATCGGCTTGGGGGTAAGAATGATCCCCGTATTGCCAGGTGCCTCCGTCCAGGGCATTCATAAACTGGGTGCGGCCTGCAATCACGCCAATGGGTAAACCACCGCCAATGATTTTTCCGTAAGTAACCAAATCAGCTTTGACACCGAAATGCGCCTGAGCGCCTCCCGGATGAATACGGAAGCCAGTAATGATTTCATCAAAAATCAGCACGATATTTTCCTCGGCGGTCATGGCGCGCAAGGCATGCAACAAGGCCTTTGGTTGGTAACCAGGCTTGCGGCTTTGCACGGGTTCTACTAATACTGCGGCCAATTCGTGGGCGTGGGCGCGGATTTGCTCGACCGAAGCCGGATCGTGGTAATCAAACACCAGTACATCACGCACCATGTTGGGCACAATGCCTAAGGCAATCGGCACACCCGTGTGATCGCGTTCCATATCTTCGGCTACGGCCAGGGTGCCATCGAAATGTCCGTGGTAAGAACCAGAGAAAATCGCGATTTTGCGTTTGCCCGTCACCGTCCGCGCCAGGCGTGCAGCAGTCATCACCGCTTCGGTACCGGAATTATGGAAGCTTACGCGCTCCATTCCCGTCAGTGCCGCAATCAGGGTAGCGACCTCACCCGACAAGGGAGATTGTGGCCCTAATGGATAGCCTTGCTGCAATTGCTGCTGCAAGGCGTTGGTCACCGCTTCCGGACGGTGGCCGAGCAGGTTCACACCAAAGCCCATGGCCAGATCAATGTATTCGTTGCCATCGACATCAAATATTTTGGATCCTTCAGAAGAGGCCGCCAGAATGGGATAGAGAATTTCTTTGGTAGAAAAGCGGAAGCCCGCCGAGGCACGGTTATCGGCCAGCGTCGGGCGGTATTGCTGGGTTAATGATTTGGAAGTCGGGGTTTTGTTGGTATAGCACCCGATAAAGTTATCCAGGTATGCCTGCTGCTCGGGCGAATAGGTAGTTTGGCCCGGTTTGGTTTCCATTTTAGGAAATATCGACGCGTGTTTTTTCGGTGCTTGCCCGTTGGTCGGCAACACGGGGGTTGGTTGCGCGGCCACGGCTGGTACCGCACTCGGCGTCAAACTTGCAGGAATGGCGGCGCCACCGCCTGGACTGGCCGGAGCCGCCAGGGGTTGATTGGCTAAGGTCTGCAACTGCAAGGCCATAATGTCCAACTGCCGCTGCATCAGCGAATAGTGGTCGGCATTGGCTGGTGCTAGTGCCATAGGCGCAAACGCTGGGCTGGCCGGTGTGGCTACCGGCACAGTCGGCTCCTGCGTTGGGGTGGGCAAGGCCGGAGTCATTCCCTCTGTAGGGAGCACTGCGGCGGGTGCCGGTTCCACGGCTGGACTATGTTGGGCAATATAGCTGGCCATGAGATCCAGCGTGTTGACTTCGCCAAACATCTGCTTCATGGTAAAACTCAAGCCATATTTCTTCTCTATTTTGCGTATTACCCCGGCCAATACGAGCGAGTCGGCCCCCAACTCCAGGAAGCGAGTATAGACATTGATATCCGCCGGAGCCATTTTCAGCAAGTTGGCAAAAAGCGCTACGAGAGCGGCCAGAATGGTTGCCCGATGATTGGTAGCCGGAATGACAGCAGCAGTAATGGGCTGGCTGGAGGTAGTATGGTTAGTCATAGGAAAGCTCTTTGGGGTATGCAAGGCCACAGGGGCTGGTTTGGATTCTTCAACATCGATCCAGTAGCGTTGGCGCTGGAAAGGATAGGTAGGTAACAATACTTGGCGGAAATGATGAGACGCATAAAATTGCTTCCAATTCACTGGCATTCCTTTGACATGCAGGGCCACTAAACTTTGCACCATTCGGTTCCAGGCAGAGTGGCTTCGTTGCAAACTAGGCAACAGGCAGTCGGACTCATAAGCGGCGGTGAGCTGCACCATCGACAATAAGTTAGGCTGGGGACCCAATTCCATAAACACCTCTCCGCCCAAATCTTTGATTGTCTGAATGCTTTTGGAGAAGCGAACCGTAGCTACAATGTGCTTAGTCCAGTAATCGGCCTGAGCAATTTCGTGGCTAATCACTTCCCCTGTTACATTAGACACCAAGGGCAGCACTGGAGTCCGATACTGGATACGATGAGCGGTTTCCAGGAATTCTGCCAACATCGGTTCCATCAGCGGCGAATGGGAAGCCTGAGAAATTAGCAATTCCCGGCCATTCACGCCTCGTTGGTTCAGAATGTGTAAGGCCTCCCCTACGGCGGCTTTCTTGCCAGACATGACAGTAAGTTCTGGGCCGTTAATCGCCGCAATGGACAAATCCTTTCCATAAGGTCGGATCACTTCGGCAACCAGGTCTTCGGCGGCAAACACGGTGGCCATGGCTCCCGGTTCTTTAATGGATTGCATTAAGCGGGATCTTTCTGTCACCAAGGTCAATCCATCATCCAGGCTAAATACCCCTGCCACGTACGCAGCGGCGTATTCGCCTACACTATGCCCCGCAACGATCGAAGGAAAAATGCCCCAGGATTTCCATACTTCGGCCAAGGCGCATTCGAGGGCAAACAAGGCCGGTTGGAAATAAGTCATTTGCTGCAATACCTCGTTCGCTTCGTTGGCGTCCATTTGGTAAAGCAAGCTGGTCATGGAGAAATCGGTATTCCATTTTGTTTTCAGAAAGGCATCACAATGGTTTATCACTTGCTTGAAAACGGCATTATTTTCGTACAGGGACTTGCCCATACTCCAATACTGCGAGCCTCCGCCGGTGAACAACCAAACCAGCTTTCCTTTTTGCGCCTGCGCATTACCCATCAAGAGGCCGTCGATTTCGGTTTGATCCAGGTAAGCCCGCAGGTACTCCTGCGCGTGTTGCAAAGAGCTGGCTCCAAACGCCAGTCGATGCGAAAAAGCATTGCGGGTGAAAGCGGTACTATATGAAATATCGGCCAGGGAAACCGAGGGGGTATCTAGTAAAGTCAGGTATTGCTTGGCCAAGGCTTGCAGCGCTTCTGGCTTTTTGGCTGACAATAATACCGGATAAGCAGGCCAATTAGGTGCTGGTTGCGTGGGTTGCTTGGGGGTTGCAGCCGCTACTAGCTTGGCTTCCAGGGAGGCTTCCAATCGGGCTTCCTCTACAATGATGTGTACATTGGTACCGCTCAGGCCAAAAGCACTAATAGCCGCTCTCCGTTTTCCAGCGAGGGGCAGCCAAGGTGTGAGGCGATCGGCCACTTTCAAGGCCAGGTTCTTCCAGGGAATGAAGCGATTGGGTTGTTGCAGGTGCAGGTTGCCGGGAATCTGCTGATGTTGCAGGCAAAGAACGGTTTTGATGAAACCCGCAATACCGGCAGCCGCTTCCAGGTGACCAATATTGGTCTTTACCGCACCGACGATCAAAGGATCATTGGCTGGCCGGGATTGTCCGTACACGGCATTCAGGGCCTGCACTTCTACCGGATCGCCGAGGCGGGTACCGGTGCCGTGGGCTTCTACGTATTGAATTTCGTTCGCATTAAGTTTGGCATTTCGCAACGCTTTTTCGATGAGCTGTTGCTGCGCCACTCCGTTGGGAGCTGTCAGGCCGTTGCTCAAGCCATCGTGATTAACGGCTGAGCCCGAGATCACGGCCAGGATATTGTCGCCATTGGCTACTGCATCGCTCAGGCGTTTCAATACCACGATGCCACAACCTTCGCCCCTAACGTATCCATCAGCCTCATTGTCAAAGGTTTTGCAGGAACCGGTGGGCGAAAGGGCTTTCATCCGGCATAATTTCACCGTGGTGTCTGGCGATAGCATCAGGTTGACGCCTCCGGCCAGGGCCATCGAACATTCTTCCTGCAATAAGCTTTGGCAAGCCTGGTGTACGCTCAATAAAGAAGACGAGCAGGCAGTATCCAATTGGAGCACCGGCCCGTGAAAATCGAACAGATAGGCGATTCTTCCCGCAGCAATGCTTCTTTCTACGCCTAGACTGGTAAAGGCATCTTCGAAGTAAGTGGGGCTCAAGCGGTCATGAATAATGTGCTGATAGTCGTCGGTGCCCATGCCAATGAACACGCCGCAATCACTGCCGCGCAAGCCAGCCGGAGCTAAACCCGCCCGTTCCAAGGCTTCCCAGCATACTTCGAGCAACAGGCGCTGCTGCGGATCCATGCCAGCCGCTTCCCGAGGAGATACGTCGAAAAACAAGGGATCAAATCCATCGATTTGTTCCACAAAGCCACCCTGCTTGGTATACATTTTTCCCGACGCATCGACATCGGTGTCAAAATAACCGTCTACGTCCCAGCGATTAGTTGGTACTTCGGTAATGGCGTTGCGCTGCTCCTTTAATAAAGCCCAGAAAGCTTCCGGAGAATTGACGTTTCCAGGCAAGCGACAGCTCATCCCAATCACGGCGATCCGATTATCGGTTAAGCGCGTAGTGGCTGGTTGAGTGGATAGGTTGTCTTTGGCGGTCGGTATTTCCTTAATGCTGGTAGCGAGATGATTGGCTAAAGTCTGGACGGTGGGGTAATTGAACACCACCGTAGTATCTATCGGGGTCTGTAAAAAGCTTTCCAGGTCGGTAGCCAAAGCCACGGCTTGAAAGGAAGTCATGCCATAGCCCGCAAAGTTTCTTTCCGTGCTCAGGTCTTCGGCAGACAGATTAAACCGCCCTTTCAACCAGTTGCCTATCCATTGGCGAATCGAAGCCGACCGTATCGCTAGGGTTGAATCCGTTTCACTGCTGATCGCAATTGGCAAAGCGGCATCTACCGGAGTAGCTACCGCTGCCATGTCAGACGCGCCCCCCAACAGTTGCTTGATCTCCTGGATAATGGTCGCATAGGCACCACTGCGAAATTCTTCCACGAAAAAGTGGCGTTTTACCTTTCCACTGGTGGTTTTGTGAATCTTGCGCACGGGAATGACGTGCTTTACCTCCAAGCCCAGGCGAGCAGCCACAAACCGTTTGATTTGGGTAGCTAAAGGCAGGAATTTTTCTACGGAGGTTTTATGGATCACAAATACACCAATGGCTTCCGAGGCCATTTCTTCATCGGGTATCCCACAAACCACTACCTTGCCCGTTTCCATGCCCTCCATCTCTTCGATGGTCTGTTCGATGTCGTGGGGATAGACATTCAATCCTTTCACAAAAATGATATCCTTCACCCGACCGACCACGTACAGGCAGTCGTTGAGCATAAATCCGGTATCGCCGGTATTGAGCCAGCCGTCTGGGGCAATGACTGCCTTGGTGGCGGCTTCGTTGTTATAATACTGCTGAGTCACGCTTTCGCCCTTGATCCAGATGATGCCTGTATGCCCATCGGACAGCGCCGCACCCTTTTCATTGCTGATTTTCACACGTATGTCATCGATCAACGTGCCTACGTTCACCACTTCCAAGCGTTCTTGTCCCGCTTCGGCGGTTGGCGTGCTTCCCTTCAAGACCGATTGTCCGATGGTGAGGGCATCCCGATCAACGAAAAGCGTTTGGAAAACAGCAGGCGTACGCGGAAAGGTTACTTCGAGCGTGGCTTCGGCCAATCCATAGACCGGCCGCATGGCGCCTGAAGCCAGTTGGAAGGGAGCCAGCGTAGCCATAAAGCGACGACATAAATCGGCTGATATCGGCTCGGCTCCGTTAAAAATAATGCGCAAACAGGACAGATCCAGCCCCTGACCTTTCTCGGAGGTGAATCTGTCCAGATAATATTTATACCCAAAGTTGGGCGAGCAACTAACGGTCACACGGTGCTCGGACACTTTTTGCAGCCATAACAAAGGATGGCGGATAAACAAGTCGGTAGGTAGCAGGAAGTGCGACACGCCGGCGGCCATCGGATAGAAGTGAAAACCGATCAAGCCCATATCGTGCGTGAGCGGCATCCAACTTAAGTGGCTATCCGTTTCATACAGCTCGTGCGAGGAGATGGATGAAAAAATATTGGCAATCAGGTTGCTGTTTTTGAGCACCACCCCTTTGGGCGTGCCCGTAGAACCAGACGAAAATTGAAGAAAAGCAATCGTGTCGGACGTGCTGGAGAAAAGCTGTCCGGCCAACTCCTCCTCCTTCTCATCATCGGTAAAGATTACCTGCTGAAAAACAGCTTGGTTGCTATCATCCTGGGTAGCGTCGTCTCCAAACAATTTTTTGTAGCTGGCGCGGGAAGTAAGCAAAGAAGGGTGATTCAGCGATTGGCCGATGCGGAAGAGCTTTTGCGCATTTTCACCCAAAAAAATGACCGCTACCGGTACCGGGATAATGCCGCCTAAAATACAAGCCCAAAAAAATTGTAGAAAGGTTTGATTGTCTTCTACCTGAAAGACCAGTTCATCACCGGGCTTCAATCCTTTCTTCTGCAAATATCCCAGCCAGCCCAAAGCAGTGGTATGAAGCGCATGATACGAGAGAAAGTTTTCCTTGTTACCGGCTACAACAAAAGTTACCCCTTTGTCTTTGATATCTTTACGCTGAATCAAGAGCTCTGCCAGCGTTTGAGGAATCAAGATGTTTTTCATAAAAAATATTCCATTACAAACTGATTTTTGACAATAAAATGCCTGTCTAGGCGCTGAAGAGCCCCTAGACAAGTGATCCCTTTGGAAGGGAAAAGCCTAATTATATTACTGAATTAAGAAGGAAACACCCCCTGAAGTAGTATTTTAATATTAAAATAAGTAGATTATTTATAGCCGTGTATGGCTTTATAGACTATACCATTTGCAGACCTACGTTCTTGCTTAAGGCTTCGCGGTAGTAGTACCCGCCTACCGCAATATCAAATACGGCCATTCCCATCGGGTTAAGCATCACTACCTGATCATCGGAGCCACTCAGCGAATCTTTGTAACAGACCAAATCAACGATAGAGATGGTATCGCTTTTCTGTAGGCCGGTTACCTGGTGCATATTTTCTATATCCGTGTTTTGGCGGCATACTTCGTCCCAATCATCGACGATAATCACGTCCATGTATTGCCTCATTTCGGCCTTGTAATCGCGTAATGAAACATTGAGTTGCAAGGAGCCTTTCTTGGGAGCCACATCAATATAAGGCTTATCGGACACGGTACAGGTCATAAAAATATCGGTATCCGCGTAGCATTCCTGCCAGGACTGACTGATCTCAATCCGGTCGGCGAGTTCATTATCAATGGTGCTGATATCGATTGGATTAATATCGAATAGCTTAATTTTTGTAGCACGATTGCCCAAAACGGCCGTAATCATATTCAGATGCATTTGGCCAATTGGACCAAAGCCGATAATACCTACCGTGAATGGCTGATCTTCTATTTTAGTTTTCAGGTACTCTTTCACAACCAAGCCCGAAAGGGAAGCGGTGCGAATGGCACTGACAATGGCGGTATTAATTACGCACAGCGGAATACCAGAATCGTATTCATTTAAGATGGTGACGGAGTGTGCTCTTAATTTATTTTTATGAATATTATCTGGAAAACTAGCAATCCATTTAATACCGGCATAGGGTGCATCTCCGCCAATATAAGCTGGCATAGCAATGATCCTGTTTTTGGGATCACCATATCGCAAATAGGGCTTAATTGGCTGAGAATAATCCTTTTTATGAAGAGCTAAAATAGAAGTCTCGATCACTTTAATTAATTGGTGCCAATGGATTCCAATGTCTTTTATATTATCGGCATTGAGGTAAATCATACAATATATTTAAAAAGATTTAGAAATTAGGTTTGAGGCAGATTTAGTTTTTTACAGGCAATATTTCAACTATTTCATTCCAATAATCTTCAAAATGAGATTAGGAATAAAACAAAATATCAAACATTTTTTAGTTAGTTATTCCCCACCAAAAATAAAATATTGCTATCGAATACCTTAAGCAATGAGTAGTGAATAATGAGCCATGAATAATAAAATCGCACCCAACCGGAAGCTATTTAAAATTAACAGGGTCATACTTTTGTATGAATAATGACTAGCTACGCAAATAGTCTAATTCAAGAAAACATTTAATAAATTCATTTTAAATCGATTAGCGCAAGAGTATTTTTTTTAATAATTCGGCAAGGTTATTGGCTTAAAAAAACTGATCTATTAGAATATTTTTTTAATAATACAACAAGATTATTGCTTTATTGATTAAAAAACAACCATTGCCAGTAAACACTTTTAAAGTTAATATTCACCCTGAATATAAATATTAAATAAATTTGTAAAATAATAATTATATAATCTTTAATAAACAAACGCTAATAAAGTAAACACAGCCTATTAAATAAATTAGATCTATTCAATAATTTATTATTCACTAAAGTGATGTTTATTTATAACTGACTGCTTAATTGTTAGAAGGAAGGCATTGCTTTGAGCCCCGCCTTCCTTCTAACAATTCCTGGGTTAGTGAAACTCCGCCACCGGCTCTTCTTTTCTGTCGTACATGAGCTCCTTTTCGCCATACAAGCGCTCCGCAATTATCCCTTTTTCTTCACACTGCTTCACCAGCCTATTGGATTGAATGATGGGATTGGAAGCGTCGGTGTATTTGATGCTGCTGATAAACTCCAGCCAAGGTTCCATGCCCATCGCATAGACATACACTTCCTGCGGGTTGAATATATTGACCAGCGTCATACCCTTGGCACAATCTGACCCGGCCAGGCGGCGGCTGCTATCTTGCTCGCGCGTGAGCTTCTTGGTAAGCAAGGGGCCATACAGCCAGGTGAGCGGGGCTCCATCGCATTCCATACCCAGGAACATCACATCCACATGGCCGATTTGCTCATGAATATGCTTATACAAGGCCGCTTCTACAATGCGGGAATCGGCCAGGAACAGCAATTTAAAACCACTAATCTGTACCAGATAGCAGGCCTTGGTAACGATGTTTAGGTCGCTGTGCTCGCCCGTAAACGGCAATGCGGTAATGCTGGAATCCACAAAATCAAGGGTTTCCATTTCATCCATGGCGAGTACGTTCTCGAAGCCGATATTTTTAAACATCTGCCGGAGATCCGGATCTTCCAGTTTGCCGCTGCACGTACGCGGCACGATCAGTTGCTTGATTTTATGCCGCAAAGGCAATAAGGTTTCGAACAGAATGTGATCCTGATGGTTGTGCGTAATAAGCACGTAATCAATCATATCGGGCAAGTCAGCATCCGAAAAATGCTCGATATCCGACTCGTACCCGTAATAACTGATCAGCGGGTCTACCAGAATGCTTACGTCCTTGGTTTCTACCAGAATGCACGCGTGTCCGAAGTAGCGCATCCGAATTTTATCTCCGGTATATTTCTTATACACGGGCGGCGGCGTTTCGGTAAAAAAGGTTTCAAAAAGCGCTTCCTGCGACTCGGCTATGCCCAACCGGCGCTTGATCGACTCCACACTTCCGGGCGTTCTCTTCATCCTAGCCAATGCATCAATAGCCGGGTGATCGAAGGGAATATCCAGATGGATCACTTCTGGCTCGTCTAGTCGGGGCGTGCTTAGGCAAAAAGGACGGTGATCGTTATCGGTAACCCACAGCGCAATGCTTTGGGCACTTTTATTGTAAAATTTGCTTTTGTATAAAAGTGATTCAAAAAATCTAAAATTGGCGTTGTTATTACGGTCATAAAAAAGCTCTACGTAGCCTTTCAGCACAGCAGGCACTTTCTCGTACAAGGTTTCCAGGCCAAATCCCTTTGCCTCGGCTAGCAGCATTTTATCGAGTTCTTTTACGGCTTTGCCAAACTCAATCACGTGTTCCTGCCGCTTTAATATGGTTTCTTTCAGGGCTTTCACTTCATCTACTCTTCCACCACCAAAATCCATAAAGGGGCCACCCTTCATTTTAGGATTCCGTACTGCTTCCGCGTGAATGGTCGGGTCGTCCAGATAAGAGTCCATAATGGTCAAATGTCTTCCGATTGTATTCATAGCTGCCGTGGGCGGAGAAATCAAATGACTCCAGGCATACCAACGATCGTACAAGGGCTCGAATACAATATTAGGTTTGAGGTATACTTTATTTTCACTCATGATGCATAAGTTTTGGTATGACCAACTAATTTTCTAGCAATGACTTGAATAATTTCGAAAGGATATTGATTGATAAAGAAGTGATTTCCAGGCATTCGGATAAAATTTACCGCGGCAGATGTCTCCTTTTGCCAGAGGTAAATGTCCTCCATAGTCATATCCTCCTGGGTGCCTGTAATGACGGTTATGGCAATATCCAAGGGAGGAATTTCCGTATGGTTGTATGATTCAATCACTTTGAAATCGGCCCGCAAAATGGGTTCAAGGTATTCCAGCAATTCTTCATTTTGCAAAATATCTTCCAGGGTGCCATTCAGGCTTTTCACTTCTTCCATAAACTCTTTTTTACCCAGCAGATGCCTTTTCTTGTCTTTCCTGGAAAGCGCCGAAGGCCCGGTTGTACCCGTGATAAAGAGATGCAAGGGCGATGAATGGCCATTTTCAATCACTTTTCTGGCCAGTAAACAAGCCATTAATCCTCCCATGCTATGTCCATATATAGCATAACTTCCGCGATCGACCCTACTTTTGATTTGCTGATATAGGTCATCTAACAACTCAGTGACATCACCCAGGAGCGGTTCTTGCACCCGGCTGCCTCTTCCAGGGTATTCCAAAGGAATAAGGTTGATAAACGGTGGGGATTTTTCTTCGTACTTGCGGTAGGAATATTTATTTCCTCCGGCAAAAGGCAGACAAAACAGGTTGATTTTTTCCATAATTGACAATCAATATTCATAGCGCACCAATCCCTCATGCGTGTAACTACCTTTATAGTAAGCCAGCGGTAGCCAGCCATCATAAGTAGGGGAAAAAATTGTTTGCTCTATTTTATCCATTACAAGCCAATAAGTAAACTGACCACTCACAACTAAATTATTAAAGCGCAGCCCCGACAGTCGGCCACCGCTATGGAAATCAGTTTTGATATGCCTGAATAACAGCTAATAAATCGAGCATACCTTTCCCAACCCTACTGGCAGCAGTAAGCAATCAATCTCCATAGTGGATGCCATGGAAACGAGGTTTACCTGCTCATGAAAACTGATCAGCTAAGCTTTTTACTAATGGCTTATCTGAACCGTGGCATGAAGTGGCTTGGAAAAAAATAGCATAGATACCCGCTTGGTTCCAGCTATTTTATTGTCAAAGGCAGGCAAATAGGAATGATGCGTTAGGAATTAATTAAACTGACGTTGGGGCAGTTGGTGTGGTGTAAATAGAGACAACAAGGGGGCAACCAGGCGGACTGGAATAGAGTGGTCATTTTCATTAGGTTTTAAGAGGTTATGTAGGTTATATATGCTATTTCACTAATTGGCAACCACATAAAAACTCCTTACCAACTGAACAATAATCGATGACTCACCCAAGGAGAAGTTGCATAGAAAAAGACTTAGGTATGCATATTAAAAGCGACCAAGTCAGATCTGAGAGATTGTATAATGTAGATTTTTATGGATAAAAAACTATCCAGAAATGGAATTATTATATTTATCTCTTATTCGATGACGAAAGTATTATTTTAAAATAATGATTCAAAATATTATTTGTTTTTTTACAAAAAAAATTCCCTTCCCAATAGACCATTAAACAACGCATTTGTTTTTTTAAAACCTTTGATAGTTTCACCTCAATAAACAGGTGAAGCCCGCTCTATTCTCGGTATTAGTGATCCACCTCTTTGCTCTTTATCCTATCATGGGCAGATTCGGCACTAGTGATTTGTCACTTTCGTTGCTATAGTGGTGCCACGACTATCACCTTCCTCGCTAGAGTCCTCGCTAGAGTCGGCACCACTAGCGTCTCCAAGATTCAGGTGACAGCATACTGAAGCTGCGGTTATGCTCCTGCACCTTAGACCCTTTGCGAAACTGATAGGAGAAGGCAAGTTTGATTGTTTGGGTTTTATATCGATTATCGATTTGAATATCAATGTTTTGGTTATTGCGTAGCAAGCCCTTAGTGCATTTACAAATGTCATTGGCACTCAAACGCAGGCTGCCATGCAAAGTCCGCAAAGTTTTAGAGACTTACCTACGCATGCAGAAAAGTTAACGAATACATAATCTTGCTCCTAAGGTATGTTACCAAATAGTGCAGCCAATAACAAAGCAGCACATTTGTATACCATCTGGCCAGAACTAATGAAGGATTGTTAATTGTTAATTGATTTTCAATCGGCTTCCATTTCCAGGCCTTTGATTTGGTTGGCCATCTTCCGTAAAGGCTGGTAAAGCGAGTCATGGGTTGGGACATAAATTACATCTTCCAAATATTGGGTGCGAAGTACTTTATGGGTTTTCGGAGAATCTTGCTTCATACTCAGGTAGGCTTGCTGAATGCGTTTTTTCAATCCTGAGTCCATATCTTTCCGCACAAATATGGGCGAGGGAGTAACGAAATCTGATGTCCAAATGATTTTCACGTCGCCCTCTTTAATTCGTTTGTTTCGGATAAGACGCCTGAGCGTGGAATAATGAATGGCTGCTACGTCTATTTTGTGAGAAATCACCATGAGGATGGTAGCGGGGTGATTGGAAGAAACGAACACTTCCTTGAAATCTTCGGGCATCACTCCCCTTTGCTGAAGTACATACCGCGGTACCAGGTGACCCGTTGTGGAGGTAGGATAAGCCCAGGCAAGCGTCATCTTTTTGGCATTTTTACTTCTCAGCCGGGTCTCCGCAGGGACCCGGCGTTTGCCGGTCGCAGTTCCCCGCTGGGATCGCTCCCGTTGGAAGGTTGTTCTCTTAAATATTGCCCTTTGGAAATTATCAACCGAACGAACGCAGGGTTCCTGCGGAGACCCGGCTGGAAAAAATGATCTGATCTAGTTGAAGTCTAATGGATTCAGATGTTATTTTTTTGCTACGATTTTCATAAAGAGTTTGACGTCGTCCGAAATAGTTCCATCACCAGACTTATCAAAGTGCTTTTCTGATGAATCGATACCCCAATCTGTTCGATCAAGGATCAGCGTGCCATTCATCACGACAGTTCCGTCCATTCCGTCCTTAAAAAGCATAGTGGCTGGAAAAGTAACTGCCTTCGTGATCCCTTCAATGGTCAGGTTCCCTGTAACTTTTATACTTGCGACACCTTCAATGGTCATGTTCCCATTCCTCCCTGGAACTTTTCCATCATTCAATGTTTCAACCTTCGTAATTGCGAATGTGGAAACAGGGAATTTTTTGATGTCAAAAAATTCAGGAAATTTATTGTATTGACGTTGATCATCAAATTTTTGTTCAATTGTATTCATGTCGACTTCAACGGCACCGCCCACCAGATGACGGTTTTCGATCAACAATTCTCCTTTTAATATATCGACGTCCCCTGTACCGGAACCATCACCAAGTAACATAGTACCTTGCCATGCACCAAGTAGCATAGAACCTTTCCATATAACAACACTTTGCTTCGTATCTATGATATATTTTTTCTGACCCTCTTTACTATAAAAGTCCGTGATAGTCTTTCCATCATAACGATACACTCCGGTCGCAGATCCAAACCAAATACTTCCATCGTTAGCTTCCAAAAGCCCCAAGAAAGCATCTCCTAACATAATTTCGGCTACAGTGGGCTTATTACTAAACAAGGACTTTGCATCATAACGGGAAAGTGCCCAGACCGCCACATGAGCAGAATTTACTGGACCAGTAGTCCAGATGTTTCCTTTTTTATCTTCGATTATAGCATAAGCACCTCTCTCCGATACCTGAGTAAAGGTACTGCCGTCATAGCGCCAAAGGCCATGGGTCACGTCACCAAGCCAAATATTGCCTTTTCTATCTTCGATTATACTCCAAACGTTTGTAAAAGCTTTGCCTTTATGGGTTAAAGCGGTAAATGTTTTTCCGTCATAAACGAAGGCGGTGCCCCTTGTGCCAACCCACAATTTCCCGGTTTTATCTTCAATGATTCTAGTAATATCATTATTCCGAGTAAAATCATTATTCCAATTTCCTCCTTTATAAACACGCGAGGGGTTCGGATTTCTAAAATTTCGAAAAGATTTCCCATCGTAACGGCTTACTCCACCTCCAGTGCCGAACCAAATAATACCCGCTTTATCTTCATAAACAGACATAACCCGGTTATCTGCAAGTCCATCCCTGGTAGTGAAATGTCTTAGCGCTGCCTGTCCATTAGACACATGGTCGTTGAATAAAAAAGCACCTGAATCAGTAGTAGCGACCCAAAGATTTCCTTTGCGATCTTCCAGGCCGTCCCAGAATCTATGCTGACCTATTTTACTTGTAAGATTAGTAAAAGATTTTCCATCGTATCGAAAAACATCACCAAATGATGAGTTGTTCGGGCCAGCAATCAAAATGGTGCTATTTCTACCTTTTTTTATATTAAGAGCCATTATGTTAGGCCCTATGTCTTTAATTTCTGTCTTGATATTATCGTTTGGTACGTTTGTTTGGTTTTGTCCACAGGAAGTGCAAAAAACAAACATCAAGAACCAAGGATATACGTGCACGAGTTTATTCATTTCAATTTTTGTTTTCAAGGATTTTAACAAAGCTAACTGTCTTTGTGCTGGGCTTTAGTTAAGGGCTTGTAAAAGAATGTTAACGAAATGTAAAAGTTGTTTGGGACAACATAGAAAGGCGTATTTTAGACTGGAATCGTATAACATTGAAATGGTCATGGATCCAGGACAATACCTCTTGTAAGGCTATTTCATAACACTCATCCATTTTTTTCATGATTGCTGAGTCTTTGTAGTAAGTTTGACACTCAGTCCATACCCTTGCCGGTAGAGAACCACCCTGTTTTTGAGCGCATGGCAAACTGGCTCAGTTATTTCACCTGAATAAGTTTACTGATGGGCACTTCAAATAAGCCAGCCGTTTGCTCATCTAGCAGCCAGATGGTTTTTGAGTCTTTAAAACAGACCGATTCAATCTGCGGGGCTTTGACTGGCAACCACCAGATACGTCCGTTGAAATACCCCGAATCAGGCTTGGTACGCTCGAAAACCCAAATGGCATCGTACGTAATCACCACCAGTCTATTGCCATCCAAAGAAGCATCCGCGGCAGTGACTTTCCCGCCAATGTTAAATTTCTCCACCAGGGTTAAGGGATTTACTTCCTCTGATTTTTCCTGATCCAGGCGGTAGAGTTTGGTAAAGGTATCGCTGCGGTTTTTTGAGAGAATATGAAAATGATTGTCCGCAAAAAAGAGGGCTTCTGCATCATAATTAAAATCCTTGGCATCAGGAAAGGATTTCTGGTCGGGGTATTTGAAAAATAGTTTTTTAAGAAAAGTGGTATTGCTTGCTACCGGAGAAGGTTCTGGAATGACGTAGAGCAACAGGTCTTTTCTATCATTACCGTTGTTGCCAAAATCAGCAATGACCACGTTCCCTTTATTGTCCGTGGTGATGTCTTCCCAATCTACATTGGTTGCGCCAGCAATGGTAATGCCTTCGTAGTTTTTATACCGGTTAGAGGCATAAAAATGCCCTGTACTGTCTAGGGCAAACATGCGGGGCTGGTCACCCGAGTCGTTATGAATCCAAAAGACGTTATTATCGGATCGGCTCTTGACAATTCCGGACAATTCTAATTTACCCCAGTAGTCCAACTCATATTTGGGTTGTAATATGACTGGTTCAACAGAGGGAAGCTTTAGCGATTGTGCGTAACTACCGGGGATTGATTGGAGCAGCCATAAGGCTACAAGCGACTTGAATAGTTTCATAAATTTAGTTGGGCTGACGGCTGCAAAGCCTATGACTCAGATGTTTTTACTTTACGGGTGTATCCCCAGGTGAGGGCAAAAAATAAGGCGCTCATTAAGCTACACAGCACAATAAGGACGAATGCGCCCTTCCAGCCAAAGTATTCGGCAGTGGCGCCAATGCCGATGCCAGAAACGGTAGCGCCCACATAGCCCCAAAAGCCGGCAAAACCCGAGGCGGTAGCGGCTGATTGCTTGCCAGCAAAAGTGGCCGAGGCTACGCCAACCAGCATTTGAGGGCCATACAGAAGAAAGCCGCAGAGAGCCAGAATCAGCAATATCAACGCCATATTGCCGTACGGGACTAACCAGAACAGCCCTACACAAACCGATAACAGCAGCATAAACAAAGTCATTACCGGGCCTCGTCCTATCTGCGCGTATCTGTCGGACAGGTAGCCTGCCACCAACATGCCGCCCATGCCTACCAGTTCGTATACGGCCAGCACCCAGCCTGAATTAGAGACAGTTACCCCTTTGTTAGCATTCAGAAACAGTGGTGTCCAGGTCATTAAGCCATATCTGACAAAATACAGAAACATGTTGCCCAAGGCCGTATACCAAATGAAACGGTTAGCTAGCACGTTTTTGAATAAGGCTTCATTGAAAAACCGGGCTTTTTTGCCAGAATGATTTACGTTGAATACAGTGTCGCCTGTGTATGCTTCAATAGAAGGCAAACCCATATTTTCAGGAATATCCCTGATACGATCAAAGAGAAAGATGGCGACCAAAAAGGCAATGATAGAAGGAATAATGAAGGCATACTGCCAGCCCAGCAAAACCAGATAGCCCCCCGCAATGAAGATGATGGCCGCGCCTACTTGATGGGAACAGCCAAAAACACCCCAACTTTTCCCATACTCTTTGGGGCTGTACCAATGGCTCAGCAGCCGCACACCAGCCGGATAACCCATGCTTTGAAACCAACCATTGCAGGCCCAGGTAACTACCAGCACCCAAAGCATGGTGTTGAAACTGAACACAATATTGGCCACTGCTGACAAAAGCAAGCCCAGCGCCATGACATAACGGGGATTGGTTCGGTCGGCAATGATGCCATTGATAAACTTGCCAATGCCGTAGGTGATCTGTAAAGCCGAAACAATTAACCCCAACTGGACTTTGTCGAAATGGAGGTCTTTTTGCAGAAAAGGCAGCGCCATGCCAATGTTTACCCGACAGAAATAATAACAGGCATAGCCAATGAAGACACTGTATAACACCCGCTTTCGCCAATGCCGGTATTGACTAGCCACTTGTGGTGACTGGTTGCTATCAGTAACTGAACTCGTAGGTATAGGAAGAAGCGCCGATGTGCTCATAAAGATTAAGCAATGAGTAGTGAATAATGAGCAATGAATAATAGTGATGTTTATTTATAACTGACTGCTTATTTTCTGGCGGTGGGCACTAGCGGCAACACGATATAAGAGGCGTGTGCGGCGTTATGATAGATGGTATTTTCTGCTAGCTGTATGCGTAAGCTGGTAGCTGGATTCTCGCCAGTATTGGGATTTACTTCAAATCTGGGGAAGTTACTGCTCGATATGTCGAGCCGAAGATGATGCCCTTTTTTGAAAATATTGGCGGCATCAAAAGGCTTAATCGTCAATTCATAGACTTGCCCAGGCTGCATGAGGACGGGCTTTTCTGCCGACTCCCTGTATTTGGCCCGTAAAATGCCATCGGTGATGTTCATTTCAAAGCCAGCGGGATAGTCTTGGCTAGCAGGATAGACATCAATGAGTTTAACCGTGAAATCTGTATCAGGTGCAGAGGATGCAACAAACAGCTTTACGGTGACCGGCCCTACCAGCTCCATATCTTCAGTCAGGGTTTCGGACTGAAAAACGAGCACATCTTTCCGCGTTTTCAAGGGCAAATAGGGCGGTTGAGAACCATAAAAACCGTTCTCCGAATGGCCTTCGTACTTTCGTTCCCGCTGGTCAAACGCCCCTCCACTCCACAAAGGTTCGGACGAAGCCATGGCTCCTCCAATCGTTGGTACTGGGTGCTTCGGATCGAAAGTATAGGCAGAAAAGTCAGCGGCATTTTTAGGGCTGGCCGTACTGAGCGCCCCATTGGCTTGCAGGTAATACTTTACCCAACGGGTATGGGGCAACGGATAGGCGGTTTCATTTCTCCAATAGCCGCCGTGGTACATTTTTCCATTCGTCGCCTTATGACCATCGCCCGTACCCATCACAAAAACCCGGACGGCAGGCATGTGTTGCACCACATTGTCTTTATTCTTCAGGAAATGATCAAACCAGTCCAGATGCCATTGGTCATAAAAAGTAGAAATGGCTGCTTCTTTCCCGAATTCTACTTCGCCAGCCGTGGTTTCCGTATTACCGCCATGAATCCAGGGCCCCATCAGTAGCTTGATGGGCGACTTTTTTATTTTACTCAAACCCAGGTAATTATCAGTCGCCGTTTTGCAATAGGCATCGTACCAGCCCGAGATGTGAATCATGGGTATATCGGCGGTCTGTTCGTAATACTCCTGCCAGTTCAATCCCCGGTGTTTCCAATAGGCATCATAATCCTGGTGTTCCATCATTTCAAAAAGGTAGTCCTCCACTTCCGGATCTACCGAAAGCGGACTCAATCCTTTCTTTAAGGGAAGCGATTGAAACCAGTCGCCTACCTTTTCCTGCCTGAATAATTGTTTGATGGTAGAATCGGTGGTTTCGGTTTTTATCTGTGCAAATGCCCAGGTGAGTTGCTTATGCTCCAAAGGCCCATTGTTACGAATGGCGTGATCCCAACCGTTAGAAGTACCGCCCATATTCACCACAATGGTTTTCAGGTGCGGAGGGTTGAGTTTGGCCGCACAGGCCTGTACGTGAGCGCCATAAGAAGTACCAAACATGCCTATTTTTCCGTCGGTATAAGGCAGTTTCGCCAACCCCTCTACTGTGTCAAATCCATCCTCCGGCTCCGACAGGTATTTCGTAAACTTTCCTTCCGACTGATACCTGCCCCGGCAATCCTGTAGCACCACAATGTAGCCGTGTTGAACAAAGTAGGCGGCCATTTTTACGATTCCCTCTTTACGCTTGCCATAGGGCGTTCGCTGCAACAGAATGGGTAGCTTTTTATCAATTACTTTTCCTTTCAAAGCCGGGCGATAAATATCGGTAGCCAGCCTGGTGCCGTCCCTCATCCCGAGCATAAAATTCTCTTGAAACAACACTACTTCATAATCAGATTCCGGTAGTTTCCCTGGTGCGAAAGCAAGGCAAAGACTGGATATAAAAAACAGCCAGCCGAAGAATAGTAGCGTACGGAAGGACTGTTCCGGCTTTTGGATAGCAATAACTTTCATGTAAGTGATTAGGTGTGAGGCTAATTCAATAGATATAAAGCAAAGCTACCGTGGAGTTATTTGGACGAGGTTAGCTGTGCATTGACGTTTTGTTAGAGGGAGAAAACTGGCAAAATGGCGGAAGGACGAGGCAGTAACCTTCATTTCACAATTAAGTAATTAATCGTTAACACTCTGTTGGCTGGTTTGGGTCACTAACTACTTTACTTTTACCCACCCAAGTTTGCTATGGGTGCAAATACGTCAGCGGCGAGATTAAAAATCGTTTGAGAGCCTGGAAATGCACTATTGTGATAGTCATCTGATTGAACATTGGCACAAAGATCATCAGCAGCAGGCGGAAGCAGCACTGAAATTCTGGCAACACTTTCCGTTGGTATAGAAAAGCTACAAGCCTTATAAAAAAAACAATCCATGGAAATGGCCAAAGTGTATAGAATAGAAACTGACAGGCTGGTAATTCGTTGCTATGAACCTTCGGATGCAGAAAAGTTAAAAAACGCCATCACTGAAAGCTTAGATCATTTGCGGCCTTGGATGCCTTGGGCACAAAACGAGCCGGAGATAAAAAATTATGCAATAGGTATACGTAATAATATGATGGCTGTTGCGCTACCGTAGCACGAGAAAGATAGACATTTGGTTATCTTGGGGCTATGGAAAATAATCTTTACATTATTGCAGATTGCAACGGAGCTGGAAAACAATCAACTTAAAAGCTATCATTATGAAAGCACATAAAAGAACCGCCAATCAAGCTAAAATTCTTGAAGGAATGGATAAAGTTTATGAGCAGTTGATTGCGTTCAAAAAGAAGATGAACAGCGAACTGGTTATTCTGAAAGATAATAAAATTATTAGGGTTAAGCCATAATCACTTTACGTACTACCAGGATAAAATCTACCGACTCCTGACTAAGCGTCGTACTTTCGGCGGTTCCATC
>JAZKGK010000101.1:0-51398 GCA_040385915.1 Bacteroidota bacterium
CAAATTGTCGTTTTAGACTGGTCTAAACCTTGTCTGCGCGAAAATTTGAAGGATTGACAACGCAACATGCGACAATTTGAAATGCACCCTTCCAACCCATCTACATCAATATTAAAGACCGGATTATTACTGGCAAATTGATAAGGCGTTAAAGATGGGTAAGAACTTGTGAGCGGGTCGACACTTAAGAATTTCGCAAGCCCAGGATTATATATTCTAAGCCCGTAATCATAGTTATTCTGGAATTCAGGGTCTCGTTCCTTGCCATTGAAGCCGTACCTATACTTAGTGCTATCACTGACGCCTGCGGGTTGTACCATTCCGAAAGGACAGTAATACTATTTATCTGCGCATTCGCATAGCTACTAATCCGCCCATCTGATTAATTGATCTTGTAGGTTATTGATATGCTGCGGATATTTCCATCGGGGGAAGCACCTTCTTTCACGATTTCTACCGTTTCGTTTGGTTTCAGGGCTTTTACCGGCATTTCCCACTGAGCAATAAGCTTCAGTTCGGTCAGGTTTACTCCCTTGAATACTTCAATAATCACTTTGTCTTCCTCCGAAGTACAGTAGTTATGGGCATAGAAGTTTTCCATCTTCTTCTCGGCAGGAAGCAGAGACGATTGGTAAATAATCCCTTCTGCTGACTTAATGCGCCAAACCATGTTTTCGTTTGCATCCTTCATTCGAATACTTGACACGCCCAAGGTAAGGAAGCGTAGTTTGGTTTCGTCCAGCCCCAATTTCAGCCCCGTAGCAGTGGTGCCCAATTCCAGTGGGGTAGCGGCTGCTCCTTCCTTGGTTATCGAAATCTTCGCTGAAAACTTCATCGGAGAGGCATTTTCAGTTAATGCCAGGCCAGCATAAGGCATAAATAGGGTGATGTTTCCTTTAGGTTGGGAAACCTGATAGGTGATAGTATTGCTGTTTTTGTTGATTGGCGAAATGATTTTGGCTGAGTCGTTCATTTGCTGGGTCTTGCGAAGGAGTCCCATCAGGCGTGGTTCTTCGGTAGTTGCGGTCACTTCCGTTAGCTGAATAGAGAAGTTTTTTGCTAAACTGCTGTAAATGGATGGGATGGAGTACGGAATAGAAATACGAATACCACGCGCTTGTTTAAAGATAATCTCCTTAGAAACTACGGGCGCGCCAACGACTGCGTCTTTCAGTAGTCCTACATCCAGGCTTTGCTTGGCCTTTTTCTGCGTCAGTCGATTAGGCAAATCTTTCAGTTGGATGTCTAGCCGGAAGTTTTTAGGTCCGGTTTTTCTCGTGGTTTCATCGTAATACAGAAAGCTGGCGTAGGGGAAAAATACTTCCACTTTTCCGCCCGCTCCATGACCCAAGTTGATGTTGCCCAATGTGTCGATAGTAGCGCTCCCCGACATCACTTTTAACGTCTTCAATGGTTGGTAAGGCGTTTTTTCGTTCTCATCCGTAGTGTAAGCCGGAACTGCCAACAGGTCGGGTAGGGTAGCGGCTACTTTGGCTTCGTAATTGAAGCTGATGCTGGCTCCGGTGGCACCCTCGAACTTAGTATACCGGTTTATTTTGAATTCGGATACGCGCACAACGGGAAGGCGGGCTTTTTCAATGGCAAAAGTTACTTCAATAGCCGCGTTTTTCAATGACAGGCTTTTCTCTGCTTTTAGGTCGAGTGGCCAGGTCGCCTGAATATTACCGGCCTCGAAACCCGCTACTGTTTGCCCATTCGTGCCTTTTACCGGACGCTGGCGGTTGGCTAATTGGCCAGTCGTTCCTCTTTCGCGTTGCGTTCTCAATTGCATGGCATCTCCTTCTGAATAGGCAAAGGAAGTTGGGGCGCCTACAATGCCACTGCCCGTATTGAGTAAGTCGATAAAGCCTTTATCGTTCCCGCGTGCCACGGAGAAATCCTCAGCAATCTGGGATACTTCCGTCTTTTTTCCTGCTTTATCGATGACAAAAATTTGCTTTGGAATCAATTTTACAAAGTAGAAAGTCGGTTTAGTCAAGGCAAAGTTTTGCAGGTGAAAATTGTCGAACTTTTTGCCAGGGGCGTCACTGTTACCCGCGTAGGCATTGAATAAAACTTTTACTTCACTGGGGCCTTCTGGCAAGTCCAACTGAGCATACGGAATGAATAGCTCAATGCCAGTACTTTTGCGGGGCTCTGGTTTGGCCGTTTTTACCTGACTTCCAAAGGCGATTGTAGTAGCGAAGTGGTTGGCAATGGGCTGGTTGCGTTTGTAGGTAAGGTAAGTAGAGGCGTCGTATACCTGTTCGTTATTTTTATCGAACAGACTGACCGAGAAGGTGAAATAGTTTTTACCTGAACGATCAGCCATTTGTTTATACTCTTCATCGGTGAAGTTGTATTCGCAGCTGAAAAATACCGACAAGCCCCGGATGCCCTCTTTGACAACGTCACCCTTGATATCTGATTTATATACCGTGAGTTTTTTCTGGTTAATAACATTGAGCTGAGAAGCAGCCGCCTGACCGGATGCCTGACTACAAGCAAGCATAATTCCGACGAAAAGAAGAGCAATGAAACGAAACGATTGAAGTCTCATAAGTAGGTTGACTGATTAGGTGATGGTTAGCCGCCGATGGTTAGCGATGCTTCTGCGTGAAATTAATGACAAACGATGATTTAAACTTTAGGTTTTTATCCAAATAATTTCCTCTTTCTATGACTCAACTAACGGTAGAAATCTTGCTTGATTGCATTCAAAAAGATCTTCCGCTGTGTAACCTATCAAATGCCTTCACAACTTAAGTGAGTTTCACTGTCCGTTTTTCTTCGCTGCTTTTTATAGCCAACTCAATCATTTTGATGGTATTACGTGCCTGCTCTGGCGTTACTATCAGTTCTTCTTCCCCGAGTATCGCTTTATATACATTGGCATAAAACCCCCGGTAATCGCCTTTTTCACTCTCTACTTTCCCGACAATATGCATACCCTGGATTTCAGTATTTAGTTGCCCCCACAAGGATTCCGGCTCTTCTCCCCAATTAGCTACGTCCGAAGGAGACAATCCGGCTTTTAAGGCCTCTTCTTGCACATCCATCCCGTATTTCACAAAAGAACCCTGATCGCCCAATAACACGCAGGTAGGGCCAGGTTCTTTTACCAGCATGCCTCCTTTTAAAGTTACTTTCAACTGAGGGTAGTGAAAAACAACGGCGAAGTGATCAATGGCATTTCCTCCGAGTCTTTGAATACGGATATCAGCAGTAATTTCTTCTGGTAAACCAAACAAGCATTGCACTTCGTCAACCAAGTGAGCACCCAAGTCGTACCAGATTCCAGAACCAGGTATATCAGCTTCACGCCAGGCATCCTTTCGGAAGAAGTTTCGAAACCGATCGTAATGGGCTTCATATTCCACCAGCGTGCCTAGTATTTTGCTGTCAATGATCTTCTTAATTGTTTTTGCGTTGCTGTCCCATCTTCGGTTATGGTGAACTGTGAGCAGCTTGCCTTGGCGTTTGGCGAGTTCGATCAGTTCGTCGGCGTCAGCCGAAGTAATGGTAAATGGTTTGTCTACCACCACGTGCTTGCCAGCCAGTAACGCTTCTTTGGCCAGTGAAAGGTGAGAGGTATTGGGCGTGGCAATGACCACTAAGTCGATTCGGCTATCGTCAAAAATTGCCTTTGCCTCATTTACAATATCTGCTTCAGGATACCTTGCGTTGGCAATGGCAATATTTTCGGGCTTGGTTTCCCTGATTTTTATCAAATGTAATCCCTTGACATTGGTAAGGATGGGCGCATGAAAGACTCTTCCTGCTACACCAAATCCGATTAATCCAACTTGAATATTTTTGCTCATTTTTTAAGGCTTAGGCCAATTGATTCGGATGAATGGTTAGTAAAATTTAGCCATAGCTGTGTGTGAAAAATCGTTTGGCTACATGCCGAGGTGGTTGCTAAAGTGATCGAAAAATTGAGGTGATCAGACTGCGCATTTGGATTTGTAAGTTGATGGGAATTAGGGTAAGGCAAAAATGGTATGGCAAGAAGCAAACTTTTTAAGGATCGTAGGCACGTGGCAATATAGAAAGAAGGTAAGAAATTGTGCAAGAGGTGGATAAAAATAGGTTTCATTTTCAGAATATTTTGAATATTGATTCGTATTCATCGTTGCAAAATCAGAGATTCCTGCCAACTTTGCCCGGTTGTTTTTGAAAATGAGAATTCAAGCTTGTCTATTAACTCAAGTTCTATCCCCTTTCACACCTAATGATGATTAAATTCTGCGTAGCTCTTTTACTTACTATTGCCATTCCCTGCCTTGCCCAAAATCCCGTCGTTCCGGGCTATTTCGCCGATCCCAACATCCGCGAGTTTGATGGCACCTATTATTTATATGGTACTACCGATGGGTACACAAGTGTAAGCGGCGAGCCGATGGTCTGGATATCGACTGATTTGGTGACCTGGAAACCAAAATCGTTGGGAGTGAATCATATGCGTTTTTTCTGGGCACCTAGTGTCATCAAAGGAAAAAATGGCAAATATTATATGTACTATACCCACGGAATGGATTATACCGCCTACGTCTGGGTGGGCGATACGCCGGTTGGTCCCTGGAAGGAAATGGGCCAGATCGGAGGATTTGATTTTGAAACGTTTGAAGATCCGGTTTCGGGTAAGATATATGGCCTCAGCTCTTCTAAGGAAGTATTTGAGTTTGATAACAATCCAGCTTCGCCCACGTATTTGATCAAAGTCGAAAAAAAACACCCGTTTCAGGGAAAATTCTTTGATTTCACGGAAGGCCCCTATATTATTTCCCGGAATAATCTGTATTATCTTATGTGGGCGGGCGGTCGATGCTGGCAGGAAAGCTACAAAATTCAATATGCCACTAGCAAATCGCTGCTAGGGCCCTATACCGATGGCGAAAACAATCCGCTGCTGGAAACCAATAAGGAAAAGGAAATCTATGGGCCTGGGCACCACTCCATCCTCAAACATGGCGACAAGTACTTGGTCTTCTACCATCGGCAAGACAAAAACCGCTATCCAACCTGTAATTACCGGTTTTTGTGCGTGGGAGAGCTTACGTTTGGAGAAAAGGGCACCATGGAAAAAATAAGACCCATCGATAATCTCCGGTTGGAGTTGAAGCTTCCTGCCAGTCCCCTCGTGAACCTGTCACTGAACCGACCCGTGGCTACTGATTCTGAAACAAAAGGTTTCCCTGCGTCTTTCGCCCTCGATGACCAGAATGATACCCGGTGGAAAGCGGAGGCTGGAGAAAACAAATGGCTTTCGGTCGATTTAGGGAGCCAAAAGAAGATCGAGCAAATCGAAATTGCCTTTGAGTATCCGGATAAATTTACGCTTTTTAAAGTCGAGTATTCCAACGACAATGCTAATTGGACGACCTACGTAGATCATACCAAAATCGCTAAAAAAGGATACGAGAGCTATCTTACGCAAAAGTCGGCAGAAGCGCGTTACGTCAGATTAACCATTCTGCGGACAGAAGAACCTAATGCATCTATCTGGGAACTAAAGGTATGGGGGAAATAGAAGCCCCACATTCAAGCTACAGGTGCCAATTGCTTGGCAGCGGCTAATTTTCTACATATAGAGCCATATAATCGCCAGGCTACTTTCCTGGCGATTATATGGCTCTATATGTGAACAAACAAACTGGTTACTTCGCTTGACTTGAATCCCTGGCTATGCTATCAGCGGTAGGGTGGGGGGCTTCTTTCGGCTTGATTGTTTCGATCAGGTGCTTTTTTGCTCCCGGCCGGGTGGTGAGGGAAAAAATATTGATAGTAAAAAAAATCATGGTAGCTGTAAATAGGACAGCCACTACAAGGAAGATCTTTTTATTTTTGGACATCACTGGCTAATAGTTGAGAATGCCACGCCCGTTTGGGTTAGCTGAATTGCCTGCAATACTATAAAATAGAAGGAAGTTTGAATGGAAATCTTCAGCAGTAGCGTTCCGCTTTATTTTTTCGCTTCGTGTATCTGACGTAACAGAGCTAGTTTTTTTTCAATGGATTGTTGATAGTACTCTAAATCATCTCTCAATTGGAGACGAACAGTACTATCTAGGGAGTGGCGATAAAGTAATTGGTTAACCTCAGTAATTTTAGCTTCCAATTCACGGATTTCTTCTAAAAGCTTGCGGCTTTCGGTCTGTTTTTCAGTAGTCTCTTGCGCAAACTGTCCATTGATGTCGTTCATATCACCCTCCTGCATGGTAGTGTATTCTTATTATTTTTGTATTGATTGAAATCTTTTCTCGGGGAAGCAAGAAACAATGTTGGAAGATACTAAAATTTGTCTAATTCATTAAGGAAGTGGCGGAAATATCTGAATTGCTCTATCAGTATTTTTTTCGGAAGCCCAAGAAACAAGCTTAGTAAATGCTATTTGTTTGCTTCTTTTTAACGGACATTTTTATCACTTTTTGCCAGCCAATTGCTCATTTTTTCTTTCATTTTTAGCCTATTTTTGGTATTTTTGAAGAAGTGCTTTAGAAAAATAAGCACCAGAAAGGCAATTTACAAACAACCATCTATGGCAGATTCATCAAAATTTGAATACACAGAAGACAGCATTAAATCACTCGACTGGCGTGAACATATTCGGTTACGGCCCGGCATGTACATCGGCAAATTGGGCGATGGCTCCGCTCAGGACGATGGCATATATGTGTTAGTAAAAGAAATCATGGATAACTCAATCGATGAGCACATGATGGGGCATGGCAAGGTGATCGAGATTAAGATTACTGACCACCGGGTAGAGGTGCGTGATTATGGTCGAGGGATTCCGCTGGGGAAAGTAATTGATTGTGTATCTAAGATTAATACGGGAGGCAAATACGATTCTGGAGCTTTTCAAAAGTCAGTAGGGTTGAATGGGGTAGGGACAAAGGCCGTAAATGCACTTTCCTCATACTTCAAAGTTCAGTCGTTTAGGGATGGGAAAACGAAAATTGCCGAATTTAATCAGGGCATGCTTACCAGCGAGTCCCATGAAGCGACTACGTCTAAACGCAATGGCACGCTTATCTCTTTTGAACCTGATAATACTGTTTTTAAAAATTACCGTTACATTCCCCAGTTTCTGGATAACCAAATATGGTACTATGCGTTTTTGAACGCTGGGTTAACCATTAATTTTAATGGCCAGGAATACGTTTCACAAAACGGTTTGCTTGATTTGCTGAAAAGGAAAATTGAGGAAGACTCGGTTCGTTATCCTATTATACACTTAAAAGGCGATGATATTGAAATAGCTTTCACTCACGGCAACCAATACGGAGAAGAACACTATTCTTTTGTCAACGGGCAATTTACTACTCAGGGAGGCACGCACCTCGCAGGTTTTCGTGAGGCGATTGTGGCCACCGTCCGCGATTTCTTTGATATCAACAGAAAAAAGAAATTCGACCCTGCTGATATTAGAGCCTCTATCGTGGGTGCTATTAGTATTCGGGTACAAGAACCGGTATTCGAATCGCAGACCAAAACCAAGCTTGGTTCACTTAACATGGCTCCCGATGGTATTCCTGTGCGCAAGTTTATTGGCGACTTTGTAAAGAAGGAGCTCGATAATTACTTGCATAAACATAAAGAGTCCGCTGATTCGCTGGAAAGGCGAATCCAGCAGTCTCAAAGAGAAAGGGAAGACATTGCCGGGATAAAGAAATTGGCCAATGAGCGAGCCAAAAAAGCCAACCTACACAATAAAAAGCTGCGTGATTGCCGTATCCACTACACCGACCTAAAAAACGAAGACCGGTATAACTCCACTTTGTTTATTACCGAAGGCGATTCAGCTAGCGGCTCTATTACCAAATCTAGAGATGTGCAATTGCAGGCAGTATTCAGTTTGCGTGGAAAGCCATTGAACTGTTTTGGGCTGACTAAGAAAATTGTGTATGAAAACGAGGAATTTAACCTGCTACAACATGCCCTAGACATTGAAGATGGGCTGGAAACATTGCGTTATAACCGGATTGTAATTGCCACCGATGCCGATGTAGACGGAATGCACATTCGACTACTCATGTTGACGTTCTTCCTACAGTTTTTCCCTGACCTGGTGCGCAATAGCCATTTATATATTCTAGATACTCCCTTGTTCCGAGTGCGAAATAAGAAGGAAACACGGTATTGCTATACCGACGAGGAACGGCAGAGAGCCATTGCCAAGCTTGGGCCTAAACCAGAAATTACGCGATTTAAAGGATTGGGTGAAATTTCGCCCGAAGAGTTCGGTAAATTCATTGGCGATAATATTCGGCTGGAACCAATCATTCTTCGGAAAGATACGTCCATTACTAAGCTACTGACTTATTTTATGGGAAAAAACACCCCTGAGCGTCAGCGATTTATTATTGATAACCTGCGAATAGAGAAAGATTTAGAGGAAGAATTGGCTTTAGCTGTTTAACGAATTTTAGCTATTAATTTTGAATGTTGGATTGCAAAGGGCTAATTTTATATGCCATAGTAATCCAACATTCAAATTCTAATAGAAGTGACACTCGAAGATCTACGTAACCAAATCGATTCCCTTGATACCCAATTGCTGGATCTGTTAAACCAGCGTATGCATGTTGTAAAACAGGTTGGGGATTTGAAAAAAGCCAATAACGCGCTCATTTACCGCCCCGAACGCGAAAAAGCCATTCTAGATCGGCTCTATTCCCTGAACAATGGCCTGCTGAATAAACCAGCCATCGAGGCTATCTTCCTAGAGATTTTTGCCGTTGCCCGTAATATCGAATTGCCCGAGCGCATTGCTTATTTGGGACCCGAAGGCAGTTTTACCCATCAGGCGGCTGAGATTCGCTTCGGTGCCATGAGCGAATATATGCCTTTGGGTAGTATTAGATCAGTTTTTGAAAGTGTGGAAACCCGCAGAGTGCGCTTTGGTGTGGTGCCAATTGAAAACAATAGCGAAGGCATTGTAAGAGAAACCGTTGATCTTTTGCAGGAAACTGATATCCGAATAGTGGCTGAAGTACTGATGCCAGTTCACTTTACCTTTGCTACGCAATGTGAGAAATTGAGCGAAATTCGCTATATCTATTCTAAAGATATCGCTTTTCGTCAATGTAGTAAATTCCTGAACGAATATTTTGAGGGCTTAGAAGCAGAACAGGTGCCCGTGGAATCTACGTCTAAGGCGGCCAGGCTTGCGTCCAAAGATCCATATAGTGCAGCCATTTGTTCACACATTGCGGCCAAATTGTTTGATGTGCCAATTTTATTTCCCAACATAGAAGATAGCGCCAACAACCGCACCCGCTTTTTTATCATTTGTAAGGATTTTACGAACCAACGCAGTGAATCTGATAAAACTACGATCGCTGTAAAGCTGTCAGATACACCTGGAAGCCTGGCCAAATTTCTGCAAGACTTTAACGAAAAACAGATCAATATAACTAAAATCGAAAGCCGGCCTGCCCGTGAAGGCAACCAGTTCAAATCGTGGTTCTACATGGATTTTGACGGCCATTATTATGATGAGAATGTGCAGGCAATCGTAAAAAAACACCAAGACGGTATTAAGTGGCTGGGTAGTTACGTGAAATTGTGTTGAGAAAGTACATTTGTGCAGTTTAAGCCGGATATCAAGTACTTATCCCTGCATTGTTGCCTAAATTGTCATCAAAAAGATTTGGATGGCTGATTCTTATGAGGCAATTGGGATTGGCGGATAAAAAACCCGCAGGACTAATATTTTGGGCACTTATACTTTTACTATTACTTCCCTTTGAACTTCCAGCGCAGAATTTTGTGGCACGGCTGTTTAAATCGGGGAAATATGCGCGTTATAAATGTGTTAAGATGGGTGCTTATAATAAACACAGGAATGGGCGCGTGAAGCAAGAAACCAGGCATAGAAGTACCAAAGAGCTAACCCCAGGCACCATTACCCAAGCGAATCCCCGTGCTCCGGTGGTGAGGCCACCCAAAAATAATCCACCGGGACCTCCAACCACTAAGCCTCCAACTGATTTCCCTGTAGCTAAGGTGACGACAACTCCATCCTCAGCACCGCCAACAAAGCCAGAAATACCTCCTGATCAACCATCAGAATCCGGTCCACCTCATCGGAAGAATCCATTTAAGGAAATGACCCAAGAGGAAAAACGCAAAACTTTGCTGGAGATGAAGCCCGAATTGATATTGCCGCCCATCCGATTTATTACTGCCCAAGATGAGTTTTCGGTCGTGAACATGGACTCATTTATGCAGGCAATGGAGTATGCCCAGCAGGGTAAAATAGTTTTGATAGAAGGACATACGGACGATGTTGGCAGCGACGATTCTAATTTAAAGCTGTCCATGAAGCGAGCCGAAAAAATCAGGCAACTGATGATTTCTGGTGGTGTAAACGATGATCTTCTTTCTGAAATTGGCTTTGGAGAAACGCAGCCACTGGTACCGAACACCTCTGCTGAGAACCGAGCAGTAAACCGACGAATTGAATTTAAGATATTCTCAGCACCTGAATAAGTTAGCTGTTATAAATGCATTTCTGGGACTTCTCCTTCTATAATAAGCTTACCAGCAGTAGCCTTGCGGATCTCGTCTACTGTTACGCCTGGTGCACGTTCCAGCAGAAGGAAGCCACCTTCGGGTAATACGTCTAGCACTGCCAGTTCGGTTACAATCTTCTTTACGCACCTCAGACCAGTGAGTGGAAGTGTACAATGAGGTAGTAATTTGGATTCTCCGTTCTTGCTTACGTGCTGCATCGCCACAATAATGTTTTTAGCTGAAGCTACCAGATCCATGGCTCCACCCATGCCTTTCACCATCTTACCTGGAATTTTCCAATTCGCAATGTTACCCTGTTCCGATACTTCCATGGCACCCAAAATAGTGAGATGCACATGGCCACCACGAATCATGGCAAAGCTATCGGAAGAGCTGAAAAGAGAGGAGCCAGGCAACATAGTCACGGTTTGTTTGCCCGCGTTGATCAGGTCAGCATCCACTGCTGCTTCGGTAGGGAAGGGGCCAATGCCTAGCAGCCCATTTTCTGATTGCAATACTACATTGATTCCTTCCGGCAGGTAGTTGGCTACCAAGGTTGGTATACCAATGCCCAGGTTGACATACATGCCATCTTTCACTTCTTGGGCAATGCGCTGGGCAATGCCATGTTTATCGAGAGCCATTAGCTATAGCGTTTAGAACTCAATTACTTACTGGTAGTTCTTTGCTCAATCCGTTTTTCGTAGTTCTTGCCTTCAAAAATCCTTTGCACGAAAATACCAGGCGTATGGATACAATTGGGATCGAGTTCACCCACAGGAACCAGTTCTTCTACTTCTGCGATGGTTATTTTACCGGCAGTAGCCATCATCGGGTTGAAGTTTTGGGCTGTTCCGCGGTAAATCAGGTTACCAGCAGTATCGCCTTTCCAGGCTTTTACCAAGGAAAAATCAGCTTTGAGCCACTGTTCCAGCAGGTACATTTTACCATCGTATTCGCGGGTTTCTTTGCCTTCGGCCACTTCGGTTCCTACGCCTGCTGGGGTGAAAAAGGCTGGAATTCCCGCGCCGCCTGCCCGTATGCGTTCGGCTAGTGTACCTTGGGGAAGCAATTCCACTTCTAGTTCTCCCGAAAGTAGCTGGCGCTCAAATTCGGCATTTTCGCCCACATAAGAGGAAATCATCTTCTTTACCTGTCGGGTAGCCAGCAATAATCCGATGCCAAAACCATCTACTCCGGCGTTGTTGGAGATGCAAGTCAGCCCTTTGACTCCTTTGTTCAGCAAAGCCGCAATAGCATTTTCAGGAATGCCACACAAGCCGAATCCGCCAAGCATTAGAACGGCATTATCGGGAATGTCAAAAATGGCGGCTTCTGCATGAGGCACTACTTTGTTAATCATAGTGATAAGTAGGTGGGAAAAACGTAACTCAGGTACAGTCTGACAATTATTTTTACGAGGTCAAAATTTGAATAGCATCCGCCTTATCCTGGGCTAGTTGGACTTTTAGTGCTTCCAAGCCAGCAAACTTTTGTTCAGGTCTGAGCCTTTCCACAAAGTAAACAATTAATTCCTGGTCGTAAATCTCCTTGTCAAATTCAAATAAGTTAGCTTCAATAGTTCGGGTCGTTCCGTTCACCGTAGGGCGAACACCAATATTGAGCATCCCTTGGTACCATTGATCCTGGTGTTGTACGCGTACAGCATATACGCCATCTGCCGGAATAAGTTTATAAGGCTCTGGTATTCGGATGTTTGCAGTGGGGTATCCGATTGTCCGTCCCAGTTGATTTCCTTTTACCACGAGCCCTTTTAAACTATAGGCGCGTCCCAAATATTCAGTAGAAATATGAACATTGCCTTCTAATAACGCATGCCGGATGCGAGTAGAGCTTACGCCGATGGCTTCTATATCTTGCCGGGGAATTTCTTCTACTTCAAAACCATATTGAGAGGCGTTGGCTTGTAGGTGTTCAAAACTGCCTTCGCGGTTTCTGCCGAAGCGGTGATCATGCCCGATTACCAAGCATTTAGTACCAATTTTATCTACCAGTATTTGGTTAATAAATTCTTCGGAGGTGAGTTGTGAAAATTCTTTGGTAAAAGGAATAATTAGTAGGTGATCTACCTGAAGCTTTGCCAGCATCTCAATTTTTTCATCAATGGTCGACAGCAGCTTCAAATCCTGGCTATCGGGAGAGATCACGAGCCGGGGATGGGGCCAAAACGTAAGTACTACACTTTCGCCCTGATAAAATTGACTTACTTCTTTTAAACGGGAAAGAATTTTTTGATGTCCAATATGTACACCATCAAAGGTGCCGCTGGTTACCACTGCAAAAGGCAATTGCTTAAAATGAGTGATACCGTGGTAAACTTTCATGCGAGGCTATTGTGTGGGAATTTTATCAGATATTTTGTCGTTGAATGAAATTTTCTACCGTAAGTGCTTCAGATACTTGAAATGAACCGATACGAGTACGGCGCAAGGCCGACAGGTATGCGCCCGACTGTAGGGTTAAACCGAAGTCACGTGCCAGGCTACGAATGTAAGTGCCTTTAGAGCAAACAACTCGAAAATCTACTTCTGGCATTTCAATTCGGGTAAGTTCAAATGCAGTGATAGTCACTTCGCGGGGCTGAATCTCCACCATTTCTCCCCGACGGGCTTTTTTATACAGGCGTTCCCCGTTGATACGAATAGCGGAAAAAATGGGGGGGATTTGTTGAATGACTCCTGTCCATTGCTGAGCAGCCTGGTGCAGAAGAGCCTCAGTAATATGGTTGGTTTCGTATTCCTGATCTACTTCTGTTTCCAGATCCATAGAAGGAGTAGTTTTGCCCAGGACTAAAGTACCGGTATATTCCTTTTCCTGGGCTTGAAATGTATCAATTTGTTTGGTCATTTTGCCAGTACAAAGAATGAGCAGACCGGTAGCCAGTGGGTCAAGCGTTCCTGCGTGCCCTACTTTCTTATATTTGCCCGCGTTTCTCAGCTTCTTTACTACATCGAAGGAAGACCACCGATAAGGTTTGTCAATGAGTAAAACTTCTCCTAGATCATCATTTTCTTGCATCAATTTATTTTCAGGTCATAGCCCATATACAGCAATAGCAAAATAACTAAGCCCAAGGCAATGCGATAATAGCCAAATAGCTTGAAACCATATTTGGTTAGAAAGCCGATAAAAAAGCGGATTGCTAGCATAGCAACCACAAAAGCAACAACATTGCCTATCAATAAAATCTGAATATCCTGTACGTGGATCGACTTATAATCCTTGAGCAGTTTATAAGCGGATGCGGCAAACATAGTGGGTACTGCCAGAAAAAAAGAAAACTCCGCTGCAGCCTTGCGAGTCAAGCCCTGCGTCATACCTCCAATAATGGAAGCTGCCGAGCGAGAAACACCAGGCACCATAGCCAGACATTGGAACAGACCTATTTTTAAGGCTTTAGGATAGTCCACCGCCTTGGTTTCGTCCGTATTATTGAACCACTTGTCTACAAAAACTAGTACTATACCTCCCAATAAAAGCATAATAGCTACTACGGCTACATTTTCCAACAGACTATCTATCCAATCGTTGAGTAAGAAACCAAACAAGGCGGCAGGTAAAAAGGCGACGAAAAGCTTAAAATAGAAATCCAGCGACTGAAAAAACCTTTTCCAATATAAGACAACTACCGACAAAATGGCTCCAAACTGAATATTGACAGTAAATATTTTGGTAAAGTCTAATTCATTGATGCCCATAACCGCCGAGGTGAGAATCATATGACCAGTGGAGGAAATAGGAAGAAATTCGGTAATGCCTTCTACAATAGCCAGAATGATGGCTTGCCAAATACTCATTGGTTTTCTTTGGGTTTGTGAAGGATAGCGAAAAACTCAAGCACAAAGCCTGCCATAACAATGAATGGGCCTACAGTAATACCCAGCATACCAAAGCCAAAAGCCTCATTATCAAGTGTCATGACAATGAAGCCTATAATTAACAGTCCTATACCGGCAAGCATCAGGAGGTAGTTCTTTCTGCCAAAAGGCAGCTTGTTAGATGGTGACATGGGTTTTGTTTAGATAGATAGTTGTTATTAGTTAGTGTCAACAGCCCCTGTTTTTTTGGCATTCACTATTGCTTCGGGACGGTTGGCTATCGACTTTAATATAAATCATTCAAAGAGGTTTTGAGGTATTTGTTTACTGAGAGATAAGAGCTGAGCAATCCAATCAGGCTACCAAGCAGCATCAAACCAGCAAACAGCATCGCAATTTTTTCATTCTCCTGCAATAACGATAATCCTTCGATTTGGCGGTTGGCAAATTGTAAGAGCAAAACCAATAGGCCAGACGAGAGAACCCCACTCACCAGTCCCTGCAAAGCTGCTCGTAACAAAAAGGGTTTTTGGATAAATGCCGAGGTAGCGCCCACTAACTGCATACTTCGGATAAGAAAGCGTTGTGAAAACAGCGCCAATTTGATGGTATTATTAATGAGTATTGTAATGGTTAAGATTAAGGCAAAGCCAAAAATAGAAAGACCCAGGAAAATACGGGCAATATTCCGGTTAATATCTGCAACCATATTTTCTACGTAATCGGCCTCAAACACTCCTTTAATTTGCTCCAGATCATTTTTTATCCGCTTCATTTGGGTGGCTTCATAATAATCGGGCTTAATTCTCAGCGTGTAGGCATCGCGTAGGGGATTTTCGCCTAAAAGTTGGGAAAAATGCTCGCCTGTTTCAGCGATGAAGGTTTTGGCGGCTTCTTCTTTAGCAATAAACTTAATTTGTACCGTATCGTTTTGGCGAGCAATGTATTCCTTTGTCGATAACGTAAGGTATAGGGCTTCTTTTTCGTCGGGAGTTAGACTTTTGTGCAAGTAAACCTGTACTTCCAGGTTCTGGCGTACAATAGTAGTCAGTCGCCGGGCGTGAAGAATGAGTAAGCCGCAAAGGCCAATAACAAATAGGGCAGTGGTGATGCTGAAGACCACAGTGAAGTAGGGATAACTGCCAAGTCTTTTTTTTCTGAACCGGTATTTTTTCTCTTCCTGCACTTTATAGTCAATATGGGCAAAACTAATAATTTATTTCAATAATAAATGTTAAACAGTTGGTTATAATTACGCCAATTGTCCGGCCATTGCAAGAGGTTGATTATCAGCTCCTGCTCGAATTGGATGCGCGGATGCCTGGATAAGAAACAAAAAAACCTTTCAGACTCGCTGCCTGAAAGGTTTTTTTGACTGATAGACTGGGTGCTAGTATTGTTCCATTATTTCTCTAAGTTGTTCCAATTGTTTCGCATCGGTAACTTTCAATAGAGGAGTGATTGTAACCTGATTGGTATCAATAGGATAGAAATTGTCCTCGAAAAACAGATATTCTTGATTCTTTAAAAAGAACCTTTTATACCCTCTACTGAAATCTCCATACAGCGTAAAATCTCCATTTTTAAACTGATAATGAAAATTGTATTTGCTGTCACTACGAACGATATTTAATTTACCCAGATTTTTTTCGGTGTTTGGAGCAATTCTTCCGCCGGTATTAATCCCTTCTTCTTTTGGCGCTTCTACAAGCTTTTTGCTCATAACGTCGGTTGCTGCCCCGTGCTTGGTTGCATCATCTACCGATTCACGTTGTAGATTCTTCTTCTCATTTTCAGGTCGAATGGCTTTGCTGCCTGTTGGCTGCGATTTAGGTGACTTAACAGCCGGTAATTTGCTTGCTGGAACAACCCATTCTTCTGTTTTCGTATCAGAAGGTGTATTTTCCCATGTTGCTTGTTGGCTAGTATCCGCACTTAACAGAGGAGGTTGCGTAGCACTGGGTAGTTCTTTTTCTATGGTTGGTAAAGGCGTAGTATCTGTCTGAGCCGTTGCCTGTGAAGGCGTGGTTGGCTCAGCTATTTCGTTTTGATTAAGGTATAGGAAAGTCCCAACGCCTACTAATATAACTGCTATGAAAGCCAGTCCTACTATTTTTAGGTAATTTGAAGGGTTAGCTACGGTGCTGACATCAATCTGATTGAGCCGTTGTTTTAATTCTACTTTCCGGTAATTCTGGAGGGCAGAAATAATCTCACTTTGAATGGTTAATTCATTTTGGAGAAGAGGATCTTGGGTAATATGTGCCTCAAATTCACTCCTTTCTCTAGGTGAGAGTTCATTACGCAGGTAGGCCTCAATCTTGTTTGTGCCATCAAATTCTTTGTTCATAGGTAGGAGTTAGTCTAGGAAGTCGCTTGCTTTGTACTTAGATTTAATAAATTCATCCAGCTCCTTTTTACACTTATATTTTTTGGTTTTAGCGGTATCGGCGTTGGCAAAGCCCATCTTTTTAGCGATATCGCTCATCGATAGGTTATCGAAGTAGTAGTATGTAAGAATTTTCTTACAAGTATCACCTAATTCGTTAATGCAGCTATTTATTATTTCTATGCGCTCTTTTTTATCAATATCATTAATTTCTTCTCCGTCTTTTTCTTCACTAGACAGACGGCTTTTTCGGTCTAGTTCCTTTCTCCAAAGGTTTTGACAAACACTGTAAAGAAAGGTGCTTATTTTGGAGGAAAGCACAAAATCCCGATCCATTGATTTTTGCCAGAAGATGATGAGGGCATCCTGATAAATATCTTTTGCTTCGTCGTCGCTGCCACTGTTGTTAATGACCAGCTTCGTCATCATTTTGTAATTCTTCTTGTACAAAAAATCTAACGCACTTTCATCCCCCTGCCTTATCCTTTCAAGAATCTCACTATCCGTCATCTTTAAAAAAAGCAGCGCTTTTGGTTTAATACTTATTTGGTGAAATTGGTAACCACAAAAGGATAAATATGCTTTATTTCATATTTTCTCCCATGTATTTGCTGATAGGATTTTTATCAGTATAAGCAAACACACAATAATAGCACTAAATTACAGGATATTGTGCAATCCGTTAATTGTATTTTTATAAAATATGCTTGGTGTACTACTTTTAGGGTTTTTATACTGGAAGCACCTGATCTTGGGCAATAATAAAGATACTACTTTCTTTTACGGGACGAATAGTTGCCTTACCGGTGAATGTTCCAAAAGCAGGTAATAAACCTTGGGTCGGCCCAAAATAAAAGCACGGAAATGTCAACTGCTGATTCCCCTTGCCAATCAATTTGACTGCCGGATGGATGTGTCCAGATAAATTGTAGTGCTCAAGTACCTGATTTTCTAGTGGAATATGAGTAAACACAAACGGTGGCATGACTAATTGTTCCTGAAATACCTGGATGTTATGTCTATCGTATAACTGTTCGGGTAAAATATCGTGATTGCCCTTTACCAAGATAAATGGGAGGCTGGGGTAGCCCTGCATCCATTTAGAGAAAATGCTCCATTCGGAATTGATAACGCTATGGAATAAATCTCCCAAAATAATCACTTGGCGAATATCGTGCGTTTGCAATAGCCTATTCAAGACTTGGTAGTCGTGAAAGGCCGCAGCACCTGGGACTGCTACACCAGCTTTGCGGAAATGGCTGACTTTGCCTAAATGCCAGTCAGCCAACAGCAGAGTGCCATTATCTTCCCAAAGAATAGCCTTTTGGGGCAATAATAGTAATTGCTGCCCCAAAAAATTGAAACGATGATGTTTAATTGTGCTAATTAGAGTTGATGAGTTATCAATAGGTAAATAAGTCAGCCAGAAAATGGGTTAATGCAATTGTTTGCCAAAAATCCGCACCTCTACAACTCTGCGAATATACTTAATTGCCTATTGTTAATACCAAGTCATCTTGTTCTACCATAGTAGCTTCAGATAATGCAATAGTAGTAACAATGCCCACTTTTGAAGCAGTAACGATACTTTCCATCTTCATGGCTTCAATCACAAACAGAGGCTTATGTTGTTTAAAATCTTCCCCGGCTTTTTCATTTGCATAGGTGTAATAAGGAATGCTTACTACAGAAGTAAACGAATGAAAAATCATAAAAACCCTGGCATAAAACCGTACTTCACTAACCAAAAATATTTACACTTGCGGGCTAATCATAAGCAAGGCATGCTGCTGGGAAATAATATCAGAAAATAGATGGCATAAGTGGTAGAGTGGGCGTGTTCGTGAAGGAGGCTGAACACAAAGTATTTTTATTGATAAAGGATGCGCCTGTTAGCCTCCTGCAGCGTTGGTTTCACGCTTATGAGGAAGATAATGATTCAGTTAAGATTTACTGGTCCGAAGTGTTTGATTTTCTGCTATCTCGGGGCTGAACAGGTTTCGCATTCATGAAAGAAGGTGAATTTGAACAGTATGACATTGCTCCACCCGATGGACTAGAAAAATCTGTTGGAAAATGAATATGGCAAGAAAATATTATTGCATAGTTAAAACTGGAACAAGTGCGGGAAGGAAGACCAAGGCAATTCAATTCAAAATTATTTCTGTAAACAAAGATCGTTTGAATAAATTAACTATCTAACCACTAACTATGAACTATTGGCTGGTAAAATCTGAACCAATTAAATATTCCTGGAGCACTTTTGAGAAAGATGGCCGTACGTTTTGGGATGGTGTCCGTAATTTTCAGGCCCGTAACAACTTGAGAGCGATGCAACCAGAGGATTTGGTGCTGTTTTACCACAGTAATGATGGCAAAGAAGTGGTTGGAGTGGCTAAAGTGGCGAAAGAAGCTTATCCTGACCCTTCTGCAGATGATACCCAGTGGGTAATGGTAGACTTGGTTCCGGTACAGAAACTTGATAAGTCTGTTAGTTTGACACAAATCAAAGCCGAGCCTCGATTACAACAAATTGCCTTGTTGCGACAGTCTCGCCTGTCAGTGATGCCGCTCAAATGTGAGGAGTTTGATGTAATTCTGGAGTTAGGAAGTTGATGCCTTATTGTCTATCTGCAATAAAAATAATCCTGCAGGGGTTTTGTCACTAATGTAACATCTTTTTCGAAGTTGCCCTTTTTTATAAGTTCTATTCGGTATATCTTTAATAAAAAAAAGCTATGCCTAAAGGCGCGCACTTAAAAAAGGAGCACGATTTAAAAAGAGTTAAATCTATCCTTCTACGTTTTACTCAGCATGAGTTTATTCAGTTGCAGAACTACTGCAAAGGACTGGGGATTGAACGTTCGGAAATGGTTAGGGAAGCCGTATTCAAGGCCATTGATTTCCATCAGCAAGCAAAGGAAACCCAACAGGAAAAGCATATTGAAAAGATAGCTGTATCCTTACCTGCTGAAAAAGCTGAAAAAAGTCCTCAGGATTTCCTGGAAGACTTGGTGCATATTTATTTGGAATTCTGTAAAAAGAATAGCTTTGATCGCAAGATTGATTGTAATATATACCGGGCTACGATCACCGAATTTACAAATCTGCTGACTGATTATTCGCAAAAAGCACTCACTGAGGAGTTTTGGCGCTATTGTCAAGGTCTACTGATGGCTGATTTTTTTAATAGCCATCTTTTTCGGGGCTTCGAAATTCATATTTCCAATAGCTTTGTCTTTTGGAATAAGCATAACCGAGGTTCGAGCAATTATATTGGCTACTAAATAACACCGTTTTATCTACCAACTGAGTCCGCTTCCTGGTAAATAGCCCTTAGCTCTTTAGCCAATCTTCCTTACGCTTAGTAAAGATTCCCTGCCTTTAATTTTCTATAATTGGGCGATCTGTAGGGCTAAGATTGAAGACTTTTGGAAAATATAATTTTTGTGTTTCATTTGAGTTATATAGCTAGAATTAACCAACTGACTCATAAAAGAATTATGAAACCTGCTATTCTTCGGATATACATTTTTTTCGTCTTTTTTATTTTTTGTGCTGATGTTTTCCAGGCCTCTGGACAAAGTAAGCGCCGCATTGAATTGGAAAGTGACAATGGCAACTGTCAGATTGTTCCAATTAGTGAAAATGGCTTGGTGCTCTTCTCTGAAACTGCCAAGGATCGAATTAATTTTAAAAAGTATGATGCCAACCTCGAGCAGATTTGGACTATTGATTGCCAGGTTAACCCTAGCTTAGATATAGTGCAATATACCTACGATGGTTCATTAGTCTATCTATTGCTGGCTACCTCCAAGAGTTCCAATTACCAAATAATCAAAGTCAGTACAGACGCGGGCTTTGCCGAGAGAATCGACATTTTTTCGCTTAATCGCCTGGATATTACTGAATTTAAAGCCCATCTGAACGATGCGTATATAGCGGGTAAAGTAAAAAACGATCCGGTTTTGCTCCATATCAACCTGTTGACCAAGCAAACCAAGTTATTGCCTTTTGCTTACAAGGGCACTGCCGATATTCAATCGTTGGAAATTGAAAAAGAAACGGGGCTGATTAATGTAACCGTAGCCGTTCGTCAGAGTAAAACGTATTCGGTCATTGTCAAATCCTTTGCTCCAGAAGGCATGACTGTCCGTAATGTCCTCATTGAGCCGGAAGTGGACCGAAGTTTATTAACGGGACGCCTGGTTCCGCTAAGTGATTCGCTACAATTGGTAATAGGCACGTATGGCTTGCGCAACTCAGCTTATACGCAAGGAATGTACATTACCAAATTGGTCGATAATGCTCCCCAAAAGACCAAATATTACAGTTTTACTGATTTTAAGAACTTCTTTAAATTTATGGATAGTCGTGAACAGGCTAGGATAGAAAAGAAAATTAAAAGTAAAAAGAAGAAAGGGGATGACTTAAAACTGCAATACCGTCTGTTGGTACACGATATTATTCAAAAAGATGGGCAGTACATTATGGTGGCTGAGGCTTATTACCCCGAATATCGATACCGGAACAATAATTTTTATCCAGGCTATGGTGGTATGGGAGGTTTTGGTTACCCCTATAGCTTTGGTCGCTATGGTTATAGCCCTTTTGGCTACGGTTACCCGTATAATAACTATGGAAACACAGGACAGGTATTTGACGGGTATAAATATACCCACGCAGTGGTAGCAGGCTTTGACCCCAAAGGTGATTTGCTATGGGATAATAGTTTCGAATTTGCGGATATTAAAACCCTTAGCCTGAAAGAAAAGGTGAAGGTAAATGTACAAGCCGATCATATTGCTTTGTTATATAGTCACAACGGTTATATCAAGTCTAAAGTTATTCGGGGCAATGAGGTGGTTGAAGGAGTCACTAATACGCCGATTAGCACTGATTATGAAGGAGACAAAGTAAAGAAGAATTATACCGACGAGCTGGAGTATTGGTATGGTAATTATTTCGCTGCCTGGGGATACCAGAAAATAAAGAACAGTTCTGACCAGCAGGTCAAAAATAATCGTAGTGTTTTCTACGTGAATAAAATTGCGTTTTAAAAGTTTAACCTCTTAATTTATCATCTGAGATGGCAAAATCAAATTTAATTGAACAAATTATTCAGTCAATTTTTTTTAAGAATGCGCAACATAAGGCCGAGAACTATTCGCGCAATACGCAGAAGCTAACTGAGCTTGTTCGGGCAGTTAGCGCTAAGAGCAGTCGGTTGGCTGAAGGTGAGGGAGTTGGTCTTTCATTTTTGGAGCAAATCTCAACCCTGGCTCGGCTGGTTCGTGCGTATGTGCGCGGAGAGTATAAAGCTATTCCCTGGCGTAGTTTGTTGCTCATCATTGCTTCGTTGATTTACTTCGTTTCACCGCTAGATTTTATTCCAGATTTATTGCCCATTATAGGGCTCACCGATGACATTGCTCTTATTTTATGGGTTGTGAAATCAGTAAAAGAAGATATTCTTCGCTTTAGAGAATGGGAGCTCGATGCAGCTAGTCCAGCCATCAAAACGATATAGATTGAGGTGTTTGTAAATAAATTACTATATTTACCCATTCATTTAACTTATTGCAATCATGGAACTAACGTCAATATTTGCCTTTTTAGGCTCCTTAGGCGGCTCTGAAATGTTTCTTATATTCCTGGCTATTTTACTTTTGTTTGGTGCCAAAAAAATACCTGAACTAGCACGGGGATTAGGCAAAGGGATTCGGGAGTTTAAGGATGCTAGCCGCGAAATTAAAGATGAATTAGAAGAAGGTCTTAAAGAAGATAAAAAAACAGTAAAATAAGTTGGTGACTGCACAATTGAAAACCTACTCTTCTCTCAAAGAAATACAGTCCGATTTGCAAACAGGTAATGTAAACTGCCGTAAGCTGGTGGAACATTACCTGTTTAATATTCAGACCAACGCGCATCTCAATGTATTTGTAGCGGTCTATGACCAAAATGCTTTAACGAGAGCCGACGAAATAGATAAAAAAATTGCAGCCGGAACACAGGGCAAGCTGGCCGGAATGGTGGTAGGTATCAAAGATGTGCTTTGCTACCAGGACAATGGCTTACAGGCAGCTAGTAAAATACTCGACGGCTTCGTTTCGCAGTTCACCGGAACGGCCATCCAACGACTGCTGGATGAAGATGCCATCATTATTGGCCGCCAAAATTGCGATGAGTTTGCTATGGGCTCTTCCAACGAAAACTCTGCTTTTGGTCCGGTACTCAATGCTGCCGACCCTACGCGGGTGCCAGGGGGGTCTTCCGGCGGTTCAGCAGTAGCGGTGCAGGCGGGCATGTGCCTCACTTCCCTAGGCTCCGACACGGGCGGCTCAGTACGGCAACCCGCTGCTTTTTGCGGGGTTATCGGGCTCAAACCTACCTATTCTCGTATCTCCCGCTATGGTCTTATCGCCTACGCCTCTTCTTTTGATACCATTGGCATTATTTCCCACAGTATATCCGATGCCGCCCTGGTACTAGAAGTAATCGCTGGTAAAGATGAGTATGATAGCACTGTTTCTTTGCGCGAAGTACCCTCGTATTCTGAGCAATTGACGCTTGAAAAAAAGCCTACGATTGCTTACATTCGGGAAACAGTAGAAAGCGAAGCAATTGATAAAGCGATTCGGCAGAAGACAATAGAAAAAATTGAATTTCTTAAAAAAGAAGGACACACAGTAGAGGCCGTTGATTTTGATTTGTTGGAATACTTGTTGCCTACTTATTATATACTCACTACTGCAGAAGCCAGTTCTAACCTTGCCCGCTACGATGGCGTAAAGTATGGTTACCGTAGTGCGAATCCGCAGAACCTGGAAATGATGTACAAGAAGACCCGGACCGAAGGGTTTGGTGAAGAGGTAAAGCGCCGGATTATGCTGGGAACTTTCGTACTGAGTGCTAATTATTACGATGCGTATTATACGAAGGCTCAAAAGGTAAGGCGTATTATTAAGGAGAAAACCGACGAAATTTTGTCGAAATATGACTTCCTCCTTATGCCAACTACCCCAACCACTGCCTTCAAAATTGGGGAGAAATCAAACGATCCGATGCAGATGTATTTGGCTGATATTTTTAGTGTACAGGCCAATGTAGTGGGTATTCCAGCCATTTCTATCCCAAATGGGCAGGACGAAGCAGGTCTACCCATTGGCTTACAACTTTTGACAAGCAATTTTAAAGAGGCACAGTTGATGGCATTTGCACAGTATCTCTTGCAGAACTAGTAAGTTACTTCTCTGATGTCTGGTTTTTGTTGAACAATTTTCAAATACGTGGGATTTTTGGATTTACTCTACTTATCTTGATTTTTTTCAAAAAAAGTTACACATAATCTAAAATCAACACATCGACTTGGCATTTGTAGTTTTAGAGCGCTAAGTTCGTATTGTTGAAAATTTAGAATTTTTGTGTGGTTGTAGCCACTAATTGCGTATGAATCTGTACACCAAGCCAAGCCTGATCCTGACATCAGTGGCAATTTCCGTTCAACTGGCTTTCTCCAGTTTTGCATTTGCCCAAAGTGAACTCCCAACTACTGCTGAGTCTGAAGCTGAGCAAGTGGTTATTGCTGCGGACACCCTACCTAACGATCTTGGATTGAGATCGCAGTCAGCGCCAGCACTCGCTTATGGCGCTGAGTTTATCCCCTATATTTCTGAAGATCTTATTGCTGACAGGCTAGGTTGCCTCCAGAATGAGATCAACCTGGAGTACAACCGCACCATTCAATCATTTATCGAGTTTTTTGTGGTCAGGCGACGCGACTATACCAAAATGGTATTGGGCAGGACGGATTTGTATTTCCCCATTTTTGAAGAATACCTAAAAAAATATAACCTTCCTCCCGAGTTGAAATATTTATCGGTGGTAGAGTCAGGTTTGAATCCGCGCATTATGTCCCGGGCAAAGGCTGGTGGCCTGTGGCAGTTTATGCCGGGCACCGGACGGGATTTTAAGCTTTATCAGGATACTTATGTTGACGAGCGATTTGATCCCTATAAATCGACTGAGGCCGCCTGTAAATACCTGAAGCAACTGTATAATTTGTTTGGCGACTGGGAACTGGCTTTGGCTTCCTATAATTGCGGCCCTGGTAATGTAAGAAGAGCCATTCGCCGCTCGGGTAACCAAACTGGCTTTTGGGCGATTTATAACTTTCTGCCTCGCGAAACCCGGTCTTATGTACCTCAGTTTGTTGCCCTTACCTACGTTCTGAATTACGCAGAAGATTATAAATTAAGAGCAGATACGATCGAAAGGATCATTCCTTTCGATACGATTCAGGTAAGCCAGCACGTCGATATGGAAGCACTGGCTAGACATCTGGATACGCCATTAAAAGATTTGCAGCAACTAAATCCCCATCTGAAGCGGAATTTGGTGCCACCCTACCTGAAAAACTACCCCATTCGTATTCCTTCAGACCGCTATGATCTGTTTACTGCCAATCGCTTGGCTATTATGGATTCCGTGTCAAAAGCTAAGCCTTTGGAAGCTAATAGCTTTCTGTTGGCCAACTTTGATGCGGATAAGTCTAATGCTCGGGTAATACAAAAAAAACTATCGCATACGGTTAGAAGAGGCGAATCTATTGGAAAAGTGGCTAGTCGATATGGTGTGGGTGTATCTCAAATTAAACACTGGAATCACATTCGGAGCAATAAGTTGCGGTCAGGACAGCGATTGACGATTTGGCAAGAGAAGCGCATTCCTTTGGCTCGTAAGGAAGTAAAGTTGGATAAGCCAGCACCACTAGCTATGGCTGATACGTCTTCGGCTGATACCTCTTCAGAAGCATCAACTCAGGAGTCGGTTAAAACACCTGCGGTAGATACTCAAGTACGACGTACGACAAAGATTCAAAAGAAGTCATTTCATACCGTAAGGAAAGGCGAATCTTTGGGTCTTATTGCAGAAAAGTATAATGTAGGCTTAAGCCAGTTGAAGGAATGGAATCATCTCAAAAGCCTGAAAGTCCGTTCTGGACAAAAGCTGACTATTTTGGTAGAACAAGAGAATACTGTAGAGAAAAAACTGAGTAAAACAGATAGCGTAAGCGAAAAGGCAATGCCTACTTCGGAAGCTGTCGTAGAAAAGACTACTAAAGTTCAGGAAGCATCCGTCGAAGAGAAAGGGGCTGCTCAACCAGCAGAAGATAAAGTTATGCACACTATAGTGAAGGGCGAGAGCCTTTTCCGGATTGCCAATCTTTATCATGTGAACGCTACTCAGATCAAGGAATGGAATAACTTAGTTAGTAACAATGTTCGCGTTGGTCAGCAACTGGTTATTTGGAAAGCTAATGCTCCCAAGCCTACTATGGTTACAGAAACCCAAGCTGAATCTACGCCCTCTTCTAAAGTTGAATTGACAGATAAGCCAACCAAACATAATAAGGCAGAATCTAAGTATTACGTGGTTCAGAAAGGAGATACGCTTTGGAGTATTGCTCGGCAATTAGGGAACATACCCGTAGAGAAATTGAAGAAACTAAATAATTTGAAAGGCAATGAAGTGAAAGCCGGACAGAAGCTGATTATTGGCTGATAGAATAGCAAAGTAAAGTTTTTATGCCCCTGGTTACTAGATGTTTAGTAAGTCAGGGGCTTTTTATTTTAAAAGGTATGAGACCTCAAGTATGGCCTTTCGTCTTTACAATGAAATTACGCCAGGAATGGCAGCAACTGTTATTAAGACATTGATGACATCTTGGCTGGTCTCCATATATACCTGAGCAGTCACACTAACATAATTGCCATTTTTAGAATCACGCAGCGTGAGGTCGCGGTGATGAAATAGGGATGCAACTGCTTCCTGCTTGTCTTTTGGAGCAATAAACTTGAACATATAAATGCCTGGTAAAGCATTTTGTGCATCCAGCGTATTTTTTAGATCATCGAACATGGGTATTTATCCTCCTGGGTTTTGTTAAAAAATGATCGAATGTCAAATACCAGGCCAGGGAAAAATAGAGTATAATTTGTCCTTCTGTCTGGGTAGTTCCATCGAAATATTTTATGTAGTACTAAATAGAGGTATTGGTAGCGCTTGTTTTTGTTGGTTGGGTTTCCTTCCTTTCTCCTCAATTGATCGCCATTATTATTCAAAATAATAATAAAAACAATAACCTGTATCAGTAAAGGGTAAAAAAGAAAAACCCAGCCTTTATAAATCGACTGGGCTCTCTACCTACATTATGCGAAACCTTTTACTCTTCCTTCATCCCTACTGCGCCTTCTTTGCCTTCCACAGTAATTTCACCAGCGCCATTTTGAGAATGGTATTCACCGTTGTACATCGCATCGGCGCTGACAGGACCCATTTTGAAGGTTCCTTTAGAGACTGCACGCACCACATAGTAGAACGTTTGTGCGGTGCCCCTAGCGGTAGCAAATAAGTTTATCCGGTCGTCACGAATGTCCTGGTGTTCGGGGGTAGCGGCGTTATTAGCCCAGGTCATTTCCGGGAAGCTACTGATGCGCGGGTTTTCAATCTCGAAACCGGCGGGGAGCATATCGGTAATCACTACATTATCTACTGTTGAACCGTCGGTGCTGGCCAGGGTGATTTTCACCACTACCAAGTCATTTTGCCTAAAGGAATTACCAGAAATAGCTTTTCCGAATCGATCCAGGAAGGTTTTGCGTACTTGCAGAAAACTATCTTCCTCCTTTACATCATTGCTGGTACTTAACCCTTGCGCTTGCCAGAAATAGTACAGGCTGCCAGTTCCGCTAGGAGCGATGCTAATGTTTTTACCTGCTACGCCTTGTTTCAACACTAAATCTTCTCCGGTAAAGGAGCCCAATGATGAGCCACCGGCCTTGATTTCGGCTCGTACATCGTTAGAGGCGGCTTTCTTAGCAATTTTACCGAGTGCCAGCAGCGCCCAGGCATTTTCTTGGGTAGAATAATAGTAATAATCACCACTGTATTGTCTTTTCATCTGCTCTGATAAGTGCCGTGCTAGCATCGGTATTTGCTGGTTACCAGGATCAGCTTCCAGCAATGCATTTAAGGAAATGGCTTCGTCGCGGACATACGAGTAAAAACTCCCACCGAAGGCGGTTTCAGCCACTTCTCCCTGAAATGATTTGGGCAATACCGCATTGAAACTGGCTTGGTCGCCCAATATACGATAGGTAGAGGCCAGTAAATACTTGCCATCCAGGGCCATTAACTGACGATTGGATTTGTAGTAATTCATCGTAGCTACATCCTGGCGCGCCCCCAATGCCAGCACATATAAGGAGTAAAATACTTCCTTCGGAGCAATGTATTTGGATTTGCGATAGGGTAGCTTTTGCGTACGGCTTCCTTGCGCTTGGTTTGCATCGGAATAGTAGAAGTATTCTTCGGTCTGTTTCTTCCGCACTTGTTGCTGCAAGTAGGAGAGAAGCCGATCTACCACTTTATTATTTACATCGTAGCCAGCTTTCCGGGCTTCCAACAGGAAATTAGCGGCATAGGCACTTCCCCACCAGCTTTCGCTGCCGCCACCTGGCCAGTAACTTAAAGCACCATTGTAGAGCTGCATTGTTTGCAACTTGTGGATGGCTTCCTGCACATTATAGGTGGCGGTATTGTTGGCGAGTTGCGTCGTATTTCTGGTTTGCAGAATAGATTTGGTCAGGTCGGCAAAGTACAGCTGTGGGAAGGCGCTGGATACTGTCTGTTCTACGCAACCATAAGGATATTGTAATAAGAAATCCAAACTGCTGGCAAACTGTACTACGGGCGATTTGCTTATCACCAGTTTTCCGCTTGCCGTAGAAGGAATAAAATTGTTGGCTAAGCTGAATGTCGATGTTTTACCTGCCGCAGCCACGCCATTCCCGCTGATTTTCTGTAAAGACGTGATCGGGCGAACAGTAAGATCGGTCGTTTCGCTGTAGGTGCCACCCAAGCCATTTACTTCCACTATTACCTGCCCATTGCCCACGGCATCTTTGGCATTGACTGCAAATTGTACCTGCGCTTCGCTGTTAGGTTGTATATTAATGCTTTGATCGGCATCACCATTTACACTTAAAGCCCCCGTAGCTCGGATTTTAACGCTCACATTGCCGGCTTGTTTGGTGGTATTGGAAAGTGTAACCGGCACCTGCAACTGGTCGTTCGGGCTGGCAAACCGTGGGAGGGAAGTACTGACTACAATGGGATCAGCAATTTTCATATTGGCCTGAGCCGAGCCAAATGCATCATCTTTATAGGCTACTGCCATCATCCGTAAGTCGCCGGAAAATTGTGGGATATCGATGGTATAAGTTGCTTCGCCATCGCCATTGGTTTTCAGTACGCCACTCCAAAAAGCAACTAGCTGTACCCGTTTATTGGTCAATGGATTGACTCGGTTTTTTAAATCATACCCATCACCACCAGTGCTGCTTTTCCTGGAACCGCCACTGTATTCAGGCAACAGAAGCGGATATACATCGTAGCTGTTCACTTCGAGGGCGCGTTTCTGATAGAAGAAAGCGTGTGGGTTAGGCGTTTCGTAATTCTTTAATTGTAAAATACCTTCGTCCACTACCGCCAGCGTAACTTCAATATCCGATTCAGGCCTTGATTTGACGGTAATGGTTTGTTTGGTTTTGGACTTTGATTGCGCCGCCGCAGTAATGGTTAATGGCAACAAACTCTCTTTCCTCTCGGCCAGGAAAGGGGCAAAGCCGTGTGCTACCGTAAGCGGAATGGTGCCATCATCTAAGGGCTTTATCAGCGTTGCAGTAATATAGGCATTGGGTAAATATTCTTTCTTGATGGGAATGGTGATAGAAGCTGATTTTTTATCAGAATCTACGTAGAAATGCTCAAATACGCGGTTGCGCTCCACTGTTACCAATATCCGCCCAGCAAAAGGTGTCTTCAATAATACCTTGGCATCGTCGCCCACTTCATACTTCTTCTTATCCAATTCAATGGTGATTTGTCCATCCGTATTAACTTCAAAGGAAGAGTTTTGCGTGTTTCCGTAGCCATAGGCGTAAAAATCCTGCGCTACGTAAGCCTCCGCTCCCTGCCTTGAAAGCTGGAGTTCGTATTCGCCCGAGAGGTTGGGGACAAAGCTGTAGTTGGCGCGCCCGTTGTTAAATTTGATGGTTCTTTCTTCCAATACCTGTTCCTGCTTGCGCGACACATAGCGGAATGAACCATAGTCGTCTTTCTCAAGAACGGTTTGCCAATTAAATTTCATCATACGCACCTTGCCTGTAGCATTCAGCGGCTTGCCATCTTTGTTAAGAGCTACCAGCGGAATTTGCAAAGCCTGACGGGTATCAACGTAGGTATCGAAATATTGAATACCATAAAAAACGTCCTGCGTGAGTACATCAAAACGGCTTGCCCGGTTTACAGGCCGTCCCGATTCATCGAATACGGTGGTGAAGATACTTCCTTGTAACAAGCCTAAGTCTTTATACTCGGCTGGAATATCAAAATTTTCGGTAAAGCTGCCTTCCGCATCAGTTGTTCCCTGGCGAAGGGTCTGCTCGAAAGTCTTTTTCTCCGTTCCGTTGAGAGAGAAATTGTAGTTAGGAAAGCCTTCGGGCGCAAAGTATTTACGGCTTAAACTGAAGGTGGTTTCGTAATTCCGGTTGGCTGCTGGTGGGCCAAACAGGTTGAGAGCTGTGGCTGTCAGTTCTATTTCTTCCCCTGCCTTCACTGATTCCTTATTCAAAGCTACATTTACCTTGATACGGTCAGGAATAAATTCTTCTACACTGATGCTTTTAGACGTAAGCAGCACATCGTTAGAGGTATATAACTCTGCCTGATAAGTGCCGGTAACGGTAGCCACGGGTAGCTTGACTGTAGCTCCAAAGGCACTTTGTTCGTTGAGATTGGCCTTAATAGTGGTGAACTCCTTACCATCGGGCAATACAATTTTCAACTTCATGGGTACTTTCTCAATCGACTTCCATTGTCCATCCCTAACAATCGCGTGCAAATACATGGTTTCGCCTGGTCGATATATGTTGCGATCGCCGTAGAGGAAAGCCTGGTAACCGCTCGGATTTTCGTGCAGTCCACCCACTTCCGCTCGGGAAGTTTCTACTCTTGTCTGGTCAAAATGAAGGTAATTAAAATCTCCCGCCTTATCTCCGTGTCGGGCAGTGACCATTTGTACCCGGAAGTTGGGCGCTTTGGTGCGAATATCGGCAAAGGTGGCTATCCCATCGCCGTCGGTTTCTGCCTGATAAATATTTTGGTTATTAGAAGAAATCAGGCTCACTTTTATTCCTGACAAAGCCTTAGCCGTAAGAATAGAATTGGCAAAAACCACTACATCATTTTCTGTTTCGCGGACAATCAGGCCAATGTCGGAAATAGAAACCAGCTTACTAGCCTTGATGTATTGGTCTTCAGTTGAGCTTACTTTTACTACGTAAATTCCCTGAAAGTCATTCAGGCTTTGCAAATCCAGGTTCAATAGCTGCACATTCCCTGCCTTACCCAATTGCCGAGACTCGTATTCCCGATCCAATACCTGATCGCCGTAGGTGTTGTCATTTTCATCTATGTACAGGTTTGGCTCGTAATCATCGTATTCCTCTTCGTAGCCGCCATTTAAACCATTGTTACGGAAAAATGCCAGCAAGTTGTTTTCATAGATCTTAAATACTTGCACCCTTACTTTGGCCACGTTGATAATGCGGATACCCACATTTTTGCTGCCATTGCTGCTGAGGTAAACTCCTTTTTTAGACACGAAAGCAATGGCGGGTTGCATTTCACCAAACACAATGGCCTGTTGGTAATCCTCTTTTAGCCGGCCTCCGAAAATGCCCCGTAGTTCGCTGGAAACCCGTAATTGATAAGTTCCTGGCTGAAACTTCCCTTTAATGACAAAGCCATAATCTTCTAGCTCTACCTGAAAATCCACTTTCGGACTAAGCGAGATAAATTTCGCAATGCTGTTGTTCTCCACCGTTTGATTAGTATATACGTGGATAAAACCATCTTCCAATTCATATTCTGCTACTGCTTGGGTAATCTGAAAGTTAGCTTTGGAAGGCAGTTCCGTTCGTAAACTCATCGGCTCTGGGCTTACATAGTCACTTTCGGCGCACTTCAGGCCTTTGTTTATCGTAATATCCGCCACCTTCTCATCCCAGTTGGTGCCCGTTGGTTGAGCCGCTGCAATCTGAATTACATCAGTTGGCGTTGTGGTATTGACCTTAAAGCTGGCGTCTTTTCCATTAATCTTTACATGAAGCAGGTTTCCTAGATCAGTAGGATTGACTTTATAATTGAAATTAAGGTTAAATAAGGCTTCAATGACGCCACTACTGTTCTTGGTCCATACAATATCGCTGCTGGTCAGCTTCAGATACGGTGTGTGAAAAGCGATGGTTTTGTCGGTATCGACTGATTGGCTCGAAGCGCCCGGAATTTTACCGATTTTCTCCGTGAGCTTAGCCTGGTAGTTGGTACTGGGGCGAAATCCCAGATCAGGAGAGAAAATCAGCTCATTGGGGGCATTCCACTTGAATTTTCCCTGCACACGCGGTTCAAATTGAACGTAGTCAGTGGTGTCCCACTTGCTCAGGATAGAATCTGGCACTACGTCATGATTGAATGTAAAAATAAGGTTTTGCTGTAGCGCAATTTCTTCCTCAAAATTGGTCTTGTCCACCTGAAGTTGATTGCTGCTGCAGGCATAAAAAGCATACATGCTTAAGCTAGTAAGCACAAATAATAAGTATTTCCGAAGCATAAGATTGAAGTTGATAAGGAGGATGGTTGGCCAAGTAAATATGAGGCTAAGGTAGTAAAAAGACTGAGATTGCAAAGAGAAGGAGTATTTTGCCGATATAAGTTTTAGGCTTTAAATGAATAAAATCTAGCTACTATACATATAGCCTAACGATAGATTTTGCTTCTGGCGTCTGAGCTGGCAACCAATTTGCTTAACCTAATATAAGCAGGTGTGCTTCCGACGTTCTAAATCCAAACCTGTGTTTTGTTTTTTAACTATTAATCCTAAATCCCTATGAATCAAGTCAAAATCTTTAGTCGTTTACTAGCTGTGGCCGCAAGTGCGTTATTCTTATGTTCAGTAGCTCCTGCACAGGGTCAACCTTCAGCAAATGAGAAAAATGTGAAAAAAATCGAGGTCACTGGCAGCGCCGAGCAGGAAATTACCCCAGACGAAATTTATTTCAACATCTCTTTGCGGGAATATATGAAAGACAAAACGAATAAAATAGACATTAGTACGCTGGAAAAGCAACTGCAAAATGCCGTGAATCAGGCTGGGATTCTCAAAGAAAATTTTCGGGTCGAAAACATATATGGGAATCATTGGTATTGGCAAAAGAAAAAGCCCGAAGATTTTTTGGCCAGCAAGCGTTATACGCTTAAGCTTAGCGACCTGAACAAGATTGATGGTATTATGGAAAAAGTAGATGCCAAAGGCATCGAAAGTGCTAATGTAAGTAGCTATACCCATTCGAAAATGGAGCAATATCGGCGCGAAATTAAAACGGCCGCATTGAAAGCGGCCAAGGAAAAAGCCCGATACTTACTAGAGGGTATTGGAGAGCAACTAGGCGAAGCCATTGAAATTCAGGAGATGGGTAATGAGAACCCACCCCAACCGATGTATGAAATGCAAAGGAACGCTAATATGATGATGGCTGGAAGGGCAGACGGTGAGGGGGATGCAGCTAGTGACATCGACTTCAAGAAAATAAAGATCCGTTACGAAGTACGCGCTGTGTTTGCCATCAAATAAGTTGAAGCAAAAGCATTTGATTATACACATAAAAGCCCGTTATCATAATTGATGACGGGCTTTTATGTGTATAATTTTATCTAAATAAGCTGAAGTTATTTAGGATCAGCTGATTTACGGGTTGTATCTGCAGGTGTTACTTCTGGCGTAGTAGCCGGAGAAGGTGTCACTGGTACGGGTGTAGTGGTAGTAGAGTCCGTGGTGGTGGTAGTTGAGGTACCCGTGCCTGTTCCTACAGCAGTGCCTGAACCGGTGCCAGTAGCGTCAGTTTTTTTCTCCGTCTTATGTTTGGTTTCAGTCTTAGTCTCTTTTTTGGTTGATTTTTTGGTATTGTCTTGTGCTTGTGCAGAAATTAACCCAACCGCTACGGCAAAGGTTAAAGTGAAAAATATTTTTTTCATAATGAATTAAAGTTGGTTTAGGGTTTTGAAATCACTTCCATTACGTTAATCACAATAAAATGTTTTAAATCACTATGAAAACAATGAAAATAATAGATGTATTTTTTCTTGAAAGTGTTGAAAATCAATCCTGTATTTCAAATTTTTTTATTCAAAAAACTTTTTGAAATGCATAGCCTGAAGGATTATGGCTTTATGGATTTTTTGTGAAGACTTGGCATAAAAATTGCACCTGCATTTAGTTGCCTTCTGTTTTTTGAAGCAACAATTGGTGTTTATCTATATTCCTGTAGTTAGTATGATTATATTTATTAGTTGAATTATTCAATTTATATTTTTTATAAAATATTCAACAATTGCATTAAAATGTAATTTTTTTGTTGAATTAGTGTATACTGCGGCTTTAAGTAATTTGCTTATGCAAATACGTATTAGTGTTGTCTATGCATTATTTAATTTTTTAGGCGTTTAATTATGAATTAAGCGATATATCGCTATCAAAAGGTTTAGTTTGTAAACAATTTTTAATGTGCTTTTAGTAGTAATTTTTTGAGATTTCATTAATAATTGACCCTTAGTTTTGGCTTTGTTAAAGGCTACCTATCTTGTAACCTAGTTGTTGCAATTGATAACCTTTACAATTATTGAATACCTAATTCATAAAGCTGAGGATCATGTCAAAAAAAATTCTACTATCTGTTCTAGGATTATTTATTACTTTTCACCTCTTTTCTCAAACCCGTCTCGGTTTACACGTTACACAAGAAGAATTATCTATTTGGCGCGAGCGTGCTAACCGCGGTCCCTATAAAACTGCGTCTGATGTCCAAGCTAATTCCCCGGGAGATTGGGCTCGCATCCTTGAAAATGCCAATAAGTTTAAAGGTAACTCTACTACTGATTCTACTTCCCTTAAAGCGGACCGGTGGACTCCCTGGCCTGGGGGTGGTTGTCATCCTGAGTCCGTTCCTACGGTAAATACAGTTACTAATCAGGCGGTTATGTTGAAAGATGCTGCTTTTGTATATCTATTGAAACAGGATGCCAGTTATTTGCCACGAGTCAAGGCTGAAATATTAAAATATGTTAGAAATCCTCTGTTGAATTTTGCCAATCGAAATCGCTGGTGTTCTGTGCAAGCTGACCAAAGCCCTGGCTTTACCGTCAGTGAATTTTTGACGCGAATTCTATTTGCCTACGACTATGTCCGTATTGCTGGCGGCTTTACTGCTGCTGAACAAACAGAAGTTCAAAACTGGGCTTATAACGCTGGGAAATGGTACTCCGATAATATCGATGCTTACTTTCAAAAACGGTATGAGAATAGGCTCAAAGGTGATTATACACTTACCGATTACAGCAAAACCGCGGAGACTGATAACCCTAAAGTGCTGCTTTATTATGGTGGACCTACTGTTGGCTTTTTTGCTCAAGGATATAATAACCGGATAGGAACGGTTGCCCGTTTTATGGGGGTGGCTGGAGTATTAACTAATAATAGTGCGTTGCAAGCCAATGCTAAGCGTGTTTTCTTTGAATGGATGCGTTATGGTGTTTTTGCCAATGGCGATATTGCTGACCTATGCCGTGGTTTTGATAGACTATCCGCAGAACCTGAAAATGGTCTCATGTATTCGTTTGGTTTGGCTCAAGTAATGATTGATCTTGCTGATTTATTCGCTCGTAAAGGAGATGTATCGCTCTATACTTACAGCACGGAAGAAGGTTATTTCGGTACACAAGCGGTCGGTAATCCCAAGACTTTATTTAAGGTCATTACCAACTTACAGAATTTCCTTAACGGTTCCTTGACAAAATATGCTTCCACTGTAGCTACTACCAATACCGATTTTCTGATCAATGGAATCGACCCTTTCGAAAAGCCAGGTGAGATTACTTACGATACTTGGTTTAGCATGGCCAATCAGTACTATCGGTCTTCTCTTATTTCTAGTAATTATCGAAGGCAAGCCCCTGGCTGTAGGCCCTACCCACAAAACGCCAGAGGTTTTGGTCCTAACTATGCTTGGGGTGGACACGCAGCGACTTATCCCGGTTGCTTGTTTATGTTTGGGCAAATGGAAGGGCTAACCTGGCCTTACTCGGCCGTTACTAATCAGGTACCTATTGTGAGTTTGGCAAATCCTGTCAATGGGAAAAGCTATTTAGCTGGAACCTCTCTTACAGTAACAGCCAATGCAACAGATAATGATGGTAGCATTGCCAGCGTGGAGTTTTTTCTGGGCAATGTTTCTTTGGGCATTGACAACACGCCTCCTTATAGCTTGGTATGGAATAATATTCCTTCGGGAAGTTTCACTATGAAAGCCTTAGCTACCGATTATCGCGGTGCAGCGGCTGTTACTTCTATTGTAGCATTTGATGTGAATGCTGCGCCAGCGGTAACACTGACTGCTCCAAGTAGTGGCACTATTTTTACCGCTGGCACTAATGTTACGATAACGGCCACTGCCGCTGATCGGGATGGGAACATTGCTAAAGTAGAATTTTTTCGAGGCAATACGTTGATAGGAGTTGATAATGCTGCGCCATACAGTGTAGTGTGGAATAATTCCCTGGTTGGAGATTTTGATCTGACAGCAGTAACTACTGATAATGATGGTACATCTTCTACTTCGGCAATCATAAATATCCATGGCAATGCTGCGCCAACGGTAAGTCTTACTTCGCCAAGCACGGGGACTAACTTTGCTGCTGGTACTTCGGTCACTATTACCGCCAATGCCAATGATAGTGATGGCACCATTAATAGTGTTGAGTTCTTCCATGGAAGTACCTCCTTAGGAATTGATAAAATTGCTCCTTATAGTGTAGTTTTTAAAACAATTCCGGCTGGAAGTTTTATTTTGACAGCCGAAGTAACTGATAATAATGATATCTCTATTACATCAGAAAAAGTTAATATTATTGCTAATACAGTTACTAAGATGCCGCCTGGCAATTGTACTGCCTCAGGTACGATTCTTCGGGAACATTGGGCTAATATAGCAGGCTCTGATGTAGCTAATATCCCAGTTACTACCCCCCCCAGTTATACCAATCAAATGCCCAGTTTTCAGGGACCTCCAACAATTGCAGGTCTATTTGGTATAGGCGATAAATATGGTGCTCGGTATCGGGGATATATTTGTGTACCCACGACGGGGAAGTATACTTTTTGGATTGCTTCTGATGATGATGGGGAACTGTGGTTGAGTACCGATGCCAATCCGGCAAATCGGAAGCGCATTGCTTACGTACAAGATAAATATGTCTACCTGAATGAATGGACCAAATATGCCAACCAGCAATCAGCCCTTATTACCCTGCAGGCAGGACAGCGGTATTATATTGAAGCCTTGCATAAAGAAGGAAGTGGAGGGGATAACCTAGGCGTTGGCTGGCAATTGCCCGATGGCACCTATGAGCGCCCTATTCCAGGCAACCGGCTTTCTCCCTTTGTGGCCTTTGTTAATGTGGCACCTACCGTAAACCTGACTTCTCCAGATGAGGGACTTAATATTAAAGCAGGCGCTGCATTGACCCTTACCGCCACAGCAGATGACAATGATGGAACCATTGCCAGCGTGGAATTTTTTAGTGGCAATACTTCCTTGGGAATCGACACCTCTGAGCCTTATAGCGTAGTTTGGGCTAATACCCAAGCAGGCAATTATGCCTTAAAGGCTGTTGCTACCGACAATGGGGGAGCAATAATAACATCCACTAATGTTGCTATTACTGTACTTGGGGCAGGGCCAAGTTGTACTGCCTCGGGTACAATTCTGAGGGAATCCTGGTCCAATGTTGCAGGTATAAGTATTGCTGATATTCCAGTTAGCAAGGCTCCAACAAGCAGTAGCCAAATGACCAGTTTTCAGGGGCCGTTGGCTGCCCAAGGAAACTATGGAATTGATGATAACTATGGTGCTCGGTATCGGGGATATATTTGTGTACCCACAACGGGGAATTATACTTTTTGGATTGCTTCTGATGATGATGGGGAACTGTGGTTAAGTACTGATGCCAATCCGGAGAACCGACAGCTCATTGCTTTTATACATAATGGCTATGCCTCCCTGAATGAGTGGGTTAAATATGACAGTCAACAATCAGCCCTTATTGCCCTACAGGCAGGACAGCGGTATTATATTGAGGCCTTGCATAAAGAAGGAAACGGTGCGGATAACCTGGCTGTAGGCTGGCAATTGCCCAATGGCAACTATGAACGCCCTATTCCAGGCAACCGGCTTTCTCCCTTTTTGGCATTGGCTAATATGGCGCCTATCGTAGATCTGACTTCCCCAGGCGAAGAAGTTAATGTCAGTGAAGGCACTTCCTTGACCCTTACCGCAACAGCAGATGACAATGATGGAAGTATTGCCAGCGTCGAGTTTTTTAGTGGCAAGACGTCCTTGGGAATCGATACCTCTGAACCTTATAGCGTGGTTTGGACTAATGCCCAAGCGGGAAATTATGCCCTAAAGGCTGTTGCTACTGATAATGATGGAGCAGTTGGTACTTCTTCCAATATAAATGTTACTGTCAATAATGAAACGTGTACTGCCTCAGGTACCATTCTGCGAGAATTCTGGTTCGATGTAACAGGCAAGAGTGTTGCTGATATTCCCCTCAACACGGCTCCTACAAGCAGTAGCCAAATGACCAGTTTTCAGGGGCCATTGTCTATCCCGGGACTTTTTGGAATTGATGATAATTATGGTGCCCGTTATCGGGGATATATCTGTGTGCCCACCACGGGCAATTATACTTTTTGGATTATTTCTGATAATGATGGAGAACTGTGGTTGAGTACCGATGCTAATCCGGAGAATCGCCAACGCATAGCTTATCTGGAAAATAAATTTGTTTTTATTCCAGATTGGACCAAATATGCTAGTCAGCAATCTGCGCCGATTGCCCTACAGGCAGGACAGCGGTATTATATTGAAGCTTTACACAAAGAAGCCAGCGGAGGGGATAACCTGGCTGTAGGCTGGCAATTGCCCAATGGTACCTACGAACGCCCTATTCCTGGAAATCGGCTTTCTCCCTTTGATCTGGGCAATGCGCGTTTGGATTCAGAAAAGGAAACTATTGCGCTGTCAGGGGGGCATTCTAAGCTAAAGGTATTTCCTAATCCCTTTGAAAATATCATTAGCCTGCAATGGAAGGATGAGCAAAAGCACCCTGTTGCTATTACAATTGTAGATTCATATGCCAGGATTCGCTATAAGCATGAATACCACCTAGATAATCCTACCCGTTTGGATGTTGATTTAAGTAAGTTACATCTATCCAAGGGGATTTATTATCTGCGGGTGCAATCTGACAAGGGTCGGGAGGTGATCCGAATTGTGAAGCGGTAAACCTTTTACCAACGTAATAGAAAATCGCCTGAATAAACGGATTGGGAGACTCAATCCATTTATTCAGGCGATTTTTTGTAAAATAAGGTACGCTTATTTGCTCACTTTGGACTCTAGGGCGTCTTGAATATTTTTGGGTAAGTTGGATAGCAAATCATAACCAGTCGCTTTTTCAATGGCATCTACTGAGGTGAGATACTTAGTCCAGTAGTCTTGCTTGATGCCTTGCACATTGGGAACGTCAATGGCTATAACCCGGGTATTGGCATTGATGCGAGAAAGGTCATCGAGTGGCGTTCCATTATTGCCTGCTTCTGGTAATACAACAACGACTTTCCAGGTATGTGAAGGTACAACCACTCGGACGGCATTCCGCTTTCCTTTTAGTTCCTTTCGGAAACCGTTAGAACCAGTACCGCCGGTTCCATAATTTCCCGCTATGATATAGAGTTCAATGTTTTTCTCCACCAGTCGACGGCTATATGCTTCCAGCTTTTCCCAGGGTCCCTGGTTATTATCGGGCGATTGAGGAATCATATTGGTCATCAGGAAGGTGGCTGAGTTGTTCTCTTCCGTACTTTGGCGGTCTGCTGAAGGACATACGTGTCCTCGGTCGAAGCCGCCTCCTGTATAGTCGGTAGGTGTAATCCGAGGCCAGCCAGCCGGAAGGTCCTTATCTGGACGGAAATCGTTTTGCCGGTCAGCGGTTCCTAGCCAGGTACTGTTTACATACCAACTTACCCAATTTGGAATGCCCTTGGCGCGGTTGTATGAAAGCGCGTACTGTGGCTTAAGCATCAGATAGTTGTCGGGATTTTTTTCGCCTGCAATAGCTTTCGATGGATTTCCCAAAAGAAGATGTATACTCGCTGGGTTGCCAACCGTTTTTTTGACTGTCGGAACAGGGGTAGGTGTTGCGGGAATATTAGGTGCATTGGTTTCAAGGGTAGCTGTAGAACCAAAAGGCTCCACTACAATATCGTCGAAGTTAAGGCGATCCTTAGTGCCCGACACCTTGCGGATTTCCAGCCGGATGTTACCATTGATAACCAGGGAGAAAATGGCCTTTTTGAGCGTAGTTGAAGTACTAGTCAACTTTTGCCCAGCTTGCTTCCAACTCTTGCCCTTAGTAACTGAATACCACAATTCCCAGTCACTGCTTTCATCCTTTCCATACGTAGCGTGGCGTACCGTGATAGAGCTGGCCCCCGCTGGCAAATCAAAATTCATCGTTATTTTTCCTTGATTCCGTATCCTTACCGCTTGTTTTCCAAGTTTGTGGTCTTCGTCAGTACTACCAACGAGGGCATCCTGAAAGACCCAATCACCACTAGCCAATTTTACTGTTTCAGCCTCATACGAACTTTTTTTATCAGTCTCAAAGTCTTCCTTGAAGGCCATTTTAGGTGAGCAAAAATTCAGCAATAAAATACTTGAAAAGAGAATGGGAAAGAAGGAAAGTGGGCTGCTAATGCGCATAAAGTTTGTAGAGTCGGATAAGAAGTAGGATGAATATAATTAGTTCGCCTTGTTTAGCCAAGGCAAAATATTTGTTAATACTTCAAGATTAGATAAACACCAGATATAATAAAAAGGGCTCCGGCAATTCGCCATACGCTGATTGTATGGACAGGGAAGCCCAATAAGCCAAAATGATCAAACATAATAGCGGAAATCAGTTGAGCTGCCACGATTAAGCCAATCATATTGGCTGCTCCAATTTTAGGGGCAATCATGATAACGATGGTCACATAACAGGCACCAATAAGACCACCCGTCCATTTCCACCAGGGTATTTGCCCAAGCGATGAAAGGGAAGGCGTGGGTGTACCAACCGTAAAGACAAATACCAGCAGCGTAATAGTGCCTACAGCGAATGAAATCAGGCTGGCCATCACCGGATTTATAACGGCTTGCCGCAATTGAGAATTTACACCCGCTTGGGTTGTCATGCCTAGGCCGGCTCCCAAAGCCATCAAATAAAATATCCAGTTCATGCCGTAAGAGGAGTTATTCCGCAAATATGCTTCTTTTTGTCTCTAAAATAAATAGAACTTCAGGCAAGCAATGATAAAAGAGGGCCGCGAAAGAGAGAATCATTCATACAATAAATTCAATGGTTTTGTTTTAAAAATAAGGGATAAATAAGGAAGTTTAAGGTGGATTAGGCTAAATTTGTCCTGGTAATACCATTACCTGTAATTTAGAAACCAAACATAAGAAATGACTTTAAAATTGAAAGGGACTGGGGTAGCGCTGGTAACTCCCTTCACAGCCGAACATTTGGTAGATTATCCGGCTTTGCAACGCCTGGTACGTCACGTGAGCGACGGTGGAGTAGATTATCTGGTAGTATTGGGCACTACTGGTGAATCGGCCACTATAAGCAAAGCAGAAAAGAAAGAGATTCTGTCTTTTGTAATCCAACATAATGACAAAAAACTTCCTATCGTTTACGGACTGGGAGGCAATCATACGCAGGATATACTTGACACCATACGCCAAACCGATTTTACCGGGGTAGACGCCATCTTATCGGTGAGTCCTTATTACTCCAAGCCTTCGCAAAACGGCATATACGAGCACTATAAGCGCATTGCCGATGCTTGCCCCGTTCCCGTGTTATTATACAATATTCCCGGTCGCACTTGTTCTAATGTAAGTGCCCAAACTACGCTGAAGTTAGCCAAACATCCCAATATCATTGGAACAAAGGAAACTTCCGGCGATTGGGCTCAGATGCTAGAAATTGCCAAAGGCAAACCAAAAGATTTTTTACTGCTGTCTGGGGATGATTTGCTGGCTGTACCCATGATGAGCATTGGTGGGGTAGGCGCCATTTCGGTATTAGCCAATGCCTTTCCTGGTGAATTTTCTACCATGATACGCCAAGCTTTGGCTGGGGAGTTTGAAAAGGCCAATCGCCAATTGTTCCGTTATATTGGTATCAATGCTTTGCTATATGAAGAAGCGAATCCTGTGGGAATAAAGAAAGTATTGGAAATTGCTGGTATTTGTTCTGCGCACGTTCGTTTGCCGCACCTCTCTGCCTCCGAAGACTTGACTACCCGACTCAAAAAAGCAATTAGAGAAGATAATTTGCTAAAAATGATTGAGAATGAGACGGTTAAAGATAGTACCTATAAAAAAAGTGCCTGGTTGTAGCCAGGCACTTTTTTTGATAAGGGTTGTTAGAAGTGCAAATTATTTAGCAGTTTCGTTCTTTTTATCCTGTACCTCGCTTCTAATTTCCTGAGCAAGTGTCTTCAGCTTTTGCATGCCTGCTCTTACTCTAGTACCAGCGGCTTGGTTGCCTTTGTCGTAGAACTTTTCAAAGTCACCCTCTAAGGACATCACCATGTCTCTGATTTCGTCAAATCTTTTCATTCTAAATAATGTTTAAGGTTGAAGTGAACGATTTATTACTGACCGAAATTTATGAATAAAATTAAAATGTACAACTATTTATCCTAAAATAAACATTTTATTTTTAAACCGGAATCGTTGGTTTAGCGTTGGCATAAATGCCGCTTTTTAGCTTGTAAATGATTTTGTCGAAGGCTTCCAATGTCTCTTTTACGTCCTCTAGGGAGTGAGCTGCTGTTGGAATCAATCTTAGCATAATTATATCTTTGGGTACTACCGGGTAGATTACAATGGAGCAGAAAATGTGTAGATTTTCGCGTAAATCCATAATTAACTGCGCGGCCTCTTCTACTCCTCCACTTACAATCACAGGCGTTACCGGCGATTCGGTGTTGCCAATGTTGAAACCTCTTTCACGCAAACCGCCCTGCAAGGCCTGAACGATTTCCCAGAGTTTGTTTCTTAATTCGGGGCGGGTTTTCAGCAGTTCCAATCTTTTTAAAGCTCCCACAACAAAAGGCATAGGCAAGGCCTTGGCATATATCTGAGAACGGGTGTTATACCGCAGATAGTCAATGACTTGTGAGTCGCTAGCGATGAATGCGCCAATGCTAGCCATGGACTTAGCAAAGGTAGAGAAGTAAAGATCAATGCCATCTTGCACGCCCATATGCTCGCCTGCACCCGCACCTGTTTTACCCAATGTTCCAAAGCCGTGCGCATCGTCGACCAGCAAACGGAATGAAAATTTTGCTTTTAAAGCTACAATATCTTTCAGTTTGCCCAGACTTCCCGACATGCCGAACACGCCTTCGGTAATAACCAGAATCGCTCCGCCAGTTTCTTCAGCCAGTTTGGTTGCCCTTACTAGCTGTTTTTCCAGGCTTTCGATGTTGTTATGGGTATAGACAAAACGCTTGCCTAAGTGCATCCTGACTCCATCAATAATACAAGCGTGCGCCTCTGCATCATATACAATAACATCACGGCGATCTACCAGTGCATCAATCACCGACATAATGCCTTGGTAGCCATAATTTAGCAGTTGAGCATCTTCTTTGCCCACAAAAGTGGCCAGTTCTTTTTCCAACTGCTCGTGTAGTTCACTGTTGCCAGACATCATCCGGGCACCCATTGGAGCGGCTAAGCCCCACTGAGCGGCTGCCTCAGCATCCGCCTTTCGTACTTCCGGATGGTTGGCCAGGCCAAGATAATTGTTTAAGCTCCAGTTAAGCATCATTTTGCCCCGGAACTTCATCCGTGGCCCAATTTCTCCTTCTAATTTCGGGAAAGCATAATAGCCGTGCGCCCGCTGCGAATGCATGCCTAGGGGGCCACGGTCCTGCAGTAGCTTCTCAAATAAATCCACCTGATATGTATTTTAAGTTGGAACTGATTTGTTAACAATAATCTATTAATAAGATAAACGCTGAATTTTGCGAAAATACGACTAATTATCTTGAATGCAAATTTTAGCAGATCCGTGTCTATGGGCTTTTATTAGCGCTTGGGCGTAAGAAAGCCAGGTGGTTTCAAGAATGAATAACGGCTGATTTGTCCATCTACCGTATTTGTGGCCTGATACTTTTTAGTAACTTTCCACGCTATTATACTTGTTGGCTGCGACTTCGCAAGCTTTGGCAGATGATTTAGGCAAATTATATCTATGGACTATCGACCTATCAGAAAAATACTGATTGCTAACCGGGGAGAAATTGCCCTGCGTGTCATTCGTTCTGCCAAAGAAATGGGCATTCGCACGGTGGCCGTGTATAGTGAAGCCGATCGCAATGCGTTACACGTGCGTAATGCCGACGAAGCCGTATGTATCGGACCGCCGCCTTCTGCCGAATCCTACCTGCGAGGCGATAAAATTATCGAAGTCTGCCAACGATTGGGCGTGGATGCCATTCATCCAGGGTACGGCTTTCTATCTGAAAATGCCGCTTTCGCTCGGAGTGTAGCCGAAGCTGGGTTGGTTTTTATTGGTCCCTCGCCCGAATCTATTGAAATAATGGGCGACAAACTGGCGGCCAAGGCTGCCGTGATGCGCTACAATATTCCGATGGTGCCAGGAACTCCTGCTGCTATTACCGACCGAGCTGCCGCCAAACTAAGGGCCGCTGAAGTGGGCTATCCGGTGTTGATTAAGGCTAGTGCCGGTGGGGGAGGGAAAGGCATGCGAATTGTTGAAAAAGAAGAAGAGTTTGATGAACAAATGGATAGGGCTGTTAGCGAAGCTACTTCTGCTTTTGGTGATGGGTCAGTTTTCGTTGAAAAATATATCACTTCTCCCAAGCACATCGAAATACAGGTGATGGGCGACCAGCATGGCAATATTATCCATCTCTTTGAACGGGAATGTTCCATCCAACGGCGGCATCAAAAGGTGGTAGAAGAAGCTCCCTCGTCGGTGTTGACGCCTGACGTGCGCGAACGGATGGGGAAGTGCGCAGTAGATGTGGCGAGGGCTTGTCATTACTACGGAGCAGGGACAGTTGAGTTTATAGTGGACAAGGATCTGAACTTTTATTTCCTGGAAATGAATACCCGTCTCCAAGTAGAACATCCGGTAACGGAGCAGATTACTGGCGTAGACTTGGTAAAAATGCAAATCAGGGTGGCACAAGGAGAGAAATTACCCATTCGTCAGGAAGATTTGAAAATTCTGGGCCACGCCATGGAAGTACGCGTATATGCCGAAGACCCTGCAAATAATTTCCTGCCCGATATTGGTCGTTTGCATACCTACGTTCGTCCGCAGGGCATTGGCGTGCGCGTAGACGATGGCTTCGAACAAGGAATGGACATTCCGATTTACTACGATCCGATGATTGCCAAACTTATTACTTTCGGTAAAGACCGCTCGGAGGCCATTCAGCGGATGGTTCGTGCAATTGACGAATACCAGGTGGCAGGCATTGAAACGACCCTGGGCTTTTGCCGCTTTGTCATGGAACATCCAGCTTTTCTATCCGGAGAGTTTAGTACCAGCTTTGTGAATCAGTATTTTACTCCTGCGGTTTTGAAGAACAATGACCAGCCACAGGAGGCCATTGTTGCCGCGGCCTTGGTTGACTATTTGATGAAAAATAAAACACAAGCTACTTCTGCTAACGGAGTCGCCGCGAATGACTTAACAGCTCCTTCTAAATGGCGGGCCAACCGGCGGTAAATGATTTATAATTGGTAGGGGCAAGGCTCGCCCTTGCCCCTACTATTTCAAGGTCGGCAGCGTTCCAAACGCTGCCGACCTTTTTATAAGCAGTCGTACGGTGGAACATCCGGTAGAAATGCGTACCGCTTAGCCGCGTGATCGATGGCCACGCAATAGTAATCCAAGCCATTGGCTACGGCAATATAGGGCGCTTTCAGGGTGTGGTTATACTGAGCCGCCTGATCAAAGGTGCTTTGGCTAATGGGAATATTGGCTCCCTTGCACTCGACAACCAGGAAAGGGTTACCACTTCGGTTGTAAATAACAATATCGGTGCGCCTGGCTAACCGGTTATACGTAAGGCTCCCTTCGTTTTTAATCAGTGCTTTTGGGTATTGGTGGTGTTTAATCAGGAAGTGGACAAAGTGCTGACGTACCCATTCTTCTGGGGTCAGGAAAACATATTTTTTCCGTAGGATATCGAAAATGTAGAGTTTTTCTTCGATTTCCCTGATTTTATACGCATATTCGGGAAGATTCAACGCTATCATCTACCAAATTTATGAAACCATCGCGATTTGACAAAGACATTCCTAAAGCTGATGTGCCCAATCGTCCTTTATCTATTTTAGAGCCTGGGAAGCCGACTATGAAAAATAAAGAGGAGATTGTTCGTAACTGGCTGCCTCGGTATACGGATACGCCTTTGACTCATTTCGGTGAATATATCCTTCTTACCAACTTTCTCAACTACGTAGAAATGTTTGCGGGCGAGTTTGACGTCGAAATAAGGGGCAAAGACAAGCCCATGCAAACGGCTACTTCCAATAACATCACGATTATTAATTTCGGGATGGGCAGTGCTATGGCAGCCACCGTGATGGACTTGCTGTCGGCGGTGATGCCTAAGGCGGTGCTGTTTCTGGGCAAATGCGGTGGCTTGAAAAAAGTGACCCACGTAGGCGATTTGATTCTGCCCATTGCAGCGATCCGGGGCGAAGGAACCAGTGATGATTATATGCCGCCCGAAATTCCTGCACTTCCCTCTTTCCGCTTGCAACGAGCCGTTTCTTCGATGATTAAGAAGCACGAAATGGATTATTGGACCGGCACAGTTTATACGACTAATCGCCGTGTCTGGGAACATGACAAGGAATTTAAGAAGTATCTGACGGACATTCGCGCCCTGGGCATTGACATGGAAACGGCCACTATCTTTATCGTGGGTTTCACCAATTCCATTCCCCACGGCGCTTTGTTGCTGGTTTCCGACAATCCTATGACGCCAGAAGGCGTGAAGACCTCGGAGAGCGATCAAGCGGTGACCACTAACTTTGCCGAAAAGCACTTGAAAATCGGTATTGACTCGCTGGTCGAATTGGCTCAATCGGGCGAGTCAGTGAAGCACTTACGGTTCGAGTAGTGTATGCAGATGGAACGAGTAATCTAGTAAGCTGCCTATCCGTCTAATATTTTTTTTCCCAAACATCGGCGTACTCATCTGGGTGCTTCTTAAATTGAACGGATACAAAAGGACATAGAGGAATAATTTTTTTGTGCTGCTCTCTGGCATAAGCCACGGCCTGCATCAGTAACTCCTTGGCCATTCCTTTCCCCTCCAGTTTTTCTGAAACCTCCGTATGATAGATTACCACGTTATTGCCAGACAATCCGATTACCATTTCGGCTACTTGTTCTCCGTTTTCTTCGATGACAAATGCTTCCTGGCCTTCGTCATTCAGTTTTAATTGGATATCGTTCATAAAAATCGGCTTGAGTAATGGTTAAATTATTCAGGAAAAAAGCGGTTCATGGCGCACCGATCAGCACCTCTATTTCTTTCGCGCGCTTCTCGGCTTGCTTAAAAATTCTGGTGTTACGGCACAGTAAGAGGCAAAATGTTCTTGAGGGATACTGTTGATGAGCGTAGGGTGTTGCTTGCAGAAAGTCTAGGAGCAGCCAAATTGCCTAAAGTATGCTGTCAATGGCTGGCCAGTGATTTCTTAGTAATAATACGAAAAAAGCAATCCAATTGGGGAGTTGAGTCTAAACTTTTCCTGAATAACTTTGCTCAGTAGCAGTAGTCGACAGGATAAAAGAATTTCAATCAACGTAATTAGCAACGGGCTTACAATGGCTTAAACAATGAAATTGGCTCCAGCGTAGCCTCCTGGTTTAGTTAAGGAGGTTGCATTGGAGCCAATATACTGGGGTATGCTATGTACGGTTCTTAAAATCCACCTTCGAGCAGCCATTGAGACAGGTGGCGTGGTACCTGTCCTGAGGCGTATTCTTGCTTCAATTCCAGGTATTCGAGAAACTGAGATACTTTTTGGAATGCCTTATTCAGCTCTTGTTGAATGCGCTCGGTATTATCGTCAGGTGAATGGATCTGAACGATGGGTGCCTCGCCCGGAAGCGTGGGCTGGCGACTTACCCGAAGAAACCCGCTATTGCTCAGGTAATTAATCAGCACCTGAACGACTTCCTCTTTAAGAGACAACACAACGGTATAATGATTGTCTTTCGGGCTGGTGGCGTCTTTCACAAAAGGATTGGCACAAAGCCTTTGGACGATGTTTTTGGAATCGGTAAGCGATTGGTTAGGCGAAATGCGGCTTGCAGTAGTCATAAATGCAAAGATTAGATGAAGTGAAAGTTTGATTATCAAAATATAGAAAATAACTTTAATACTTTACTATTCTTCAAAGAATGTTTTTGCATAGGTAGTATGGGTATTTACGCAAGATATAATACCTGCGTTGCCCATAAGTCCGAAAAACTGAAGCGGCTTGTTCCATTGACTATTCTATTAATCAGAAAGCCATAAAACAAACATTGTCATCCCTTACTTTCGCTCAGGATGACAATGGGATAGAACATTAGCACAATAGAATACCAGTGCCGCCTTGGCGAACCGCCATCAATTTACTTCTTATTGGTCAATTGCTTGATAAGGGCTACTTCCTTTTCGCTGTAGACTGATCCGTCGGGACGGAAGATATCGTGGAACCAAACGGGTGGCTCGTCTTTGTCGGGCATAGGGGCATCCCAGGCGAAGATGGTATTGGTTTTTCCTTTCACCAGTCCCCAGTTGATTGCGCCTACTTTATACTTCTTGAATACAGGCAGACAGGTTTCAAACAGGCTATTGCGGGTACGCGCCATGTATTCGGTACAGATCAAAGGCCGGTTCATTTTCTGCAAGTCTTTGATGTGATTTTCCAGTTTAATGGCTTCATCGTAGTCGTGGAAGGTAATAATGTCAGAGTTGGCGAACATAAATTCGTTGCTCATCGGGTGGTCAGTCCACCAGCCAGAACTAATCGGTTGTGTCGGTTGTGCCTGCCGTGCCCATTCAAAGGCTTTTTTCAGCAGAGGTACAACTGCATCCATGTAACCCGAGTTAGAAGGTTCATTGAACAAATCCCACAGTAAGATGCGGTTGTCTTTGCCAAAGTGGCCAATGATTCCCTTGGTGTACTTTTCCAGGCCGCCCCAGGAGCGCGAATCGAACAGGCGAGCGGAGCCAGGAGCTCGCAGCCAGCCCGAATTGTGTGTGCCTGGTTTAGGCGCTGGTTGGGTGCCAGGCTTCGGATTGTCGTTCCAGCAAGAATCAAAGAGCACAAACATCACTTTGATGTGGTGTTTGTCGGCCAACCCCAGGAAAGTATCGATCCGTTGAGTGAAGCCGACGGAATCTTGTTCCCAGGCAATGTTGTGCAAAAATACGCGCACCACGTTCATTCCGATACTTTCTGCGTAACCCAGTTCCCGATCAATCGTTTTGGGATCGAAGGTTTCGGGTTGCCACATTTCTAGTTGGTTGATGGCCGTACTGGTAATAAAGTTGCAGCCCACTGGCCAGGGTTGCTTTTGGTACCACTGATTGGCCTTTTCTACTGTCCAGCGTTGTCCCTGGGCAAAGACAAGGGAATGGCTGAGCAATAGAAAGAGAAACAGAATTCGTTGAATTGGTAGTTTTTTCATAGAGTGTTGGAAAAAGTAAACAGTAAAAAGCCCTGACGAAAACCAATTCGCCAGGGATGTCAATTAACCAGCGTGAAGGTTAGATTCAAGCAAGGATACGTTTGTTGAGTACAAAGCCTGCGCTGGTTTCATATATTAGTCCATGGCAATAGGATTGACAGTATAGCCTAATTTCCGTAATTCCATAATTAGCCCCTGTTTATATCCTAAATGCGCTAATCCTACGGCCACAAACGTAGATTGCTTATCCATCATAGCCGGTAACTGCTTCATCCAGCTTTGATTTCTGGCTAGAAGTAGCACTTTGTCTTTCTTTGGAATATTTTTATTAAAGGTATAGTTATACCGATGCTTAGCATAGTCAGTCGACAGCTTCATGATTGTTTCGTTTATGTTTTCGGTATTCTTCAGATACTCAACTACGGCTTTAGCAAAACCCTTCTGCTTTGCCTTCTTAAAAAAATCACTTTGTATCAATTTATCTTGCACCGTAGGTGTTTCTAATCCTTTTACATCCTTTCCGTTCGAACGGGCATAATCCTGAATATATTCATCTATTTGCACTCCTCCCATCTTGGCGTTCACTATCGTATCATTCTGCATCTCCTTATAATATATAATCATGATTATATATGCGGATGGATATTCAAGCAAAGAGCTCAACGATTCATCTGTTAATTGGTAAGTAGTTTTTAATTTTTCTACCACGTACTCATAATCCCGTTTTGACAACAGTTGTTTCAATTTGGCTACTTTTGGCTGCAAAGCCATATTACTTGAGGAAGTTGGCTTTAAGGAATCGGTATTTGTTGCTTTGGATGTTTCGCCATTGCTTTGGGAGGCAATCGCTGAAGAATCTGTATTCGTTATGGGGATCTCGCCCACTATCAATTCGGAGATACTCAAGTTGTCTATAATGGCTTTATTGGCATACACCATGGTGCTTCCGTATAAATGATTGGTACCGAATAAGTAAGAGGGCTTCGTTAAGTTCTTTCCGCTTACTTCCCAAATAATGGTGTTGAGCGTATCCTGTCCGAATGAAGCGCTGTGAATTAATAATAAGCAAGCCCAGATAAGTTTTTTCATTTGGTCGTACAGTTTGTTGTGTGAATTAGTTTTGAGTCGAAAGCAACTATCAAGCCGAAGTTGCCCTGTTGGGGTAAACTTGATTGCCTGCCAAAACTAACGAATAAAACGAATACTTGGAAAGGCTTCCAGACAGAGAGGAGTTTTGAATCGGCAAATGGGTTTGTATATGAACTTTTACTTGCTCAACTCCATCCATATCCATGTGGCTTAAATCTCAGGCCATAACCTACCCGCAGCAGCCAGTTGGGAGACTGGCCATAGGCAAATTCCACGAGAGAAGAACCCTTGTGCCTGGGATGATATAAAAATTGCTTGCTACGGTGGGTTTGCACAGCCGCTGAAGCAAGCAACAGTACTATTTGGTCTTTCGTAACTGTTGTTGAGCAATTCAGTACCGCGGTTGTGTTAGCTTTCGCGTCGGTTCTGCTCATCATCCTCTCAGTTCTGCTCTTCGTTCCTGCCGTTGTGTCATCTTTCGTATGAGTTCTGCTCTTCGCTCCTGGCGTTGTGTCAG
>JAZKGK010000101.1:51498-67015 GCA_040385915.1 Bacteroidota bacterium
TCTGCTCTTCGCTCCTGGCGTTGTGTCAGTTTTCGTCTCAGATCTGCCCTTCGTTCCTGCCGTTGTGTCAGCTTTCGCATCAGTTCTGCTCTTCGTTCCTGGCGTTGTATCAGCTTTCGCGTCAGTTCTGCTCTTCATCCTCTCAGTTCTGCCCTTCGTATCTGCGGTTCTACTCTTCAACGACTGCGTTTTACGATGTAGGTCGCTTGTTCTTGTTGTAAAGATTATTGCAATCTTGTCATTCTAAGTAGTAGAGTGACAATAAATGACGTTTTAAGCTGGGTTTGGCTTCGATGTGCTGTCCCTGCCGCAATACTCACTAGTCATCCCGTTCGGGAAAGTGGTTTGATGAGGATAGCGGCGGGGACAGCACCAGCCATGGGGTAGGAATGTTATGTTGAATCTAGAAGAGATGCCAGTATTATAGCCTCAAACAAGCTGATAGACCATAACCCTGAAAGGGTGAGATGATAATACGAATCATGAAATGGATGCGAGGTGAAATTTACCCCTGGCTAGATGGCTCAACCACCGCCTGCTCCTCGACTGCTTTCTTCCGAGGAAAGGAACGCACGGCAATCAGTAAGCCGACAATGGTAAGCACAGTTCCCAACAAAAAAGCGGCTCCTGGCAAGTGTATGGGGGCGGTGGGAGCGTTGAAATAAGCGAATAAATTAGTGGCGATCAACGGGCCAATAATGGCGGTTACACTCACCAAGCTGGTCAATGCGCCCTGTAATCCTCCTTGTTCGGAAGGCCCCACCTGCCGTGAAATCAAGCCCTGAATGGCTGGACCAGCGATACCGCCCAAAGCGAAAGGAATCATGGCGGTGTACATCATCCAGCCGCGGTCGGCCAGTCCGAATAGCAAGAACCCGAAGGCAGAAAGCAGCAGCCCAATCACGACCGACAGACGGTCACCCAACTTAGGAACAATAATCCGCGTCAGTCCGCCTTGCACAATGGCTACCATCAAGCCAACGAATGCCAGCGATAAGCCCACATCTACTTCATTCCAGTGAAATTGCTTGGTTGTGAATAAAACCCAGGTGCTTGGGTGAATTTGCCCTGACAGATTAAGGAAGACCAGTGAGCCAGTAAGGCCAAGAATCACCGGATATTTACCCAAGTTGGTAAGGGAGGAAATCGGGTTGGCGCTTTTCCAGGAGAACTTTCGGCGGTGTTCTACACTGAGTGATTCTGGTAAAATGAAATAGCCGTAAAGCCAGTTGAGTAAGGTTAAGCCAGCGGCAGCAAAGAAAGGCAAACGCATGTGAATGCCTCCTAATACGCCACCCAACGCGGGGCCAAGAATGAAGCCTAGTCCAAAAGCGGCTCCAATAATGCCAAAGTTCTGCGCCCGCTTTTCTGGTTCACTGATGTCGGCAATGTAGGCAGTAGCAGTCGTAAAGCTAGCACCAGTAATGCCCGCAATGACACGACCTACGAACAGCCAACCCAAATTCGGAGCAAAAGCCAACAGCAGGTAATCTAGTCCGTACCCGAACAGAGAAAACAGAATAATAGGGCGGCGGCCATATTGGTCGCTAAGTGAGCCAAAGATAGGAGCAAAAAGGAACTGCATCAACGCATACACCGAAGTAAGAATACCCAGGTAGCGCGAAGCAGTACTTAACTCATTGTTTACAAAACTTTCAATGAGTTTAGGCAGAATGGGAATAATTAGTCCAATGCCCATCACGTCGAGCAGAAGCGTGATAAAGATAAAAGTAAGCCCAGAATTGAGTTTTTTCATTATGCCAAATTTCAAAGCCGCAAGTTAGATTTTTCCTTGCACATCATCTCCTTTTCTTCAGCCAATATCCGGCACAGGTTTGCAAGGAAAGGATGGTTGCGCAGAGAATTAATCCCGGTAAAATCAATAGCCACCAGGCTTCCGTATTTATCCTCATCCCATTGATGAGCCGCCCCCAACTTGGCACATCGGGCGGAATGCCAATACCCAGAAAGGATAAGGTAGATTCCAGAGCCATGAGGTTGGCTACCCCGAAAACAAAAGCGACAATCACCGGAGGCAAGGCATTGGGCAGCGCGTGCCGAAACCAAATGTGCCATGCTGAAGCACCCAAAGCCGTTGCCGTCTCAATATAGGCCTGATTCCGAATGCGCAACATCTCTGCCCGCACCAACCGCGCTGGCTCAGTCCAGCACGTAAGTCCGGTAATAAATACGAGCAGCAGGAGCGAAGCTTTAGTCAAAGAAGCCAGCAGCAGAATCAGCACCAGGGCAGGCACCGACGATAATAGTTCGATGAGTTTGAGCACAGCCTGATCTACGGGCACAAAAGTTGGGTGCCTAAACCAAGCCCACCGTTGTAGTAATTGCTTCAGTGGAAAACCTAGCAGGCTTATCGACAGAAAGAGGAGCAGGCTAATGAACAAAGCACCCATTCCCCGAAGGAAACTTTGCTGAAAGGCCTCTTGCAAGGCCATTTGCCGCAAATAAAATCCGTAAAAATAGGCTAGCCATGCTGGCAACAGAAATGCAAACCAAGCCGCCCGGCTGACTTGTAAGCTTCGGTCGCCAAAATACCCGGCCATGCCACCGAGCAGCAAGCCAATAGTCACGGCCAAAAGCATGGCTGGCAAGCTTACCAACATGGCTGTACGGCAGCCATATAGCACATTCGCCAGTATGTCGTGCCCCAGTTGATCGGTTCCCAGCCAATGAAAAGGCTGTTGGGTAGCATATAATTCCCATGCAAAAGGCGGCTGGTAAAGGTGGGCGAGGTCTATTTGGGTGGGTTCAAATGCCAGTGGAAGGATATCTGCCAGCAGAACGACAGCAAGAAATAAAGCTAGATAGGCCATCGCCAAGCGGAAAATCCAATCGGTTTTCGGTATAGGACGAATGACTTTTAGCTGCATGAAAGATGATTTGCTATCAGCGGAGTAAGTACAGTGTAAAGTAACTTTATTGAATAATTGTCTCTCCCCGGTCTGTGTCCTCACAGACCGAGGCGGCTCCACCGGTTTTTGCACGATTCCGGTCTGTGAGGACACAGACCGGGGTAAGTTACGTAAAGCCTGGCAAACCCGGCAGATTTCCAACAGCTGCCAGGTTTTTCTTTCAGACTGCTACCGGAATCTTATTCTTGGATCGGCCAAGTAATACAAGCCGTCGGCCAGGAGCATGAACAACATTTTAGCCAGCGCCAGACATAGCACAATCCCCAGCACCACCGGATTGTCGCGCGCCAGCACTGAGTCTGCCAGCAGCCTGCCCATACCTGGAATGGCAAAAATGACTTCGGTTATCAGGGCTCCACCAATAAAAGCGGGAATAAATCCGGTGAAGAGCGTAATGAGTGGGAGCAGGGCATTGCGTAAGGCATGTTTGCCAATAACGGTATATTCAGAAAGCCCTTTCGCCCTGGCTGTTTGAATGTATTCTTGCGATTCTACTTGTTGCAAAGCCCGGTAAACCTGGTTGCTGAGGTAAGGCAAATTGGCCAGGGTAAGGCAGAAAACCGGAATGGTCAGGTGATAAAGCTGGGAAAATATACGGGCGAAGAATCCATCATCATGAGCGGTATTTTCTAGTCCATACACCGGAAAAATCCCCATCATGCCACTGCCTGATAGTACGAGTAGTAGTACAAGCGCAAGGATAAACAGAGGAATCGTATCGAGGAGGTATAGGAAGCTTAAAATAGGTTTGCGCCAGCGAAAATGGGCTGGATGAGAAAGCCAAATGCCCAACAAGGTAGCTAACAAAAAGGTGAATGCCGTAGTTGCCAGCACCATCATTAACGTATTTCCCAAAGCCTCGCCAATAATGCCTGCCACCGGGCGCGAATCCCGGAGCGATAAGCCTAGGTCTGCCTGTAGCAATTGAGTAAACCAGTGATGATACTGAGTTTGAACGCCATTCCAGTGCAAGGCTGGCACGAAGCTACGCCACGGCTGGGCCTTATCAATGACTGCGTTCAACTGTTCTTCCAGTGGGCACTTGGCTTGGGCGACATGCAAAAAGGTACAGCATTTACGCAGGTAAAGCTTTGTTTGAGAAGGATCTGTATTCACAAATAGCCCATCTACTGCACGCTGTAGCTTATTTCGTACTGCCACGTTCGATACGCGGCTGACCTTATTTTCGAAGCGCAAAAGCGACTGGTAATAGCGCCTGATTTCCGGCCAATTACCGTAGGTTAACAGCATTTTTTTTAAAAAAGCAAAGTCGCGGGGAGCGGTTATGCGCGACAGCGTATCAGGCTCGGCCAGGGAATGCAGGCTGAAGTAGAATAATGGAAGGTCTTGCCCGGTTCGGTGTAAATATTGTTGAAAAGCACGTTCCTTTCCCTCCTCCTGTCCACTTTGGTATCCCGTCTTGCTTTCCTGGCTATAAAACGAGGAAGCCGTTTGTGTCAAAGCCGTTTTGTTCAACACAAAGACGATGGAAAGGATGAGCCACAACGAGGGAATCAGAATCAGAAGCCTTTTCCCAAGATAACGAAACATAACAATGAACAATTAACAATTAACAATGAGCAATGAACAATGAGCGGAACTGCTAAACTCTCAAACTCATAAATTCCCTAACTTAAAGCTGCTGATGTCGTAGCCGGGAAGGAGGCCGGATATTTTTAGGTTGGTAAAGCGCTTGCTCACTACCAGCCTTAGGGTTGGGTTATAGAGAAAAACAACATTGCATTCTTCATGCATCACTGCTTGGAAGCGCTTGATTAGGTTGGCTTTGGTTTGTACATCACTGGCCTGGTTAATGGCCTCGATTAGCGAATCACTTTCTGCCGTGCCGAAATTAGTGTCGTTGCGTCCGTTGGGGCCAGCCGCTTCGGTATGGAACAGCGATTTGTAATTGAAACTAAAAGGATTGCCGCCTATTTTGCGGAGATACAATTCAAAGGAGCGGGTTTTGCGGTTTTCCAACAACAGGCGGCCTTCCTCCGCTTGCAATTCAACCGGAATGCCCAGCTTTTTGGCTGATTCCTGAAAGATCAGTGCCAGATTTTCCATAGCCGGGTCTCCTGTTCGGTATTGTAAATTCAGGGTTAATGGCTGAATGTTTTCTCTATGCTCCTTTTGCCAGTGCCCATTTTTTTGTTGCCAGCCCGCTTCTCGCAACAAGGCTGCAGCCTTTTCCAGATCATAAGGATAAGGCACAATTGCCTGGTTGTAATGAAGGGTGTCGTGGGGACTAACCATGCCTACCGTTCTCTGGGCGTACCCTTGTTCGGTGGCTTTGATGATATTGTCTACGTCCAACATCATGGCAATGGCTTGTCGGGTTTTGCGGTCAGCCAACTTTTCCAATCGTGCATTCATGCCCAGCAATGTGATATCGTAGGTCTTGGGCGATAATAGCGCAAACCGAGCCTGAATGTTGGCATCGGTTTGCATGCGAGCATAGTCACTCACCGAAATATTATCTAATACATCTATTTGATCATTTTTCAAGGCGAGCAAGGCGGTGGTATTGTCCGGGATTATAGAGAATGATATCTGGGAAGGCTCAGCCGTAATATAGGGGATAGTCAAGGATTCGGCCCACCAATGCGCCTTCTTGGTCAGTTTCAGGGATTGTCCGGTTTTCCAGTCTTCCAATATGTACCCACCGCTACCTCGGAGTGCGGTTCCGTTGTGGGTAAAGCGGTTGTCATTAAAAAAATCTGCAAAAGCCTTGATGTTCGCATCTTTCGACAGAGAATCAAAATGACTAATCAGTTGAGGAATGGTAAATCCCGCTAACAAATGTTTGGGATCGAAAGTGGCGGCTGGCAGTATAGAAAAGTCACCCGTCAGAAGCATCATATCAGGAGAGAAACCAGCGCATACAATCGTCAGCCGCTTAGCGTTATTGGGATCAGCTTTCACATCTCGGACAGGCTCATACCGCATCCGAATATTTTCATTATTTACTAGCGGGCATAGCATTACCTTCATCGTAAAGGCTACATCCTGAGCCGTTACCGGACTGCCATCATCCCAAACAGCCTCTTTCCGCAAGTCATAAGTAAACAGGGTAAGCGAATCTTGTTTGGTAATCGTTGGCAAGCCTTCCACCAACATCGGCTTTAAGGTATTATCCGCATAATCAACCGTCAGCAAACTCTGGAAAAGCAAGTTAAGAATCTGCAAAGCCTGTGATGTTTGGTAATTGATCGGATTAAGCGATTCGGGATCTGTAGGAAACCGAACCCTCACCTCATTAGAGGACGTTTGCTTGGAAGTGCAGCAGGAAAGAAAGAATAGCAGCAGCAGTAAAAAAGTGGACTTGTTCTTGGTCGTCATAATAAGTCTTTCATAAGGACGATGAAGCGGATGAATATCCAATTGACATTCTTTTTCGGTAACGCTTATTTACAAATATTGAAAAGAGATTCAATACTATCGCCATATATAGACTTGATTTTTAATTCACCTCATTATTCATTGCTCATTATTCACTATTCATTGCTTAATCATAGCCTACTACTCGATGCTCAGGGCAGCCCGATTATAAGCCGCAAACACACCCAACCCTCCCTGGATATTGGTATACAAGGGAGAAGGCTGGGCAAATGGATTGTCCCGGTTTTGTGCCTGTATCGCGAGTGTACGATGAAATTCGTAGTAGTGTCGGTCGGTATTGCAAATGAATAACACGACTTCATAACCTGCTTCGCTCCGTTTGAATCCAACTCTTTGAGAAAGCCATGCCCCATCCTGGCCTTCGTCGCTAATGGAATAATAGCGAAGCTCGTGCAGGTTGGATGCCGCATACGTTTCTAATTCAAAAATACTGTAATAATTCACTTCGCCAGGGAAGTCAGGCCAGCGAACGATTATTTTTGGCTGTTTCTTCTTGTCGAACTCGACCAGCAACTCCACGCGGTTGGTGTCTACCACAGCCATTGGAACCGTGCAAGAGGCTTCGGTGCTCAATCCATCCGGGGAGCTTACTTTCAGAAAATACGTTTTGCCGGGGCTAATAGGCAATTGGCTGGCCTTGATCTGATACCCCAGGAATTTGTCATACGCAAGCGTAACCGTATTACTTCCGTCCGAAAGAGTGACTTGAGCATCGGCTACAGCATCATATTTATCCTTGCCTTCCTCTACAATACCCACCGTTGGCTCCTTGCGACGCACTTTTACCTGAATTACTGTATCCTGAGGACAGATGAATGATTCTACTACCAGGCCAGGCGTATAAGGGATCTTGGCATTATTTACCTCTTTCGTAAACAGATCGTTTTCACAGGCGGTTAAGCCCCAAAGGCATCCGCCTAGAAGACAGCTAAAGACGGAGGCTTGCCAATTGATTTTTCTCATGACTTAAAATTTGAAGCTGTAACTAACCGAGGGAAGAATGGGGAACAGCGAGGTCTGGTACAGGACTTTTTCGTTGCTGTTGTTTTTTTTGTAGCCTGAACTGTAATAGAATGGATTGGAGCGGTTGTAGGCATTGTACACATTGATTTCCCATGTACGTTCTCCCCAGCGTTTCTTCTTATGAAACTGAATGCCCAGGTCTAAACGGTGGTAAGGAGCCATCCGAAAGCTATTGCGATTGCCGTAATCAGCTACTCGGTGGTCTTTGGCGTCTCCTCCACCACCGAAATTGTGCGCTTCTGCCTGATATTCTGCTATTGGGATGGTGATGGCATTGCCAGATCCGTAGACCCACGTAGCCGCTAAGGTGATCTTTTTACTAAGCTGATAAATGCCTACCAGCGAAATGTCATGTCGGCGATCATAGCGGGCAAAAAACTTCTTTCCGAAGTTCACCTGCTCAAATTGCTGTTGCGTCCAGGACAGCGTATAGCCTAGCCAACCCGAAAACTTACCTGCTTTCCGTTGCAACAGCACTTCTCCGCCGTAAGACCAACCCTGTCCCTGCGTGATATTATCTTCCCACTTTACGCGGCTAATCTTGCCCGGCTCTTCGGGGCCGTCGTCCAGGATCAGAAAGCTAGCGCCTTCTTTGTAGCCAATTGTCCTATCCATTTTCTTGTAGTATCCTTCTATGGTCAAGGTTAAGTTGTGCTTGCTGATGTCTTTGGCTACTCCCAGGGCTACTTGTTGGGAACGCTGGGGAGCAATCTTGTCAGTAGAAGGAATCCAAAGGTCCGTAGGTAGGCCCAAACCCGTATTGGATAGCAGATGGATGTATTGGTACATGGTGGCGTAGGAAGCTTTAATTGCCCAGTCGTTAGGCAAGGTATACGCCAGTGCCAGCCGCGGTTCTGGATTCACATAATTCTTCTGTTGAGACGAAAACTGGCTAATCCTTATTCCGGCGTTGATGCGTAGCTGGGGCAAAGGTTGGTACGTATCTTCAAGATACACCGCCGATTCCAGGGCATCCATGACCGTTGCCTGTCGGCCAGTTGTATCGAGTTGGGTATCTTTCAATACGAGGGCGCTTGGCGTAAACCGGTGATCAGTAGCCAACACGCCCGCTTTGATGGTATGGCTCGGACTCAGCAGGTAATCCACATCGTACTTCATACTCCAATCCCGAATGCCTGAAGTGTACAACAGGCTGTAGATCGATCCATTGTTTTCTTCTTCGGATGATACCTGAAAGCGGTAATCGCTGAAAATAAGGGATGTATTGGCAAATAAACGGTCGTTGAACTGGTGATTCCACCGCAAAGTAGCGGTAGTATTTCCCCAGGAAAAGGCACCACGGCTGCGCCTACCGCCGTAATCATTGGTGGCCGAGAAGGCATCGCGACCAAAATAGCCGCTCAGGTATAGGCGATTGCGACGACCCAGGTTGTAATTTACCTTGGCGTTGAGGTCATAGAATCCGTAACCAGCTTTGGCGATCAGCCGGGTAATTAGATCCAGGTAGGTACGCCGGGCCGAAATCAGGTAAGAAGCCCGGGCAGTCGTGGCTTTCTTTGCTTTCAAAGGCCCTTCCAATGTCAAGCGCGACGATAACAGGCCAATGCCGCCTTCCCCAGTGAATTTCTCCTTGTTCCCATCCTTCATCTGCATGTCCACCACCGACGAGAGCCGCCCTCCGAAGCGCGCCGGAAAGCCACCCTTGGTCAATTCCACACTTTTCAGGGCATCGCCATTGAACAGCGAAAGGAAACCGAACAAGTGGAAGGCATTATAGACAGTCGCATCGTCTAGTATAATCAGGTTTTGGTCGGGGCCGCCGCCGCGCACGTAGAGGCTACTGCTGCCTTCGCTTCCCTTCTGTACGCCTGGCAGGAGTTGCAATACTTTCAATACATCCTTTTCGCCAAACAGCGTCGGGATTTGTTTAATTTGAGTAATGGGTATCGATACCGTGCTCATTTGCACCGTTTCACTGACTTTCTGTGTGCCCCGTATTTCCACTTCGCCCAGTTCGGTCCGTTCGGGCGTAAGAACCATATCCAGCGCCAAGTTCCGGGTAAGGGCAAGCACGCGCCACTCGCGGCGGTAGCCTAGAAAAGAAAAGGCCAGCGTAATCGAATCCCCGACTGGCAGCGTTAAGGAATAGAAGCCGTAGGTATTCGTAGTGGTACCAATGGATTTGCCCGATACGAATACGCTTACGCCTGGTAGGGACTCCCTACTACCCGCCTCGTGTACATAGCCGCTGATGGTGCACTTGGGTACGGTTTGCCCCATCAACAGGTACGGAAAGCCATAGGCCAAAGCGGCGACAAGTAATTTTCTGAGCATCGTTGTGAGTTAATATTAACACCTTCCGCCTGAACAAATACGTTCAAACGGAAGGTGTTGCAAAAGGGGAAGTGACTATTTTTAACGATGTAGGTGGATTCTCACCCGCACAAAAGGACTATTACCCTGAGGATTGACTAGGTGATTGAAACCGATATAGCCCTCAATCGCCATTTCTTTATCCGTACGTTTGGTAATATTCCATACGGTTTCAAGGCTATAATAAACATTTTTAGGGGGAATAGACCAGCTAATTTGCCCTATTAGTGGGGAGGGGCCATCAAAAGCATCAAACTTATAAGTCACCTGGGGTTGGTTGCCCAACTGATAGTAGCCATCGCATTGTGGCCCCGCTGCGCCTGACTGGCCGATTTTACACGCAGAAAAACTAAATACGCCCGTTTGGGGCAAAGGAATGGAGTCTGTTTTTTGATCGGTGTATTCTGTTTTATCTACCGTCCAAAGACCATCCAGCGCATTTACTGTTTCTTGATGGGGATCTTTTTTACAGGAAGTTGCCAGTAGCAATAGAATATGCAGACCCAATAGCAGAAAGTATTTACCCATGATTATGTTGTTTGGAAATTCTAAGTACTCGTAATTAACACTAAATGTTAAGTTTTATTCGTGTTCAGCATAACTTAAAATAGGAATCCAGGTGGAATCCTGCAAAACCACCTAGACTCACTATGAAGCTGTTTAGACTTTTATAACCAGTCGTATTTGGCCTCTGTTTTATAGTTCTTCAGACCCAAACTCTTGGAGGGTTATCTCCGTTTGGCTAATTAACCCTCCAAGAGTTCAGCGTATCAATAGCAAAAATAAAAGTCTAAACAGCTTCTATGTTGTTATTTTAATGTCTGCCAAAACTCTTAAACTTGAAATTACTTCCTAAATCATAATATCCTACCGATTGACACTGTTCTTGGATAATAGTTTTGTACCCGATCTGATCATCTAGGTTGCCTATATTAAATTCAGCATTTACTGGAATAGAAATCTGTAGCGTAGGCAATTTGCCGAAATTGTCTTCTGCCGACGAAGAGGGGTTTAGGCGCTCTAATCTGGTTTTTAAGGTACTACCATCGGAAAGTACCACGGTAGCGATATTTTTATAAAGAATATCGTAATCACCATCAAACCTCTTGAGTGCTTCCGCTTTAAGTAAAGCGCGGACTTCGGCGCTTTCCATGGTCTGAGCTAGGGCGAAAGAAAAATTAGTCAGATGCTGGTTAATTTGCTCCATGCTCTTTTCATCGGTGCCTCCCGATGATCAGGGTATCACGCGGGAATCGCCTGTATTACAGGATGAAATGCCTATCAGCAAAAATGCCATGGCTAAGATAATCTGCTTACGGAACAGCAGGGTAGTACAGGTGAATTTTTTCATAGAAAATTGGATTTAGATTTATTTAATAATTGACAAATTTCGTAGCCTTGTTCGGACAACCACATAAGGAAGCCCATCAGGATTCCCGCTTTGATCTCTTCAGCCTATGGCTACTCCTGGAAATGTTTCACTGAATAAAGTTGAGATAGTAGAGACTTTGTAAAGCTTGTTCGATTATCAGGCCTGATAACTGATATCAAACTTAGTGGTCGCCAGTAGAGCAAACAAGGGACACTTTTGCTTTCCTAGCCACATGGATTAGAAGGCGTTTGTTAAGAATAAAAGCCCTTAGGACGCTAAATACAGAGATTTTTCCTTCCAAACTACCCATTTTTAATAGATCAAAACCACAAGAGAGCGCCCAACGCTGTCAACTTAAGGAACATGCCCCCTTTTTAGTCCAGTCGATTGTCATCCTGAGCGAAGCGAAGGAACTTGTTATTGGTTTAGTGGTAACGCCATAACAAGGTTCTTCCAATTCCATTGCGGGCTCCACTTAGGATGACAACAGGGAGGATGAAAGCACCTTTTATCCTCCCTGTTGACAGCATTGAGAGAACGCTAGGCGGTTGGCTATTAATAGTGGGAATTTTTTGATAGACAATAAAACAATCGATGTACGCCAGCCGTTCTCGTCTGATTGATTGTTTGCGTTTCTATTTATCTTTGGCTATACTTAATTTTATCTCTTCTGTCTTGGCAACTTTCGAAGAACTGAATACGCTCATTAGTCTGGTTGCTACCCACGGCCAGCAGCCCCTTCCCTTGTTAGGCAAGTGGGAACAACGCCCTGGCAAGGAAACGACTTTGTTTGAAAACATGCGGGCGGGGCGCTACAGCAACGACGAACAGGCAGCCGGTGATTTGTACGAGGGCAGCCCGCCCGATAAGCGGTATGCGATGTTGAAAGCCCGGTTGTGGCAGAAATTACTCAATCATCTGTTTTTCCTGGATTTTACTGATAAAGGCCAAAGTATCTGTTATTGCCAGCAAGAATGCCTGAATATGCTGCATTATAGCAAAATGCTTCGATTAAAAGGCGAATTTGGGTTAGCGGAGAAACAAGCGGTGAAAGCGGTGGGAATGGCTAAACAAGGGGAATACTCGGCATTGGTAGTCCAAGGGCTTGAAATGTTGCAATTCTTGTATGCGCAGAACCACCAGCCTAAAAATTACCAGTTGGTGATGGAGGAATTGACGCATTACCGGCAATTGAGTCAGTGGGAAATTGAGGCCAATGACCTTTACTTGAATACCAGGCTCTTGTATAATAAGTCGATCAAAAAGCGAAGGGATTCTTTAAAAGAGTTGCCCACTATTGTTATGCAGTTAGAAGTCTTATGGAAAAAAGCTAGTTCAATAGCTATTTTTGAAAGGTATAACAAGCTGAAGACCTGGTATTTGGAGATGATCAATGATTTCGAAGCAGTCCTGGAGCATACAAAAGAAGTAGAAAGCTTGATGAAGGAAGGAAAATTAAATCTTCTTATCTACGACCATACATTTAATGTATATATTCATCTCTATGCCTGTTTGCGAATGAAGCGATATGAGGAAGGAATGCAGTTTGCCGAAACCCATCTGGATGTATTCGAACGAACCAGCCATAATTGGTTCGGATTTATGGAAATCTATCTTCTGATGGCTATTCATGCCCAGCAATACCCATTGGCTAATCAACTGTTTCAACAGGTGGATAAGAACCGTTTGTTCTGTAAACTGATGGAGTTTGCCAAAGAAAAATGGACGCTCTACCGGGCATATATCGCTTGGGTAGAGCCAATGAGCCAACTACGGGAGAATTTAGATTATGCTTCCTTGATCCAATCCATTCCGCAAATGACCAAAGATAAACTCGGGTTCAATGTGGCTACCCTGGTGCTCCAGTTTCTGCACGACCTGCGTACGGGCGACTTGGATTTACTCCATTGCCGGATGGAAAACCTGAAGCAATATACCAAACGGTACTTATCTGACCGCCATGCCCAGCGAAGTCGCCTGTTTTTCCGCTTGCTCGCCCTTGTGGTAACGCATCAATTGGAGGTGGAGGTTTGTCGCAAAAAAGGTACAAGGCTCCTGGCCCAACTTCGAGCGACTCCTTCGCCTGGTGATGCTTTTGCCGAGATAGAAATCATCCCGTATGAGCATTTGTGGGAAAGAGTGTTAAGCACCCTGGAACAGAAGGAAGTAAAGGCTATTTAAAGTGGTGCCACGACTATCACCGTCCTCGCTAGAGTCCTCGCTAGAGTCGTGGCACCACTAGCGTCTCCAATGAGTCAGGTGACAGACTACCTAGGTACTATATGAATGAGTAGATGTGATTGGCAGGTAGTGAAACTGATTTACTTGAATACGTTCCTTTTCCCTGGCCTGGGGCGCAGGCCAGGGTGAACGGATATCAGGAGTAAAAGTCAGCAATGTTCACTGTTCATGGATAAGTACTCCTCGGGTAGGTAGGATTCTCTTTCACTTTAATTATTTTCCGACAATAAACGCTTCCGGGCTGCTGGTTGAATTGGCTTCCAACGGGTGCTGAATGGCTCTTAACATAGCTATCGCAATAGCTTCAGTGTTTACCGCTCCCCAATCCAACGCCAGATATTCCATGAGTAGGGAAGTATAGTCGCGGCGGACGTGCATCCATTCACAGGAGCCTTCCCGGCGTACCCGACAAATTTCGTAGCCTTGTTCGGGCAGCCACATGACGAAGCCCATTAGAATTTCCGCTTTGATCTCTTCAGAATGTTGCTGCTCCTCCAAATGTTTCACTGGATAAAGGTAAGGTATAGGGATTTGTAACGATTGTTCGATTATCAGGTCTGATAACTGATGTCAAACTTAGTGGCCGTTAGGAGAGCAAACAAGGGACACTTTTGCTTTGCTAGCCACATGGATTAAAAGGGCTTTGTCATGGAAGAAAAGCCTATTGGACGCCAAATGAAGAGATTTGCCCTTCCAAACTACCCATTTTTAATAGCTCAAAACCACAAGAGAACGCTCAATGCTGTCAACTTAAGGTACATGCCCACCACTTTAGTCCAGTCGATTGTCATCCTGAGTGGCGCCCGCAATGGATGACAACAGGGAGGAGGAAAGCACCTGTTTATCCTTAAGTTGACAGCATTGAGAGAACGCTAGGCCGTTGGCCATTAATAGTGGTTCCTCGTCTGATTTATTAGGTGCATTCCCATGGCAGGTGGCGCTAATTTGCTTGAGCTATTGAAGTGAGAATGAGTTTAATGCTGTAAAGTAAAGTTGAGTCTAATAAATGGCTCATAACCAGTTCCAAATAAGGACTTCTCGCTTTGGTATTTGATGCCTTCAAATTGGTAGGTAGTCTTCGAGTAAAATATTTTGTTGACGCCCTGGAAATAAGCCACTCCAAACCCTAGATCAAGGTATTTGAGTAGCTTGACTTCCAATAAAATATCTGCTACTAAAGAGAAATTCGTATTATTTACATAATACTTGTCTCGGTTAAAAACTAAACTGTCTCCAGTATTAATATTCGTAATGTTAAGTTTACTTGTGCCCGCATAGCCAATACGCACGGTTCGACTCCCATTTTTTAAAAAGGATAGTTTCCCGGATATACCCATAGAAAGTTTAATTCGTTTGAATAGCAGCTTTTCTACCACATAAAACCGATTACCCAGAGTGATTTCCTTTCCCTGGAATAAATCGGAAGCGCCTAGGTTTCCAAATTTGTTATAAGTATCCCCATCAGTATAATAAATCGTGCTATAAGAGAGTTCTGGGCATATCCATCGGCTATGTTTATAGCTGATGCCCACCGATAAAAGGGGATCAGCAGGCGCGGAATTTTCAAAAGGCTTATCATTAATCAAGGGGCCTGGGTTGCTTACTTGCCTGCGTTTATGGAATGCCCCACCCGTAAAAGCCACCCGGAATTTTTTATAATCAAATCGTAGGTTAGCTTTATAAATAGCTTTGTTCCTTAAAGAATCTTGATTTAGGTAGTCAGCTTGTTTTGTCTTTTCTGCCTTTCGGTTATACTCCGATTCAATCTCTTGAAGAGTTGGTTTTTTTTTTGGCTTAATCTGAAAATAAGGCTGCTGGGCATTCGCTGAGTAATACCCAAAAATAAGAATAACCCACGCACCTAACGTGCGTGGGTTGAATAAGCGATTGGTTTTTATCTTGTTCATTAATCAATACTTCCTGTGATAGTAAATTGAATAGTTGCCCCATTTAGCACGCCTGAATGGATTGATTTTATATCCCAGAAACGGAATGATACTGCGCCAACCCCATAAAATCTAGTGAATGTTTCTGATACACTCTGGCTTTGGATTCATCTTGGTTAGCCAATTTAGATTTGTTTTAATAAAGTCACCAAATGAATGCAGGGAGGAAAATTCAAGTTTCCCATCCACCAATGCGGGCTGTTCGCTTACCTGATTACTCGCACTGGGCTGGATGTCTGATTTGTTGCAGGAAATCAACGTGGTTAAGC